>CAVSRN010000033.1:0-68867 GCA_963730195.1 uncultured Alphaproteobacteria bacterium
CTCGGCCCGGCGCAGCAGATCCAGAAGGCCGGCGAAGCCGAGCAGACAGGGCCAGAGGTTGAGCGGCGGCAGCGCGAGCGCCACGACCGCGCCGAGACCGAAGGCGCTCGAGCGCGGCCAGCGGCGCGCCGCCGCCAGAGCGAGCCGTGAGCCGGCCGGCAGCGGCGCCCGCGCGCGCTCCGTCGACCGCCTGCGGCAAGCCGCTCAGCCGTCCTCTTCCGGCTCGGCGACCGCGGGCTCGACCCGCAGGATGCGCAGGCGCTTGATCCGGCGCGGATCGGCGTCCAGGACCTCGAACTCGATGCCGGCCGGGTGGCGGACCAGCTCGCCCCGCGCCGGCACCCGATCGAGCAGGGTGAAGATCAGCCCGGCGAGCGTGTCGACGTCCTCCCGCCGCTCGGGCTCGAGCAGCTGCAGACCGAGCCTCGCCTCGAGCTCCTCGACCTCGACCCGGCCGTCGGCCTCGAGCACGCCATCGGGCAGCTCGATGATCCGCGCCGGCAGGATCTTGTCGTGCTCGTCCTGGATCTCGCCGACGATCTCCTCGACCAGGTCCTCGATCGTCGCCAGGCCGTCGGTACCGCCGTACTCGTCGACCACGATCGCCATGTGGACGCCGGTGTCGCGCATCTGCAGCAAGAGATCGAGCACCCGCATCGAGGGCGGCACGAACAGCACCTCGCGCATGATCCGCTCGAGCGTGAAGTCGGCGCCGTCGCCCCAATAGGGCAACAGGTCCTTGATGTGGACCATGCCGATCACCTCGTCGAGGTTCTCGCGATAGACCGGCAGCCGAGTGTGCATGCCCTCGCGCATGGTGTCGAGGACCTCGGCGAGAGTGGCGGTCACCGGGATCGCCTTGACGTCGGAGCGCGGCACCATGACGTCCCAGACCTGGAGCTCGCCGAAGCTGAGCGCGTTGAGCAGCAGCTCGCGCTCGTCCTCGGTGAACTCGGTCCGATCCTCGGTGCCTTCCTCCTCGTGCTCCTCGATCAGCTCTTCCAGGGTCTCGCGCAGCGAGTGACCGTCGCCGTTGCGGCGTTTGGCGAGGATGCGCAGCCGCGTCAGCAGGCCATGCAGGAGCGAGACCTGGCTGTCGCGGCCGGCGGCCGGCAGCTCCCTCATGCGCCCGCCTCCAGCAGCACGCCGGCGGCGGCGTCAGTGACGGGCTCGGGGGCGTAGGGGTCGGCGATGCCGAGCCCGGCGAGAATCACCCGCTCGAGCTCCTCCATGCGGAGCGCGCCGGCGGCGTCCTGATGGTCGTAGCCGAGGAGGTGCAGGCAGCCATGGACCACCAGATGGCGGAGATGATCGGCCGGCCGCTTGCCCTCGGCCGCGGCCTCGGCGGCCACCGTCTCGGCGGCGAGCGCGATGTCGCCGAGCAGGACCGGCCCGGGCCCGGGCGCCGGCGGCGTCCGGTCGGGGTCGAGCGCCTGGGCCGGGAAGGAGAGCACGTTGGTCGCCCGGTCCTGCTGCCGGTAGCGCGCGTTCAGCCGGCGCAGGGTCGCGTCGTCGCAAAGCAGCAGGCTGACCTCGGCGGCCGCCAGCCAGGCGGTCGGCGCGGCGCGGCCGAGGGTCGCGCGGATGGCTTGGCCACAGAGCTGCTCGGGATCGTCGACGACGGCCTGCCAGGCCGGCGCGGCGATGGTCACGGCGACCGTACTTGGTCCGTCACTGTCCATGAGGTGGGGGAGACCCGGGCCGGTCCGGCGGCGGTGCGGCGCCGGCGGCCACAACTGGTGGTCGGCTGCTCAGCCATGGTCGAGCTCGCGGCTCAAAGGCGCGCCGGCCTCGGAGCCGGTGCGGTAGGCGTTGAGGATCGTCTCGACCAGCGGATGGCGGACGATGTCCCGCTCGGTGAAGCGGATCACCGCGACCCGCTCGACCCGGTCGAGCTTGGCCACGGCGTCGTTCAACCCGGAGGTGGTTCCCGGCGGCAGATCGTCCTGGGTCGGGTCGCCGGTCACCACCATGCGCGAATTTTCGCCCAGGCGGGTTAAGAACATCTTCATCTGGCTCGGCGTCGTGTTCTGCCCTTCGTCGAGGATGACGAACGCGTTGGCCAACGTCCGCCCGCGCATGAACGCGAGCGGTGCGATCTCGATCTGGGCGCTCTCGAGCTTGGCGCCCAGTTTGCCCTCCGGCAGCATGTCCTGCAAGGCGTCATAGAGGGGCCGCAGATAGGGGTCGACCTTGTCCTTCAGGTCGCCGGGCAGGAAGCCCAGGCGCTCGCCGGCCTCGACCGCCGGCCGCGACAGGATCAGGCGCTCGACCAGCCGCTGCCGGAGCAGCGCCAGCCCGGTCGCGACCGCGAGGTAGGTCTTGCCGGTGCCCGCCGGTCCGATCCCGAACACCAGGTCGTGGCGCTGCATGGCGCGCAGGAACGCCGCCTGGGTCGGCGAGCGCGGCGTGACCCGCCGCTTGTCGGTCCGGATCAGGACGTCCTCGCCGGGGAAGCCGATGGCGTCGCGAGGGCCGTGCAGGACCATGCGCAACGCCGCCTCGACCTCGCTGCGGCCGAGCTCCAGACCGCCTTCGAGCCGGCGATAGAGGTCCTCCAGCACCGCGCCCGCCGCCTCGACCGCGCCCGGCTCGCCAGTGACCGTGACCAGATTGCCGCGCGCCGCGAGGGTCGCCGGAATCTGCTGCTCGATCAGCGCCAGATGCTCGTGATGCTGGCCGAACAGCAGGGCGCAGAGCCGATTTTCGTCGAAGCGAAGGGTCCGGGTGTCGATGTCGACGGCGAGCGTCGGGACCGGTTTCAGGCGCATGCGGCGCGGCCTCGTGGCTCCTCGGTGAAGATCGGCGCCGCGGCCAGGCTGTGGGCGTGGCTCGCGGTGATCCGGACGTCGACCACATCGCCCAGGCCGGCGCCCGGCCTGGTGACGTGGACGGCCTGGAGATAGGGCGTCCGACCGACCAGCTGGCCGGGATAGCGTCCCGGCCGCTCGAGCAGCACCGGCAGGATGCGGCCCACGGTCGCCGCCTGGAAGGCTTGGCTCTGCTCCGCGAGCAGGGCCTGCAGCACGGTCAGGCGCTCGGTCTTGACCTGGTCCCTGACCTGGCCGCGCAGGCTCGCGGCCGGGGTCCCGGGCCGCGGGCTGTACTTGAACGAGAACGCCTGGGCGAAGCCGATCTCCTCGACCAGAGCGAGGGTCGCCTGGAAATCGGCCTCGGTCTCGCCCGGGAAGCCGACGATGAAGTCGGACGACAGCGCGATGTCGGGTCGCGCCTGGCGCAGCCGCTCGACCGTGCGCCGGTAGTCGTCGGCGCCATGGCGCCGGTTCATCGCCTGGAGCACGCGGTCGGAGCCGGACTGCACCGGCAGGTGCAGGAACGGCATCAGCTTCTCGACCTCGCGATGGGCCTCGATCAAGCGGGGCGTCGAGATCCCGGGGATGCGAGGTCGTGTAGCGGATGCGCGCCAGCCCCTCGATCCCGGCCAGCGCCCGGATCAGGCGGGCGAGATCCCAGGCCTCGCCGTCCGGCCCGGCGCCCCGGTAGGCGTTGACGTTCTGGCCGAGGAGCGTGAGCTCGCGCGCGCCGGCGGCGACCAGCTGCCCGGCCTCGGCCAGGATCGCGGCGGCCGGGCGCGAGGCCTCGACGCCCCGGGTGTAGGGCACGACGCAGAACGTACAAAACTTGTCGCAGCCCTCCTGCACGGTCAGGAAGGCCGACACCCCGGGCGCGGCCGCGCGCTCTTCGGGCAGCCGGTCGAACTTGCTCTCGAGGGGAAAGTCGGTGTCGAGCACCGCACCCTGGCTGCGCGCACGCCGGTGCAGGAGCTCGGGCAGCCGGTGATAGGTCTGCGGCCCGACCACGAGGTCGACGTAAGGGGCGCGCTCGAGCAGCGCCTCGCCCTCGGCCTGGGCGACGCAGCCGGCGACGCCGATCATCAGATCGTCACCGTGCGCCCGCCGCCGCAGGCGCAGCTGCTGGAGACGGCCGAGTTCCGAATAGACCTTCTCGGCCGCCTTCTCGCGGATGTGGCAGGTGTTGAGGATGATCAGATCGGCGTCATCGGCCCGCTCGGTCAGCGCATAGCCGTGTGCCACCAGCGCGTCCGCCATGCGACCGGAGTCGTAGACATTCATCTGGCAGCCGTAGGTCTTGACGAACAGCTTCTTAGCCACGCCTCAGCGGCCGCCGCGGGTCGAGTGAGCTTGGTCCAGCAAGTTCGACAGCTTGTTCCTGCGCCTCGTCGAATGTCCCTCTAGCGCCAGTCGGTGACAATTGTATGGGTGGCCGGCCGGGCTTCGTCAAGCACGACGCCGTCATTTCCCGAGCTGCGCAACGCGAGCGACACCGTCGCCCACCCATCCTGTGCGCGGTCGATCCCTGGTCGACGACGGCCACCCGCCCCCCGCTCGCCGAGGCGAGCGAGACAGCAAGCTCCAACAGGAGCCGAGGCGCGGTGCTCAGGCGGCGCCGCGCCGTTGCCGCGTGCGTGGCTTGGTGCCGAGCCCGATCTTCTTGGCGAGCGCGCTCCGCTGCTGCGCGTAGCTCGGCGCCACCATCGGGTAGTCGTCGGGCAACCCCCAGCGCTTGCGGTACTCCTCCGGCGACATGTCGTAGCGGGTCTTCAGATGCCGCTTGAGCATCTTGAGCTTCTTCCCGTCCTCCAGGCAGATGATGTAGTCTGGCGTGACGGACTTCTTGATCGCGACGGCAGGCGACGGTTTCTCCGGCTGCTCGGGCGCAGGGGTCGGCGAGAGGTTGGTCAGGCTCCCGTAGACCTGCCGAATCAGCTCAGGGAGGTCGGAGACGGCGACGGTGTTGTTGGACACGTGCGACGCCACTATCTCGGTGGTGAGCGCGAGGAGCTCGTTTTGGCTCAACTTCTCGGTCATAACGTTCTGCGCCCTCTGCGAGCTTGGCCTGGTTAATCTCACCCGGGAATATATTTCAAGTTGGCACTGGCGCAAGCACTTTTTGGCTGTCGTGACAAGATGAGGCAAGAAACCGTGAGCGAAGCCCAGTACAGCTTGGACATCTCAGCCGAGACCTGCCCGTTGACCTTCGTCAGGACCAAGCTCTTGCTGGAGAACATGGCGGCGGGCGAGGTGGCGTGCATTCGCCTCGGGGAGGGGGAGCCGCTCGAGAATCTGCCGCGCACCTTGCGCGATCAGGGCCATGATGTGCTGGAACTTCGGCCCGAGGGGCGGGGCGGAACCGTCTATCGCCTGCTGGTGCGCAAGGGGCCGGCGCCCGGCTGAACTCCGCGAGCGGCGCGCTCAAAGCCAGCCGCGCGGCCCGAGCGGACCGTTGCCGAACCGCGCCAGGTCGCAGCGCATGGTGTAGGCGCTGACCCGCGCTCCGTCCGGCCGCTGATAGTAGCCCTCGCGCTCGCCGACCTCGTCGAAGCCGAACGACCGGTAGAGCATCTGGGCGGAGCGGTTGTCGGTCGCGACCTCGAGGAAGATGGTCGCCGCCCCGGCGCGCCGGCAGCGCTCCATGCTCTCCTGGAGCAGCGCCGAGCCGATCGCGCGCCGCCGATAGACCGGGCCGACGCCGATCGAGAGCAGCTCGCCCTCGTCGCGCATCACCCGGCACAGCGCGAAGCCGACCCCGCGCATGCCATCGAGACCGGCCAGATTGCGCTCGAACAGCCGCGCCAGCAGGCCAAAGCCGCCGGGCAGCGCCAGCAGATGCGCGAGATCGGCGCAACTCCAGGGGTCGTCGAAACAACTCTGGTGCAGCCGGGCGAGCCGGCCGAGATCGAACGGCCCCACGGTCTTGATGCTGAGGCTGCTGGTCCGCTTGAGCGCGAGCATCGTTCAGGCCTCGACTGCCTGGGCACGCGCCGGCGCGACCAAGGGCGTTGGTGGACGAGCATCGGGTGGGCGTAGATAAAGCGGATGCAACGCGCTCCCGCCCTGCGGCCTTTCGCCGCTGGCCAGGCGGTCGGCGGCGCGCCTGGCGACCCAGCGGGCGTCCAGCTCCACGTCCACGATCGGGACTGGCCGGCCCTCAGGCAGCTGCGCCCGGATCAGCGCGGCACCGCTGCCGACCAGGCGGAGTGGCCCGGCCGCGAGGTCGGCGACCACCTGCTGCGGAGTCCTGAGCGCGGGTGCGCCCTGCGGCCGCCGCTGCCGGTCGAAGGCCTGGACGTAGACCTGAGCGCGCCTCGCATCGAGCGCCGCCAGCAGCGTCCCCGGAGCCTCCGGCACGGCCGCCGCCAGGGCTTCGAGGCTGCCGACGGTGAGCACCGGCAGCCCGGCCGCGAGCGCCAGGCCACGCGCCGCCGCGACCGCGCTCCGGACCCCGGTGAAGCTGCCTGGCCCGTGATTGACCGCGAGCAGGCCGAGCGCCCGGTAGTCGAGCCCGAGGGCGCGCAGCAGGTCGTCGATCAGCGCGATCAGGTGGTCGGCCTGGCCACGGCCCGGCGCCAGCCGCCGGTGCCCGAGCAGCGCCGCCGCCACGGGCCGGGCAGCAATCCCAGAGCGCCGCCGAGCCGGTCGCGTCCGCGCTATCGAGGGCGAGCAGCAACACCGGACCGCTGGCGACGGGATCGAAGGCGGGTCTAGGCGACCGGCCGCACCTCGACCACTTCCGGCACGTAGTAGCGCAACAGGTTCTCGATGCCGTTCTTGAGCGTGATCGTGGAGCTCGGGCAGCCGGCGCAGGAGCCGCGCATGTGCAGATAGACGATGCCGCGCTCGAAGCCGCGAAAGATGATGTCGCCGCCGTCCTGGGCGACCGCGGGCCGCACCCGGGTCTCGATCAGCTCGCGGATCTGGCGCACCAGGGCGTCGTCCTCGGGGGCCGCGCCGCCCTCGTCGCCGGGCACCGCCTCGGCCTCGACCACCGGATCGCCGGACAGATAGTGCTCCATGATCGCGCCGAGCACTGCCGGCTTGAGCAGGTACCAGTCCTGGCCTTCGGTCTTGGTGACGGTGATGAAGTCGGTGCCCAGGAACACCCCGCTCACGCCCTCGACCTCGAACAGGCGCCGTGCCAGGGACGAGCCTTCGGTCCGATCCGGATCGGTGAAGTCGAGCACGCCCCGCGCCATGACCTCGCGCCCGGGTAGAAACTTCAGGCTCGCAGGGTTCGGGGTCGGCTCGGTCTGGATGAACATCACACGCCTCCTCGTTGCGCCCGGGGCCGCAAGTGGTCCACGGGCCGATCGCCGGCGCCGCTCTGGCACCGCCCGGACGCGACCTCCCAACATGGCCCAAGCCGCGTCGCCGTTCAAGCGCGACGGTCCGCAGGAGGTCGCCCAGGGAGCCGCCCAGCGACGGATTATTTCTGCAGGATGTTGGTGATCTCCTTAAGCTGGGTGCGCGCGCGCAGCAGGAAGAAGCCCTGCGATGCCAGGTGGCTGGGTAGGAACTGGCTGGCCGGATCGCCGTTGACCACGACCCAGGGCTGCAGCGTCGCCGCCTCGCGGAAGCTCTCCAGCATCTGCGTCCAGGCGGCGCCGAGGTCGCGCTCCTTGATCACCTTGTCGAAGTCGGCCCCGAGCGCGCGCAGCAGCAGATAGTAGGCGTAGAGGCGGCCCTTGTCGGCATAGAACAGGTCGTCGGCGCCGAAGTCGGGCCACCAGCCCGAGCGCTCGGTGACGCCGCGGTCGATCGCCGCGGATGCCGAGCCGAGGTCGGCGGTCATCCGGTCGAGGGTCGCCTGGAGGTTGTCGGCGCGGGTCTCGAACACCGCCTGGCCCTGGGCGAGCCGCTGGTTGTAGTCGCGGAGCGCACGCATCGCCCGCCGGTACTGGGATTCCGAGCTCGCGGTCGGGGCGAAGGAGGTCGAGAAGTCAAAGACCCAGATCGTGCCCGGATATTTCAGCAGGCCGACCGCCGTGTTCACGTCCTGGTCGATCTGGCTCGAGCCGCGGGTGCGCGCGATCTGGTCGCCGAGCTCGAGCGTGAACCGGGACAGGGCGGCGATGATGCCCATCTGGAAGTTGGGCATGTTGTCGAGCAGGCTGGCCGGCATGAAGAACGGGTCGTTGGCGACCCAGCGGTGGGTGTTGATCTCTCGATTGATCAGATCGGCGGCCACCGCCACGCTCTTGGCGCCGCCCTTAGGCGCTGTGCTCGGGAGCCCGAAATCCGGGTCGTCGTCGATGTGATCCAGCCACAGCGCGCCGCCCAGATAGTAGACCGCCAGCACCACCAGGAGGCCGAGGCCGCCGATCCTGATCCGGCGCAGGATCCGGCTGCCCCGGCCGGGTTCGCTGCCGCTCAGCGTCTGCTCGACCATGTCGAACTCCGGGTTGCCAGGACGCGGGCTCCTCGCACCATGTTGGTGCTCGAGCCGATCAGTCAATCCGCAGGCGTCGCCGGCGGGCCATCCGCTCGCTGCCGGCGGCGAGCCGATCGGATCAGGCCGGCACGGTCTGCGGCAGGAGGTGTCGCTGAGCCGGTTGGCGAGCAGCGGCCGGATTCGACGGTGTCATTGCGAAACGCCCGCGCGAGACCGATCGGCTCGTGACCGGCTCGGGGCTAGCGCGGCAGAAAGCCGACCAGGTCGTAGATCCGGGCGAGGTTGTCGGCGGCCATCGCCTCGGCCCGCTCGGCGCCCTGGCGCAGCACCTGGTCGATGTGGTCGGGGGCGGCCATCAGCCGGCGCATCTCCCCGGTCACCGGCGCGAGCTTGGCGACCGCGAGATCGGCGAGCTCGGCCTTGAAGTCCGAGAACGACGTCTCGGCGAAGCGTGCCTCGACCTCGGTCCGCGACTGCTCGGCGAGCGCGCCGTAGATGGCCAGGAGATTGGCCGCCTCCGGCCGGTTCTCCGGGTCGTAGGTGAGGCCCATCTGGCTGTCCGACTTGGCGCGCCGGATCTTGAGCGCGATGGTGTCGGCATCGTCGGTGAGGTTGATCCGGGACTGATCGCTGGGGTCGGAGCTGCTCATCTTCTTCTGGCCGTCGCGCAGGCTCATGACCCGGGTCGCGGCGCCGAAGATCAGCGGCTCGGGCAGCGGAAAGAAGTCGGTCTCGTAGCGGCGATTGAAGGCACCTCCGATGTCGCGCGACAGCTCCAGATGCTGCTTCTGGTCTTCGCCGACCGGCACGTGGGTCGCGCGGTAGGCCAGGATGTCGGCCGCCATCAGCACCGGATAGACGTAGAGCCCGGCCAAGGCCTGGTCGCGCTGCTTGCCGGCCTTGTCCTTGAACTGGGTCATCCGGTTGAGCCAGCCGAGCGGGGTGACGCAGTTGAACACCCAGGCGAGCTGGGTGTGCGCAGCGACGTGGCTCTGGACGAAGATCGTGGTCTGCGCCGGATCGAGCCCGGCGGCCAGGAAGCCCGGCCGCGACCTCGACGGTCTTGGCGCGCAGCGCCGCGGGCTCCTGCGGCACCGTGATCGCGTGCAGGTCGACGATGCAGTAGATCGCCTCGTACTCGCCCTGGAGCCGGACCCAGTTGCGGATCGCGCCCAGATAGTTGCCGAGGTGCAGGTTGCCGCTCGGCTGCACGCCGGAGAAGATCCGCCCTTGCATGGCCTGCCTTTGGTCGCTCTCGGATGGGGACGTGCGGGGAGTTAGGAGGATGGCGGGCCGGACGTCAAGCGCCGCGCCGGCCGAGTGCGCTCCGCAGCTCGCCGAAATCGAGCGCGCCCGAGAGCCTGGCCAGCGCCAGGAAGCCGCCGCCGCCGGCCGCGACCAGGAGCGCCAGGGCGAGGGTCGCCGGCAAGGGGGCGAGCCACGCCCTGGCGAGCCAGACGCCGGCTGCCATCGCGAGCGAAGCGCCGACGATCCGCGGCAGGCGCCGCCTGAGGCGGGCATCGGGCTGGAGCAGCCCGTCGCGGCGCAGCAGCCAGGCGAGCAGGCCCGCGTTCAGCCAGGCCGAGAGCGCGGTCGCGAGCGCGATCCCGACATGGGCGAGCGGCCACATCAGGGTCACGCACGAACACGAGGTTGGCGGCCAGGCACACCAGCGCCACCTTGACCGGCGTTGTCGTGTCCTCGCGCGCAAAAAAGCCCGGCGCCAGGACCTTGATCAGGACGTAGGCGGGCAGGCCGGCGGCATAGGCGGCGAGCGCCCAGCTGGTCTTGAGCGTGTCCTCGGGGCCGAAGGCGCCATGCTCGAACAGCACGTGGATGATCGGCCAGGCGAGCACGATCAGCGCCAGCGCCGCCGGCAAGGTGAGCAGCAGCGCGAGCTCGATCGCGAGGTTCTGGCTCTTCAGCGCAGCCGCGGTGTCGCCCGCGCGCAGCTGGCGGGCGAGCAGCGGCAGGAGCGCGGTGCCGACCGCGACCCCGATCACGCCGAGCGGCAGCTGGCTCAGGCGGTCGGCGTAGTAGAGGTAGGAGACCGCGCCGGTTGGCAGGAGCGAGGCGAAGAAGACGTCGATCAGGACGCTGATCTGGGCGGCGCTGGCCCCGATCGCGCCCGGCACGATCAGCGCGAACAGCCGCCGGATCTCGGGGCTGAGCCGCGGCCGGCGGAAGCCGAGCAGCATGCCGGCCCGGTAGAGCGACAGGCGCAGCCAGAGGAACTGGAGCACGCCGGCGGCGGCGACGCTCCAGGCGAGCGTCTGGGCGGGCGCATCCAGCCAGACGATCGACAGGCCGAGCGCTGTGATCATGGTCAGATTGAGCACGACCGGGCTCGCCGCGGCCGCCCCGAACAGGTTCATCGAGTTGAGCACGCCGCTCTGCAGCGCCACCAGCGAGATGAACAGGATGTAGCAGAAGGTGATCCGCGACAGCTCGACCGCGGCGCCATAGCGCGGGTCGGCCGGCTCGAAGCCCGGGGTGAAGATCGTGATCAGCCAGGGCATCGCCGGGATCGCGAGCAGCACCAGCGGCACCAGGATGCCGATCAGCGCGGCCTGGGCCTGCTCGGCGAACGCCTTGGCGACCTTGGGCCCCTCGGCCTCGAGGGTGCGCGCGAACATCGGCACGAAGCCGGCGTTGAAGGCACCCTCCGCGAACAGCCGGCGGAGGAAATTGGGCAGCTTGAAGGCGACGAAGAAGGCATCCGCCAAGGGCCCGGCGCCGAGCACGTCGGCGACCAGCAGGTCGCGCACGAAGCCGAGCCCGCGCGACATCAGGGTCATCGAGCCGACCGTGGCGACCGAATGCAGGAGCCGCCCCGGCGCGGGGGGCGCCTGAACCGCCGGCTCAGCGGCCACGGTCGGACGCCCGCCGGCCCGGCCTGGCCGGCGCCTCGGCCGCCAGCGCGGCGGTCAGCCGGCGCTGGATCTGCCGGATCTTGGGCGGCTGGGTGATCTTCAGCCCGAACACGTCCTTGACGTAGAAGACGTCGACCACCCGCTCGCCATAGGTGCTGATGTGGGCGCTCGAGATCCCCATGCCGAGATCCTTCAGCGTCTTGGCGACGTCGTAGAGCAGCCCCGGGCGGTCGCGGCCGTTGAGCTCGAGCACGGTATGGGTGCGGCTGGCACCGTTGTCGATCAGGACCCGCGGCTCGACCTCGAACACGTCGGCGCGCTGGGGCAGGGAGCGACGCCCGGCGAGGCTGCGATCGAGCGCGATCTCGCCGGCCAGCGCCCGCTCGACGTTGCGCCGGATGCGCTCGAGCCGGGCCGGGTCGGCGACCGCGCCCCGATCCTCGACGTTCTGGATGCCGAAGCTGTCGAGCGCCATGCCGTCGGTGGTGGTGAAGATCCGGGCGTCGACGATCGAGGCGCCGCTCAGCGCGAGCGCGCCGGCCACCTTCATGAACAGCCCCGGATGATCGGCCGCGAACAGCACGACCTCGGTGCGCGAGCGGAACCGGTCGATCCGGAAGTCGAGGGTGAGCGGGCTGTGCTCGGCCTCGGCCCGACGCACCAGCTGGGCGTGCCGGAGCTGGGTCTCGAGGTCGAAGCTGATCCAGTAGCGCGGGTCGTGGCGGGCGAGGAAGCGCTCGCGCTCGGCCGCCGGCCAGTCGCCGAGCGCCTCGGCCAGCGCCTGCTTGGCCGCCTCGATCCGGTCCCGGCGCCGGCCGCTCGCGTCGCCGCCGGCGAGCGCGGCATCGGCCTCGTGATAGAGCGCCCGCAGCAGCTGGCCCTTCCAGCCGTTCCAGACGTTCGGGCCGACCGCCCGGATGTCGGCCGCGGTCAGCACCAGCAGCAGGCGCAGGCGCTCGGGCGACTGGATCACCTCGACCAGGTCGCTGACCGTCTTGGGGTCCTCGATGTCGCGCTTGAAGGCGACCCGGCTGAGCAGCAGGTGGTGGCGCACCAGCCAGCTGACGGTCTCGATCTGCTCATCGCTGAGGCCGAGCCGCGGCCCGGTCCGCCGGACCATGTCGGCGCCGATCTCGGAGTGATCGCCGGCGCGGCCCTTGCCGAGATCGTGGAACAGCAGCGCCACGTAGAGCTCGGTCCGGGACAAAACCTTGGGCATCAGGCCGGTCGCCAGCGGCAGCTCGCCCTCGAGCTGGCCGGTCTCGATCTGGTGGAGCACGCCGATCGCCCGGATGGTGTGCTCGTCGATCGTGTAGACGTGGTAGAGGCTGTGCTCCATCTGGGCGACCACGCGCCCGAACTCGGGCAGGAAGCGGCCGAGCAGGCCGACCTCGTTCATCCGCCGCAAGGTGGTCGCCGGGTCGTGGCGCGAGGTCAGCATCTTCAGGAACAGCTCGTTGGCCGCCCGGCTTTCGCGCAATTCGGCGTCGCGCCGGCGCAGGCTCTGGGTGACCGCCCGCCAGGCTTCCGGGTGGATGTCGAGATCGCGCTCCTGGGCCAGGTGGAACAGCTGCAGCATGGCGAGCGGCTCGCGCTCGAACAGATCGGGCGTCGCCGGCATGATCCGCCCGCCCTGGATGATCATGCCGTCGATCCGCCGGCGGCCGAAGCCGAGCCGGGCGAGACCCAGCGGCCGGCGCCGGTGCTGCTCCTCGAGCGCGGCGCAGAAGATCCGGGTCAGCGCGCCGACCTCCTTGGCGACCAGGTAGTAGTGCTTCATGAAGCGCTCGACGCTGCTCGATGCCCGGCGCTCGCGATAGCCCATGCGGCGCGCGACCTCGGGCTGGAGGTCGAAGGTCAGGCGCTCCTCCGGGCGGCCGGTCAGGTAGTGCAGATGGCAGCGCACGGTCCACAGGAACCGGCGCGCCTTGCCGAACTGACGGAGCGTCGCCTGGTTCAGCACGCCATGGCTGACCAGCTCGGCCGGATCGTCGATCCGGTAGAGAAAGCGACCGAGCCAGAACAGGGTCTGCAGGTCTCTGAGCCCGCCCTTGCCCTCCTTGACGTTCGGCTCGAGCAAGTAGCGGCTGTCGCCGGTGCGCTGATGGCGGGCGTCGCGCTCGGCGAGCTTGGCCTCGACAAACACCCGGCCGCGGCCCTCGACCACCTCGGCCTCGAAGCGGGTCGCGAAGGCGTCGTAGACCGCCCGCTCGCCCCAGAGGAAGCGCGCCTCGAGCAGGCTCGTGCAGATCTGCAGGTCGCTCCGGGCCAGCCGCAGGCATTCGTCGACCGAGCGGGTGGCCTGGCCGACCTTGAGCCCGAGATCCCAGAGCCGGTAGAGCGAGAACTCGATCATCTGCTCGATATGCGGCGTGCGCTTGTAGGGATGCAGGAACAGCAGATCGACGTCCGAATAGGGCGCCAGCTCACCGCGGCCATAGCCGCCGACCGCAGCGATCGCCAGACGCTCGCCCGCGGTCGGATTGGCCATCCGGAAGACCCGTGCGTGGGCGAAGTCGAGCAGGCCGCGCAGCAGGGCATCGATCAGCCGGCAGCGGCCGAAGACCACCGCCTCGGCGTCGTTGTCGGCCTCGAACTGGCGCTGCAGGCGCGCCTGGTGGCCGCTGAGCCAGCCCTTGAGCGCGGGCAGCAGAGCCGCAGGGTCGGTGCCACCGACCGCGGCCAGCCAGGCGTCGAGCTCGCGCGCGAGCTCCGCCGGCTCGAGCGCCGCCGTGCGCGGCGCGGGCTCGCCTGGCTGATCGATCTGGACGGCGAAGGTCATCCGCGCTTCATACCTTGAACGCCCCGGCCGGAATACCCTGAACGCCGGCTCCGGCCAGAGCGGCGGCGGCAGCTTAGGCCGGAGCTCGTGAAGGCGTCGTTGTCGGGTGGTGGGCAAAGCCGCCAATTCGCGCTATCTGATGACCGGGATGGCGTCAGGCCAAGCCCTGGGAGCTGGCGGTGAGCGACTTCTTCGCGATGGGCGGCTACGCGGCCTTTGTCTGGCCGGCGTTCGGCTTCGCCGCCCTGGTGCTGATCGGCCTGCTGGCGCAGAGCTGGTGGGCGGCGCGCCGGCGCGAGGCCGAGCTCGAGCAGCTGCGCCGCGTGGTCCGGCCGCGCCCGGCCCGGCCGCGGCTCCGTCCGGCGGCCCGTCCGGGGCCGGCCGGGCTCGCCTCCGATGCCGGCGGCCGGACCGGCGAGTGAGCGGATGCGTCTGCGCAAGCGGCAGCGGCTGATGTTGGTGGTGGCGCTCCTGGTGCTGCTCGGCGGCGCCACCGGCTTGGTCGTGCTCGCCTTCTCGGACAGCATCGCCTTCTTCGTCACCCCGACCGAGATCGCGACCGGGCGGATCGAGCCTGGCCAGTCCTTCCGGCTGGGCGGCCTGGTCGTGCCGGGCAGCGTCGAGCGCACGGGCGCCGACGGCACGGTGAGCTTCGCGCTCACCGATCGGGTCCACGAGGTCCGGGTCCGCTATCGCGGCCTGCTGCCCGATCTGTTCCGCGAGGGCCAGGGCATCGTCGCCCAGGGTCAGATCGATGGCAACGGCGTGTTCGTCGCGAGCGAGGTCCTGGCCAAGCACGACGAGAAGTACATGCCACCCGAGGTTGCCGACGCCTTGAAGGCCGCGGGCCGCTGGCGCGAGGGCGCGACCAGTGAGGCCGCCGCGGCGGGAGCCAAGCCTTGATCCCGGAGATCGGTCACTACGCGCTGGTCCTGGCGCTCGGCCTCGCGCTGATCCAGGGCAGCCTGCCGTTGTGGGGAGCCGCGCGCGGCGATCCCGGCCTCATGGACCTCGCGCGCACGACCGCGATCGGCCAGTTCCTCTGCCTGACGCTGGCGTTCGGCGCCCTGATCCAGGCGTTCGCGGTCTCCGACTTCTCGGTCCGCCTGGTCGCCGACAACTCCTATTCGGGCAATCCGCTGATCTACAAGGTCGCCGCCGCCTGGGGCAACCATGAGGGCTCGCTGGTCCTGTGGGTCTGGATCCTGGCCCTCTACGGCATGGGCGTCGCCCTGTTCGGGCGCAATCTGCCGGCGCCATTCCGGGCGCGCGTGCTGGCCGTCCAGGGCCTGATCGGGGTCGGTTTTCTGGCGTTCATGCTGTTCACCTCGAACCCGTTCCTGCGCCTCGACCCGGCGCCGCTCGATGGCCAGGGCTTCAACCCGATCCTCCAGGACCCCGCGCTCGCCGCCCACCCGCCGATGCTGTACACGGGCTACGTTGGTCTCTCGATGGCCTACGCCTTCGCGATCGCCGCTTTGATCGAGGGCCGGGTCGACGCCAGCTGGGCGCGCTGGGTGCGGCCCTGGACGCTGGCTGCCTGGTGCGCTCTGTCGTTTGGCATCGCGCTTGGCAGCTACTGGGCCTACTACGAGCTCGGTTGGGGCGGCTGGTGGTTCTGGGACCCGGTCGAGAACGCGTCCTTCATGCCCTGGCTGGCGGCGACCGCGCTGCTCCATTCAGCGCTCGTGGTCGAGAAGCGCGCGAGCCTCAAGAGCTGGACCATCCTGCTCGCGATCCTGGCGTTTTCCCTGAGCCTGCTCGGCACCTTCCTGGTGCGCTCGGGGGTCCTGACCTCGGTCCACGCCTTCGCGGTCGACCCCAGGCGCGGCGTGTTCGTGCTGGCACTGCTGGCGATCGCGATCGGCGGCTCGCTCGCCCTCTACGCCTGGCGGGCGCCACAGCTGCAGGCGGGCGGCCTGTTCGCCCCGGTCTCGCGGGAAGGTGGCCTCTTGCTCAACAACCTCCTGCTCGCGACCGCCTGCGCCACGGTCTTCCTCGGCACCCTCTACCCGCTCCTGCTCGAGACCTTGGGCGGCCCCAAGATCTCGGTCGGCCCGCCCTATTTCGACGCCACTTTCGCGCCGCTGATGGTGCCGCTGCTGGCCGCGGTGCCGGTCGGCGCCATGCTCGCCTGGAAGCGGGGCGATCTCGCGGGCGTGCTCGGCCGGCTCAAGGCAGCGCTCGCGATCACCGCGGTGGTCGCGATCGTACAGCTGGTGATCACCCGCGGCAGCGGCATCCTGGCGGCCGGCGGCATGGCGCTCGCGGTCTGGGTCGTGGCGGGCTCGCTGCTCGAGCTCGCGGGCCGGGTGCAGCTCTTGCGCCTGCCGCTCAGGCAGAGCTGGCAGCGGGCCATGGGCCTGCCGCGCTCCGCCTACAGCATGACCCTCGCCCACATCGGGGTCGGCGTGCTGGTCGCCGGCGTGACCGCGTCGAGCGCCTGGCGCGGCGAGGCGATCCTGGTCATGCAGCCGGGCGACACCACGACGCTCGCCGGCTACAGCTTCAAGCTCGACGGCATCGCCGACCGCCAGGGCGCGAACTACGTCGCCAGGCGCGCGACCTTCGAGGTCACCCGCGACGGCCGCCCGGTCGCGACCCTCTTTCCCGAGCGGCGCTTCTACCCGGTCGAGCGCCAGTCGACCTCGGAGGCCGGGATCGACACCGGCTTCTGGCGCGACCTCTACGTGGTCCTGGGCGATCCGGCCAAGGGCGCCAAGGCCGCCGCCGGCGCGCACGCGGTCCGGATCTATTGCAATCCTCTGGTGATGTGGATCTGGGGCGGCATCGCGATCATGGGCCTGGCCGGGCTCTGGTCGCTCACCGATCGCCGCCATCGGGTCGGCGCGCCCGCCGCGGCCCGCGCCCGCCTGGCCGCGGCCGCCGCGCGGGCCTGATCGGCGATGACCGCGCGCCGGCTGCTCTACCTGATCCCGGTGCTGGTGTTCGCGGGCGTCGGCATCGGGCTCGCGGTCGGCCTGACCCGCGACCCGAGCATCCTGCCCTCGGCCCTGATCGGCAAGCCGGTGCCGGAGTTCGACCTGCCGCCGGTCGACGGCATCGACCGGCCCGGCCTGTCGAGCGCGGATCTGAAGGGGCAGACGGTGCTGGTCAACGTGTTCGCGTCCTGGTGCGTGCCCTGCCGCGCCGAGCAACCGCTCCTGGAGCGGCTCGCCGACCAGGGTGTCCCGATCTACGGCATCAACTACAAGGACAAACCGGACCAGGTCGACGCCTGGCTCGGCGAGCTCGGGAATCCCTTCAAGCGCATCGGCGCCGACCGCACCGGCCGGGTCGCGATCGACTGGGGGGTCTATGGCGTGCCGGAGACCTTCGTGATCGATGCCGAGGGCCGTATCCGGCACAAGTTCGTCGGTCCCCTGATGCCGCAGGACGTCGACCAGACGCTGCTGCCGATGCTGGCGAAGCTGAACCGATGAGGCGTTGGCTCGGCCTCATGCTGGTGCTCGCGGCGCTGCTCGCGCCGCAGGTCCGGGCCGCGACCAGCCCCGACGAGATGCTGGCCGATCCGGCGCTCGAGCAGCGCGCCCGGGCGCTCTCGAAGCAGCTCCGCTGCCTGGTCTGCCAGAACCAGTCGATCGACGATTCCAACGCCGACCTCGCGGACGACCTGCGCCGGCTGGTCCGCGAGCGCTTGGTCGCGGGCGATAGCGACCAGCAGGTGATCGCCTTCCTGACCGCCCGCTACGGCGACTTCGTGCTGCTCAAGCCGCCGGTCGAGCCGGCGACCTGGGGCCTGTGGTTCGGGCCGGCGGCGCTGCTGCTCTTGGGGGCGGGGGGCGTCGCGATCCATCTGCGCCGGCGCCGGCGGGTCGAGCCCGAAGCGCTGAGCGCCGCCGAGCAGGCGCGCCTGGACGCGCTGCTCGAGGGCGCCGAGGCGCCCGATGGCTCCTGACCGGCCTCAGACGACCAGCAGCAGCAGGACCGCGCAGTGGACGCTGAGCCCCGCGAGCCAGGCGAGCACGCCGGGCCGGCCGCGGTCGCTCTGCCGGGCACGCCGGAGCGCCCGGCCATGATAGGCGGGATCGGGAGTGGGCTTGGCTTCGGACACGCTGCTTCCCCTTGCGCTGGGATCCATGGACGCGGCCTTCGGGATAGCTCCGGCGGCGCTCACGCTTGCGAGCCAGCGACTCTGTCGGCTCGGCCTTAGAGCTCCGTTAAGGCGGCCGCCCTCGCTTTCCCTCGGTCAGCGTCGCTGATAGCCTGAGCTCGGTTCGGGTCGAGAAACGGGAGGGGCATCATGGCCGAGCTGCGCGAGATCACGACGGGACTGCGGTTCCCGGAGGGGCCGGTCGCGATGCCGGACGGCTCGGTGCTGGTGGTCGAGATCGAACGGCGCTGCCTCACCCGCGTCCTGCCCGATGGCACCAAGGAGGTGGTGGCGACCCCCGGCGGCGGCCCGAACGGCGCCGCGATCGGCCCGGACGGCCGGTGCTACGTCTGCAACAACGGCGGCTTCGAGTTCGTCGACGACCATGGCCTCCGGCCGACCGTCCAGGCCTGGGACTATTCGGGCGGCCGGATCGAGCGGATCGATCTCGCGACCGGCGCGGTCGAGGTCCTCTACCGGGGCACCCCCGAGGTCCAGCTGCGCGGGCCCAACGACATCGTGTTCGATGCCGAGGGCGGCTTCTACTTCACCGACCTCGGCAAGCGCCGCCAGCGCGAGATGGACTATGGCGCCGTGTTCTACGCCCGGGCCGACGGCTCGCTGCTCCGCCAGGTCGCCTTCCCGATGGTGACCCCGAACGGCATCGGCCTGTCGCCCGACGGCCACACCCTCTACGTCGCCGAGACCGAGGCCGCGCGCCTTTGGGCGTTCGAGATCCTCGAGCCCGGCGTGCTCGCGCGCCAGCCCTGGCCCTCGCCCCACGGCGGCCGGCTGGTCGCCCAGTGCGGCGGCGCCTATCAGCGCTTCGATTCGCTGGCCGTCGAGGCCAACGGCAACGTCTGCGTCGCAACCCTCGCCCATGGCGGCATCACGATCATCTCGCCCGACGGGAAGTCGATCGAGCACGTGCCGATGCCGGACACGCACACGACCAACATCTGCTTCGGCGGCCCCGACCTGAAGACCGCCTACGTCACGCTTTCCAGCTCCGGCCGCCTGGTCGCCTGCGCCTGGCCCCGCCCCGGTCTGGCGCTGAACCATCTGAATGTCTGAGACCGAATTCCGCGGCGAGCGCGGCTCCTAAGTGGGCTCGCCGGCTGGCTCGTCCGATGGTTCACCGAACGCGACGTTGGCGTAGATCGCCGGCAAGGGAATGGTCGCCGGAACACTCGCGAGGCCGATCGAGGCCTCGCCGATGAAATCCTCGATCACCCAATGGTCGGCCTCCCGCCGCAGCCGCACGACCCGTCGTTCGTCGCTGGAAACGAACAGGATTTCCTGCACCGACGCCAGCTGGCGATAGTCCTCGCCCTTGCGACCGCGATCATGGGCCGCGGTCGAGCGCGACAGCACCTCGACGATCAGCCGTGGCTCGGGCAGGAAGGGTCGCTGGCTGGCGGGTTGGTCGCAGGTCACGACCAGATCGGCGACATAATAGCGATCATCGCGTTCCGGCAGGACGATGCCGGCATTGCCGACCACGCGACAGGGCGCCTTCAACGCTGCTCCGATCGCCAATCCAAGGTTCATCAGGATGGTGCCATGGGCGTCGTGCGGCGGTGCCATGGCGACGATCCGCCCCTCGACGAGCTCGTAGAGCGTGTCCGTGCCGTCGTCCCAGTCGAGGAACTCGGCGAGCGACATGTGTAGCTGCTTCGCGGCCGTGGCCATGGCGTCAAGATACGCCCTCGGCCGCGGAGCGCAACGTCAGCGGCGTTCGCCGGCGGTGACCCGGACCTCGACCTGCATGTCGATGAAGTCCGAGGCGGCGCCGTTGTAGCTGCCCCGGAGCGGGATCGACTGGCGGGGATCGCGCGCGACCCCGACCCGGATGAGGTTCGGGCCGCCGACCAGGCCGTTGGTCGGGTCGAACTCGACCCAGCCGGCGCCCGGCAGGAAGACCTGGACCCAGGCGTGGGTCGAGCCCGCGCCGGAGAGCCCAGGGCCGATCCCATCGAGCGCCGGATCGTACAGGTAGCCGGACACGAAGCGCGCCGCGAGGCCGAGCGAGCGGACCGCCTCGATCATGAACAGCGCGAAGTCCCGGCAGGTGCCGGAGCCCCGGCGGAGCGTCTCGATCGGCGCCTGGGTGCCGCGCATGACCCGCTCCTCGTAGCGGAACTGCTGCTGGATCGCGCGCGTGATCCGGATCAGGAGCTCCTCGGTGCTGGTGGTCTCGCCCGGGTCGAGGAACTGGCGCGCCCAGGCGCCGACCGCGCCGTCCGGATCGGGGTAATGGTTCTGGAGCGTCGGCAGCAGGTCGACGACCTGCTCGTTGTCGTAGCGGAAGGGATAGCTGGTGGCGTATTCCCGCATCATCATCTCGGGATCGTTGAGCCCGTAGTGCTCGATCTCGACCAGGCTCTCGAGGCGGAGCTCGCGCGCCGCCTCGGCGAAGGTGATCAGCGTGATCGAGTTCGAGAACACGTCGTGGATCCAGCGCACCTCACCGGGCGGGCTCAGCACCAGCTGGGCGTCCAGGACCCGCAGATCGTGGCTGTCGCGCGGCCGGAACATCGCGCGATGCTCGTTGAAGGTCACCGGCCGCCGATAGCGGTAGACCGTCGTGTGGCGGATGCTGAGGCGCTGCGACACAGGGGGCCGGGTGAGGACTAGAAGCGGTGGCCGAACAGGCCGTCGCCGAGATCGTCGGTGAGCGCGATCAGATGGCCCTGGATCTGGTCCAGGAACTCGTGCAGGCCGGTCGCCATCACGTCCTCGATCGTGGTGTTCCGCGCGATCCCGCGCAGGGTCGAGAGCGCGCCCATGGTCCAGGGTGGATCGTCCTGGCCGATCCGCGCGGCGAGCGCCAGAGCGAGCTCGTCGATCGCGCGGATGCAGAGCCCGACCGAGCGCGGGAACGCGAGGTCGAACAGCAGGAACTCCGCCACCTTGGCCGGCTGCATGCCGCGCGGATGGACCCGGCGGAAGGCGTGGTAGCCGGCGACCGAGCGCAGCAGCGCGTTCCACTGGCTGGCATCGATCGGCGAGCCGGCCTCGTCGACCGCCGGCAGCAGCCGGTGATAGTTGATGTCGAGCAGGCGCGTGGCCTGGTCCATGCGCTCGATCTGCTTGCCGATCTGATAGGCGTACCAGCTCTGGGTGCGGTAGCCGGTGCCCTCCATGATCCCGGTATGCAGCTGGCAGTCTTCCTTGATCCGGGCACAGACGCGCGACAGGTTGGAGAGCTCGAGGTCGGCCTGGCGCAGCTCGAGCAGGCGATTGTAGAAGACGTTCAGATGGGTCCAGGTCTCGGTGCTGATCACGTGCCGGAGCGAGCGGGCGTTCTCGCGCGCCATCTGCACGGTCGACGCGATCGAGGTCGGATTGCTGCGGTCGAGCACGTAAAAATGGAGCACGGCATCGGCGGTCGCGGCCTCGTGGGTCTCGAAGAAGCGCTCGGCATCGGAATACAGCTGGACGATCGGCAGCCACTCCTTCACGCCCTCGCTGTTCTGCGCGAAGGTCTCGTTGACGTCCAGGATGCGCGCCAGGTTCTCGGCCCGCTCCATGTAGCGGGCCATCCAGAAGCTGCTCTCGGCGAAGCGGGCGAGGAGGCTATCCAAGGACCCAGGTATCCTTCGAGCCCCCGCCCTGCGAGGAGTTGACGATCAGCGAGCCCTGACGCAGCGCGACCCGCGTGAGGCCGCCGGGCAGGACCCAGGTGTCGGTGCCGGTGACCGCGAATGGCCTGAGATCGACGTGGCGCGGCGCGATCCCGGTGGGCGTCAGGGTCGGGGCGACCGAGAGCCCGATCATCGGCTGGCTGATGTAATTGGCGGGGTCCGCCACCAGCCGCTCACGGCAGGCCTCGAGCTCGGCGCGCGAGGCGCGCGGCCCGACCGTGATGCCGTAGCCGCCGGATTCGCCGACCGGCTTGACCACCAGCTCGGCCAGGTGATCGAGGGTGTAGCGCAGGCCTTCGCGCTCGCGGCAGATGTTGGTCTCGACGTTGGCCAGGATCGGCTGCTCGCCGAGGTAGTACTGGATGATCCGCGGCATGTAGGCGTAGATCGCCTTGTCGTCGGCGACCCCGGTGCCGATCGCGTTGGCGAGCGCCACCTTGCCCGCGCGATAGGCACGCATCAGGCCCGGCACACCGAGCAGGCTGTCGGGGCGGAAGGCCTCCGGGTCGAGGAAGTCGTCGTCGATCCGGCGGTAGATGACGTCGACCGCCGCGAGGCCGGCGGTGGTCTTCATGAACACGCGGTCGTCGTCGTCGACGATCAGGTCGCGGCCCTCGACCAGGGCGACGCCGAGCTCGCGGGCGAGGAACACGTGCTCGAAATAGGCCGAGTTGAAGACGCCGGGCGACAGGAGCACGATCTGCGGGTCGGCGATCTGGCGGGGCGCGATCGCCGAGAGCGCCTCGTTGAGCTTGGGCCCGTAGCCGTCGACCCGGCGCAGGCGCAGGCCCGCGACCAGATCGGCGAAGCTGCGCAGCATCAGGTAGCGGTTCTCGATCACGTAGGACACGCCGGACGGCGTGCGCGCGTTGTCCTCGAGCACCAGGAAGCCGCCGTCCTGGTCGCGCACGATGTCGATGCCGCAGATCTGGACGTAGCATTGGTGCGGCAGATCGAGCCCGATCATCTGGCGCCGGTAGTTGGGGTTGCCGAGCACCAGATCGGCCGGCACGACGCCGTCCTTGAGGATCTTCTGGTCGTGGTAGACGTCGGCCAGGAAGCGGTTGATCGCCGCGACCCGCTGCTGGACGCCGGTCTCGATGGTGCGCCAGTCGGCGGCGGTGAGCACGCGCGGGATGACGTCGAACGGCAGGATGCGGTCGATCGCGTCGCGCTCGGAATAGACGGTGAAGGTGATGCCGAGGTTGAACAGCTCGCGCTCGGCGAGCTCGGCGCGGCGCCGCAGCTCGGCCATGCTCATGCGCCCGATCCGGTCGCGGATCAGCGCGATCCCGGCCTCGGCGCCCCGGTCGCGGCCGAGCATCTCGCAATAGTAGCCGTCGGGATCGTAGGCCTCCCACCGAACCCGATCTTGGCTCTGCGTCTGCTGCATCCTGCGCCGCCCCAGGCCGTCCCCATGCAGCTTAACGCAAATTCAATGCCAGGTCAGACGATTTCGCTCCGACGATCCCCGCCCTCGATGTCCGGGCCGCCTTTGCGGCTCCCTCCGGCCCGGACACGGAGTCCCACGGTCCCATGGACCCGCCGAACACAAGGTTAACGCCGCCCCGGTTAACGTTCGGTTAAAGGCATCCGGTCCCCGCTCGCTTGGTCGCTCGACCGACCTGGGCGCCGGCTCAGCCCTGGCCCTGGACCGGGGCGCGCTGCGAGATGTGCCAGGGGATCAGCAGTTTCTCGATCAGCGACACCGCCCCGAACAGGGCGAGGCCGAGTGCTGCGAGCATGAAGATGATCGCGAACGCGAGGTCCATGCGCAGATCGCCGGTCGCGATCTGGATGTAGTAGCCCAAGCCCGCATCGCCGCCGATCCACTCGGCGATCGTCGCCCCGACCGTGGCGTTGACCGCCGCCCCCTTGATGCCGACGAACAGCTGCGGCAGCGCGAACGGCAGGCGCACGTACCAGAAGGTCCGCAGCACCCCCGCCCCGGTCGAGCGGCAGAACCGTCCGAGGTCCTCGGTCAAGGACGTGAACGCCAGAATGCCGTTCAGGAGAATCGGGAAAAAACAAACCAGAAAAACGATGATCACCTTGGGCAGATAGCCGAAGCCGAGCCAGGTGACGAACAAGGGCGCAAACGCGATCTTGGGCACCATCTCGAGGGTGACCGCGGCCGGATAGAAGGTCTTTCGCAGCAGGCTCGAGAAGGCGACGGTCAGTGCCAGCGGCACGCCCGCAAGGATCGCGACTGCGAAGCCGGCCAGCGTCTCGCCGCCGGTGACCAGCGTGTAGTCCCAGATGCGCGGCAGGTTGCGGAAGAACTGGTAGAAAATCGCCGACGGCGCCGGGATGATGTAGCGCGGCACCTGGAAGCCCTGGACGACCGCCTCCCAGGCCAGGAAAAAGCCGACCGCGAAGGCGATCGACACCCATGACCGCGACAGCCAGCCGACACCGGCCGCAAGCGCGCCGGTGCGGGCCGTCTCCGCCGTGTCCGACCGGGTCAATGGCGCTCCTCGATCACGATCTGCTCGACCCCAAGGGCGACGGGCTGACTTGACCCGTTCGCCGACCAGGCGCAGATAGGCATAACGTAATACCCCTTACCAAGGAGCCCCGAGGGGTGTCTACGGTGACCCGCCTGACCACCAAGCATCAGACCACGATTCCTTTGGAAGTGCGCCGCGCGCTCGACCTCGAGGCGGGCGATCATGTCGAGTTTTCGGTCGAGGATGGCAGGGTCACGCTGCGCAAGGCGGCGCCGCGGCCGTCCGAGGATCTGGTCTTCCGCCTGATCCAGGCGCACGCGATGCGCGATTGGGACACGCCGGAGGATGACGAGGCTTTCCGTGACCTTTGAGCGCTGGCAGGTGATCTCGGTGCCGTTTCCGTTCGTCGAGGGTCATGACAGCAAACGCCGCCCGGCCCTGGTCGTCTCCACCGACGCTTTCCACCGCGCCCATCGCGCCTGCTTCGGCGCCATGATCACGACGGCGCGCCACATGCAGGACCTGCGCCCGGACGACATCCCGATCAGGGATCTCGCCAGGGCAGGGCTGCCACGACCCTGCGTCGTCCGCGTGGCGCGGGTCGCGACCTTCGAATGGAGCGAGGAAATCCACCCGATCGGCGTCCTGAATCCGCGCGATCGGCAGCCGGTCAGCCGGCTGCTCGGTCTATGGTTGGGCGTTCGAGAGGGTTCGAGCGCCGGCCGCGGTCAAATCACGCCATAGCCGAAGAAGATCCGCCGGATCTCGGCGACGTGGGCGTGAAATTCCGGCGTCTCGCAGACCTCGAGGGTGCGCGGGCGGGGGAGGTCGATCGGGATCTCGCGCACGATCGTTCCGGGGCGCGGCGAGATCACCACGACCGCATCGGCGAGCTGGACCGCTTCCTCGATCGAGTGGGTCACGAACAGCACGGTTTTTCCGGATTTCATCCAAAGCCGCTCGAGGTCGGCGCGCAGCTGCTCGCGGGTCATGGCGTCGAGCGCGCCCAAGGGCTCGTCCATCAGGATCAAGGGCGGGTCGTGGATCAGGGCGCGGCAGAACGCGGTCCGCTGCTGCATGCCGCCCGAGAGCTCGTAGGGGTGCCGGCCCGCGAACTCGGCGAGCCCGACCGAGGCCAGCAGTTGCTGAGCCCGGTCGAGGAAAGCGCGCCGGCGGAGGCCACGCAGGTCGATCTGCAAAAGCACGTTGCCGAGCACGGTCCGCCAGTCGACCAGGACCGGGTTCTGGAAGACCATGCCGACATGCGTCTGCGGGCCGCGCACGAGCGAACCCGCGACCCGGATCTCGCCGGCGCTGCCTTCGAGCAGACCCGCGATCATCAGGAGCAGCGTGCTCTTGCCGCAGCCGGACGGGCCGACCAGGGCGACGAAACGCCCCTCCTCGACGCCGAGATCGACCGGCCCGAAGGCGTGCACCGGCCCCGCCGGTGACTGGTAGACCTTGGTGACGCCCGTCAGCGCGACCGAGACGCTCATCGGTCCGGGGTGTGTCAGCTGGCGGGAGCAGGCGCCGGCACGCGACCCGCCCCCGCTTTGCCGACCCGCCTACATCGCGCCGGGCACGAACTGGTTGGTGTAGAAGTCGGAGGCCGCCATGTCGGTCTCCAGCTCCTTGTACTGCTTCAAGAGGTCGAGCGCGCTCTGCCAGTCCTTCGCGACGTGGGCGCCGAGCGGCTGGCCCTTGCCGTTCGGCGATTCGAGCACCGAAAGGGTGACGTCGAGCACGCGCCGCGCCTGGTCCTTCTGGTCCTCGACCGAGGCCGACCAGTTGATCAGGGCCGCGATCGCGGCGTCCGGGTCGTCCTTGGCCGCCTGGGTCGCCTTCAAGGTCGCGCGCACGAAGCGGCCGACCAGGTCCGGGTTCTCGGCGACCATGTCCTTGCTCGCCACGATCGAATAGCCCGGCTGGTAGACGCCGTAGTCGCTATAGGGGAAAATGACCGGCTCCGCGCCGCCGTTGGCGACGATCTCGGCCGGCTTGTCGTCGATGCCGCCCAGGATCGCGGGCGCCAGGTTCTGCAGATAGCTGCTGACCAGCGCCCCCTCGGCGACGTTGACCAGCTCGATCTTGCTCATGTCGAGCCCGGCGTTCTTGACCACCACCGGGAAGAAGGTGTTCACCCCGGCGCCGGCCGTGGTCATGATCTTCTTGCCCTCGAGGTCCTTGATGTCCTTCACGCCGGCATCCGGCCGGACCAGGATCGCCTCGGTGCCCTGGGCGTCGATCACCGCGACCGAGATCACCGGCGCGCCCTGGGCCGCGAGGTTCATCATGGTCGCAGAGCTGCCGTAGGCGAAGTCGCTGTCCTTGTTGGCGACCAGGCGGACGGCGTTGGACGAGCCGTTGCCCTGCTTGACCACGAGGTCGATGCCCTCATCGGCGTAATAGCCGCGATCGATCCCGAGAAAAAAGATCGCGTGCGAGCCATAGAACAGCCAGTTGGTGCGCAGCGTCACCTTGTCCAGCGCCGCCGCCGGCCCGGCGAGCGCCAGCGCCAGCGCGCCAACGCCGGCACCGAAGAGCCAGCCCTTCAGCCGACCATGCCATCCAGTCATCCAACCCTCCCTGTGTTGGCGGAACTCGCGGCCCCGCGGTTGATGATCGAGCCTTGATCGCGTTCCAGCATCGGAGTCAGGCCGCTACCACCCTCGCGGGCTCGACTTGGATCGTAGGACCGGCTGCGTCCACACTCGGCGGAAGCTTCTCCGCTGGAGAACGATCATGGTGCGACCGACCGAACTGACCCTGTGCGTCCGCCCGGATCTGCTCGCGCGCTGGACAAGCTGGCAGGAGTCACGCAGCGATCGCGGGCCGAACTCGCCGAGGAAGCGCTGGCGCAATACCTCGACGTCCAGCACTGGCAGGTCGAGGGCATCCGTGCCGCGATCGAGGAGGCGGACCGGGGCGAGCCGGGCATCCCACACGAGCGCGTGGCCGCGTGGCTCGACAGCTGGGGCAGCGATGATGAACTGCCGCCACCGGAACCCGGCCGGTAGTCTTGCGAATCGCGTGGCGCCGCCAGGCCCTTGACGACCTGCTGGCGCTGCAAGCCTACATCGCCAAGGACGATCCGCGAGCCGCTCGGAGGGTTGCCCAGAGAATCAGATCCGCGGTCGAGGGGCTTTCGTCCCTGCCTCGGGAGCTGGTCGTAGCCGGTACACCTTACATCGTTCCTTACCGGCTCGGAGCAGACGAGGTGCAGATCCTGCGCGTCTATCATGGGGCCCGGCGCTGGCCCGAGCGCCTATGAGTTCGCCTCGGCATCGTCGCCTCAGACCGGCAGACAGCTGGGGCCGAGCGGCTCGAAGGATTTGTAGCCGAGGATGAACTCCTGGTGACCGAGGGCCTCGGATTTGGTCGGGTCGCCGGCGGCAACGCGCTGGATCAGGTCGAAGAGCTCCTGGCCGACCTCCTGGAGCGTGCCGCGGCCCTCGAGGATGCGGCCGGCGTCGACGTCCATGTCGTCGGCCAGGCGCCGGTAGGTTTCCGGATTCGCGCAGATCTTGATGACCGGCGAGATCGCGGAGCCGACCACCGAGCCGCGGCCCGTGGAGAACAGGACGATGTGGGCGCCGCAGGCGATCTGCTCGACGATCGTGGCGTTGTCGTTGATGTTGGCAAAGCCCCATTTGCTGACGTCGTCCGGGACCATGTCCATGAGGTAGAGGCCGGGCCTGGGCGGCAGGATGCCCGGGCGCAACATGCCGACGATCGGCTTGGTGCCGCTCTTGGCGTAGGCGCCGATCGATTTCTCCTCGATGGTCGAGAGCCCGCCCGTGATGTTGCCGCCGCCGAAGCTCGACTGGTCGAGCGCCGCATAATGGCGGGTCGCCTTGGCCATGGCGCGCTTGATCTCGTCGCCCAGCGCCGGCGTCAGCGCGCGCGCCGCCATGTGCGCCTCGCAGCCGAACAATTCGCCCAGCTCCTCGAAGATCGCGGTGCCGCCGGCCTCGATCACATGGTCGCAGGCGATTCCGATCGCGGGATTGGCCGTGAGCCCCGAGGTCGCATCCGAGCCGCCGCACTCGGTCGCGACGATGAGGTCGGAAACCTCGAGCGGCAGGCGCGGCAGTTGGTGGATCTCGTCGAGCGTCTCCTTGACCCAGTCGCGCCCGGCCTGGATGGTCGAGCGGGTGCCGCCGCTCTTCTGGATCACCAGGAGCTCGCAAGGGCGCCCGGAGGCGCGGACCAGCTCGATCAGCCGCGGCCGGTTGAACTGCTCGCAGCCGAGCGAGATCACGAGCACCGCGCCGACGTTCGGATGGGTGCAGAAGGCCTCCATCAGCGCTTGTGCATAGGTGTTCGGGTAGCAGCCCGGAAAACCGATCAGCTGCACGCCGTCGTCCTCGAAGGGGGTCGCGATCGCGCGCGCGACGTGGTGGGCGCACTCCACCAGATAGGCGACCAGCACGTGGTTGCGGATGCCCTTGCGCCCGTCCTGGCGCTCATAACCCAGCATCATGATGCCGCTCCTCCGGCTCGCTCGTCGACGGCCGCCTCCTCGAAGAAGTCGACCTCGTTGTTGACGTAGTCGCTTTTGATGTTGTGCACGTGGACGTGACGGCCCGCCTCGATCGCGACCTTGGCGCGGCCGATCGGCACGCCATATTTGAAGACCCGAGCGCCCGCCTCGATCGGCTGGAGCGCGATCTTGTGGGCGAACGGGATCGGGTCCCGGGTCACGAGCCGCAGGCCATCGACCTCGACTGCGGCGCCCTTGGCGAGGTTGGCGGTCGCGACCGCGACGTTGTCCTGCTCCGACAGTCGTATCAGCCTGGCCATGCGGTCCCCCTGTTGGGCCCGGCCGCGCGGCCGGGATCCGATCATGCGTCAAGGCGAGCGCTCGGTCCAGGCGATCGCGACGCGCGGACGGCGCCGATCCGCGCGGCCCGCCAAAAAAATGCGGGCGCAGTGGCGTGGTTCACAGGTTCCGCTGCGTCGGCGTGCGACATGAGACGCGCCACCGATTGGCGGTGGCGAGCAAGGAGCGCACATCGATGACCTTGAGCAGCACCCTCGCGTACGACACGCCGGCGGCCCGTCGCTTCCGGCGGATCGCGCCGCTGGTCGTCCTGCTCGGCCTGGTGGCGCTGATCATGGCCCCCGGCCTGATCACCCGACTCAACCAGGACGACGGCGTGCGCGCCCACGACGTGGTGAGCCTGACCTCCGACGTGCCGGAGGGCTGAGCCCGGCACACCCGGACCGCGCGGCGGCCCCCGCCGCGCGGTCACAGGCGCCCACGCGAACCCGCCGGCCGGGTCCCGCTCTCGAAGCGGCCGCGGCCGATCCCGAGCGCATCGGCTGCGCGCGCCGAGAGGAAGTCGATGATCACCGGCCTCGACCATCTGGTGCTGACCGTGCGCGATCTGGGCGCCACGGTGCGGTTCTATGTCGAGGGGCTCGGGATGACCCTGCGCGCGTTCGACGACGGCAGAAAGGCGCTGCATTTCGGCGCGCAGAAGATCAACCTGCACCTCAGGGGTCGGGAGTTCGAGCCGAAAGCGGCCCGGCCGACGCCGGGCTCGGCCGATCTCTGCTTTCTGGTCGGGCGGCCGCTGGACGAGGTGGCGCGGCACCTCGAGGGGCTCGGCTATCCCGTCATCGAAGGCCCGGTCGCGCGCACCGGCGCCCAGGGTCCGATGACATCGATCTACCTGCGCGACCCGGACGGCAATCTGATCGAGATCGCCCGGCGCGACTGAGGAGGGGCCAGGCAGCTTAGAAATTCAAAGAGTTGCAGGGGCTTTCTCGACCATTGTTGTGCTTTCTCGACCATTGCTATATAGCCTCCTCATGACATTAGGCCGGGGGTTGACCGTGGGCCCCGGGGGCCTAGGTTGACCTGGACCAGCAGCGCGCGGATGCGATGAGCGACGTCGACCGCATACTGGAGCAGGCGCGCAAGGAGCTCCTCGATCTCTCGGGGCGCAACCGGCTGCTCAACGCGCCGCGCCACGCGGCCCGCGCGAGCACGCTCGAGATCGAGGGCGAGCGCAGCGAGAGCCTGTTCCGCCTCCTGGTCGAGGACGGCAAGGGGCTGGGTTTTCGCGCCCGTTCCGAGCCAAGCCGTCCCGATGACCAGCCGCCGAGCGACGATCTGTTCGACGCCATCGCGCCGCCCGCCGCCGAGGGACCGCTGCCGCAGCACCGGGACCTCTGGCTGCAGACCGGGCTCGGCGCCGAGCGCCTGCAGGGCCGGCTGCTCCGGCTCTACTACGACGCCCGCACCCACTACGAGGAGCGCGGCGTCGGCGTCCTCTACCTGGCGCTCGGCTTCCTCGAATGGTACGAGGCGCCGGCCGCTGACCAACCCCGCCATGCACCCCTGATCCTGGTCCCGGTCCGCCTCGAGCGGGCGAGCGCGCTCGAGCGCTTCCGCCTCTGGTTCGCCGACGAGGAGATCCTGACCAACCTGTCGCTGGCCGAGAAGCTGCGCCAGGATTTTTCTCTGACCTTGCCCGAGATCGACCCGGCCGAGCGGCTCGATCCGGCCGCCTATGTCCGGCAGGTCGGCGAGGCCGTGGCCGCCGAGCCCCGTTTTCGGGTCCACGCCGACGACATCGTGCTCGGCCTGTTCTCGTTCACCAAGCTCCTGATGTACCGGGACCTCGACCCGGCGACCTGGCCGGCCGAGACCCCGCTCGCCGAGCGGCCGCTCCTGCGCGCGCTGCTGACCGACGGCTTTCGCGCCGAGGCCGACCCGCTGGCCGACGACCCGCCGCTGGACGAGCGCCTCTCCCCCCGGGACACCCTCCACGTGCTCGACGCCGACGCCTCGCAGACCCAGGCGCTCGAGGCCGCGCGCGCCGGCCAGAACCTGGTCATCCAGGGCCCGCCCGGCACCGGCAAGTCGCAGACCATCGCCAACCTGATCGCGGCGGCGGTGCACGGCGGCAAGAGCGTGCTGTTCGTGGCCGAGAAGATGGCCGCGCTCGAGGTGGTCAAGCGCCGGCTCGACCAGATCGGCCTCGGCGAGCTCTGCCAGGAGCTGCACAGCCGGCGCGCCAACAAGAAGAGCCTGCTCGAGGAGCTGGAGCGGACGCTCGAGCTCGGCGCGCCCCGCAAGGACGATCCGAGCGACCTGTTCGAGGAGCTGGCGGCGACGCGCCAGCGGCTGAACCGGCACGCCCTGGTCCTGCACCGCCCGATCGGCGGCGCCGGCGTCAGCCCGTTCGAGGCGATCGGCCGGCTGGCCGGGCTGCTCGGCCGGGGGCCGCCGCCGGCACCGATCTCGCTGCCGGGCTCGACCCATTGGAGCCGCGCCGAGCTGCGCGCGCGCCGCGATCAGGTCCAGAGCCTCGCCAAGCGGGTCGCCGAGCTCGGCACGCCCGCCGACCACCCCTGGCGCGGCGTCGGCCTGCCGGCGGTCCTGCCCGGCGACCGCCAGGCGATCGCCGGCGCGCTCGAGGCGCTGCACGAGCAGCTGGCGCTGCTGCTCAAGGCCGCGATCAAGCTCCAGGAGTGGCTGGGCATCCGCCCGGGCGCGCCGACGCTGGCCCAGCTCGGCGACCTGATCGAGGCCTGCGCCAGCCTGGCCGAGCTGCCGGCCGAGGCCGATGGCGAAGCGCTGCGCGCCGAGGTCTGGGAGACATCGGGCGAGGCGCTCGAGGCGCTGGTCGACGCGGGCGAGAGCTTCGCCACGGCACGCCAGGAGCTCCGCCGCGTGGTCACCGAGGCCGCCTGGTCGGTCGACCTCGCCGCCGCCCGCCAGGACCTCGCCGCCTATGGCGCCAGCCGGTGGCGCTGGTTCAGGGGTGACTGGCGGCGCGCTCGGGCGACGTTGCGCGCGATCGCCAAGGCCGAGCCGCCGGCCGCGCTGCCCGAGCAGCTGGCCCTGCTCGATCGCGTGATCTCCGCCCAGGCCGCGCGCGGTCGGATCGAACGGGAGGACGCCCTCGGCCGGATCGCGTTCGGCCGCCTGTGGCAAGGCGAACAGTCGGACTGGAGCCAGCTGGGCGCGGTCCTGGCCTGGCGCTACAACCTCCCGGATTCGACGCTCCTGCCGCAGCTCCTGCGGCTCGTGGTCGAGGTCGGCGACCGGGAGCCCGCGATCCTGCTGGCGACCCCCGCCCGTCGCCTGCTGGAGGCGGTGACCGCCGGCTGGACCGCGCTCGCCGCCCGCCTGCAGCTCGATCAGGCCGAGGCGTTCGGCGAGGCGCGGATCGCGACCCTGCCGCTCGAGCGCATCCTCGAGCGCCTCGACGCCTGGGGCGCGCAGCCGGGCGCGCTCCAGCTCTGGATCGGCTATTCGGCCCAGAAGCGTCAGGCGGCGGCGCTCGGCCTGTCCGGGCTCGCCTACCAGCTCCATCATGGCGGCCTGGCCCCGGATCGCGCCCTCGATGCCTTCGATCAGGCCTACTACGAGCCGCTGCTGCGCCAGGTGCTCGAGGCCGAGCCGGCGCTCGCCGCCTTCACCGGTCCGGACCAGGAGCAGCTGATCGAGCGCTTCCAGGAGCTCGATCGCCAGCGCATCCAGATCGCGCGCTTCGAGGTCGCCGCCGCCCACCATGCCCGCCTGCCCAGGCGCGGCGGCGAGATCGGCCAGCTCGGGCTGCTGCAGCGCGAGTTCGCCAAGCGCAGCCGCCATCTGCCGATCCGCCAGCTGCTGAGCCGCGCCGGCGCGGCGGTCCAGGCGATCAAGCCGGTGCTCATGATGAGCCCGCTCTCGGTCGCCGAGTTCCTGGCGCCGGGCGCGCTCCGCTTCGACCTGCTGGTGATCGACGAGGCGAGCCAGGTCGAGCCGGTCGATGCCTTCGGCGCGATCGCCCGGGCCGGCCAGATGGTCGTGGTCGGCGATCAGCGCCAGCTGCCGCCGAGCCCGTTCTTCAAGGCCGCCGGCAGCGACGACGACCGCCCGGGCGACGAGCCGGCGGCCGACGACGAGCTGCCGACCGCCGATCTCGAGAGCATCCTCGGCGCCTGCGCCGCCGCCGGCGTGGCGTCACGCATGCTGCGCTGGCACTATCGCTCGCGTCATCCGAGCCTGATCGCGGTCTCCAACCGCGAGTTCTACGACGACCGGCTGCAGATCGTGCCGAGCCCGTTCGCCAGCCACGAGCGCCTGGGCCTGACCTTCCGCCACGTCGCCGACGGCCGCTTCGAGCGCGGCGGCAGCGGCATCAACCGGCGCGAGGCCGAGGCGATCGCGCGGGCCGTGATCGCCCACGCCCGGGCCACGCCCGAGCTGTCGCTCGGCGTCGGCTGCTTCTCGCTCCGCCAGCGCGACGCGATCCTCGCCCAGCTCGAGCATCTCTGGCGCGCCGAGCCGCCCGAGGTCCGCGAGTTCTTCGCCGCCGCCCGGCCCGAGCCGTTCTTCGTCAAGAACCTCGAGACCATCCAGGGCGACGAGCGCGACGTGATCCTGATCTCGGTCGGCTATGGCCGGGATCCGAGCGGCTATCTCGGGATGGGCTTCGGCCCGCTCAACCACGACGGCGGCGAGCGCCGCCTCAACGTCCTGATCACCCGCGCCCGCCAGCGGCTCGAGGTGTTCGCCTCGATCACCGCCGACGACATCGATCTCGCCCGCGCCCGCGGCCGCGGCGTGGCGGTGCTCAAGACCTTCCTGCACTACGCCGCGACCGGCGTGCTCGGGACCGCGGAGGCGAGCGGGCGGGGCTTCGATTCGCCCTTCGAGGCGGAGGTCGCGCGCGCGCTCGCCGGGCTCGGCCACCAGGTCGACGGCCAGATCGGCGTCGCCGGCTTGTTCGTCGATCTCGCGTTGCGCGATCCCGACCGCCCGGGGCGCTATCTGCTCGGCATCGAGTGCGACGGCGCCGCCTACCACAGCGCGCTCTGGGCGCGCGATCGCGACCGGCTGCGCCAGCAGGTGCTGGAGGACCAGGGCTGGATCCTGCACCGGATCTGGAGCACCGACTGGCTGTGCGATCCGGTCGCCGAGCTCGGCCGGGTCGCGGCCGCGCTCGAGGATGCCAAGGCGCGCTGGGCGGTGCGCGACGAGAGCCTGGAGGCGGCCGCCTTCGTCGACGAGGCCGACCCGGCCCAGGACCAGGCGGTGATCCGCGAGCCCGCGGCGGTCAATGGCGCCGAGGCCAACCCCGGCCCGCTCGCCGAGCCCTATGTCGAGGCCGAGTTCGACCTCGCCGGCGCGCTCGAGCCGCACCGCCTGCCGCCCGAGCGGATGGCCGACGTGGTCGCCGAGATCGTGGCGGTCGAGGGTCCGGTCCACGGCGACGAGGTCGCGCGCCGGGTCGCCAGGACCTTCGGCCTCGAGCGGACCGGCCGGCGGATCGGCGAGGCGGTCCAGCGTGGCCTCGCCCGGGCGGTCCGCCAGCAGCGGATCACCCGCGATGGCCGCTTCTACACCAGCGCCGGCGCCGCACCGGCGATCCGCGACCGGACCGAGGTCCGGGCGGCGACCCTGCGCCGGCCGGAGATGCTGCCGCCGGCCGAGATCCGGACCGCGATCCTCGAGGTCGCGAGCGCCCACTACGGCGCCACCCGCAGCGAGATCGCGGGCCAGGTCGGCCGGCTGCTCGGCTTCCAGGCGGTCAGCGCCCGCCTGCGCACCCTGATCGAGGCCGAGATCGAGCGCCTGCTCGCGGCCGGCCGGCTCGACCGGCAGGGCCCCTCGCTGGTGCCGGCGCGCCCGGATTCCCGCCCCGCGGCTTGACCCGGCTGCAGCGCTCATCTTCGATCGTCGCGCACAAGCGGAGGCGGCGATGAGCATGACCGGATTCCACGGCGTTTTTCCGTACCTGGTCTCGCCCGTGGATGCGGACGGCCGGATCAAGGACGACGTGCTGGCGCGACTCTGCGAGCACCTGATCGCGGCCGGCGTGCACGGCCTGACGCCGCTCGGCTCGACCGGCGAGTTCGCCTATCTGGACTGGCCGCAGAAACGGCGCGTGGTCGAGGTCACGCTCGAGGCGGCCGCCGGCCGGGTGCCGGTGGTCGCGGGCGTCGCGGCGACCACCACGGCCGAGGCGGTCCGCCAGGCGGTCGCGCTCGAGCGCCTCGGCTGCGCCGGCATCCTCGCGATCCTCGAGGCCTATTTCCCGATTCCCGAGGATGGCGTGGTCGCCTATTTCCGGGCGGTCGCCGAAGCGGTCGCCTGCCCGGTCGTGCTCTACACCAACCCCCAGTTCCAGCGCAGCGATCTGTCGCTCGGCGCCATCGAGCGCCTCCTGGATGTGAAGAACATCCGCTACCTCAAGGACGCCTCGACCAACACCGGGCGCCTGCTCTCGATCATGAGCCGGGTCGGCGACCGGCTCGGCATCTTCAGCGCCTCCGCCCACATCCCGGCCTGCGTCATGCTGCTCGGCGGCCGGGGCTGGATGGCCGGGCCCGCCTGCCTGATCCCGCGCCAGAGCGTCCGGCTCTACGAGCTCTGCCGGGCCGGGCGCTGGCCCGAGGCGATGACGCTCCAGCGCGAGCTCTGGCGGCTCAACCAACTGTTCGCGAAATACGCGCTCGCCGCCTGCATCAAGGGCGGCCTCGAGCTGCAGGGCTTTGCGGTCGGCGCCCCGCTGCCCCCGCAACCCGAGCTCGACGCCGCCGGCCAAGCCGAACTGCAGCCCGTGCTACAAGCTCTCGGGGCCCTGTAGCGAGGAATCCCCGCAGATATGCTGCGCAGGCAACCGCCGTCACTCGGTCGCTGCCTTGCTCGCCGCGGCCGGCTTGGCAGTCTTGGCCGGAGGGACGGTCTCTCGCCCGCGCGCGTCCGTCGCGTACCCGGGACTGTACGGTCCGGGCAGCAAGCCATTGTCCGGGTTGAAGATCATCTGAAAATTGGCCGTGGACGCAAGCCCATGCGCGTTGTCGCTGCTCAACTCGAGCGCCTGCGTGACCGCCGCCGCCACCAGCATGCCGATCAGGCCGCCGCCGCTTGAGTTCGCGGAACCTTGAACCGCGTACGCGTTCCCCTCCCACAAGGGAACGCCGCTGTTGACGTCGACCAGGGTCGCGTGCGCCTTGATGACCGCGTTCGACGACAGAATCTGGAATTTTTGGCCATAGTCCTGGACGGTGACATAGAGGACGGCATCGGCACCGAAGACCTCACGAATCTTGTCGAGCGACACCGCCTGCATGTCGGCCGGCATCGGTAGTCCATTTTCCTTCATGAAGGCATCGACGACTGCCACGGGAAATACATAGTAACCCGCCTCGGCCAGTGGTCGCGTAATCGTCGAGAGATAACTATACGGTGCATTGACCTCCACGCTCTCATTGAGCGGCGGCAGGACCAGCACCGACTTCGGGAAGTGAGCGCGATAGGCGCTGTAGTCGGTCTTGGGAGGAGCCGTCGTGCAGCCCGCGGCGAGCATAAGCGTCCAAGTCAGGCCAAGCACGCGACCACGATGCTGGAGCATTTCTTCATTCTTTCCGCAGGCTTCGCAAAATACGGTCGATGAAGGTCGCCAATTCCGGGAAGAATTCGCGCTCCGTCGAGAATTCCCGATAGGCCGCTTCGGTATTGCCGGCGAGATAGTCCATGTAGCCGAGATGGGCGTGCACGCCTGGCGGGACGCGCTTGCCTTCGGCCTCGGTGCGCGTCACGTCCTCCGACAGCCTCACGACCTGCGTCTCAGGTTCGGCGCTGCCCGGCTTCGTGTACATCTCGTAAACGAGCTGCTCGTACTCCCCCCAGCGGTAGATCGTAGGTTTCTGGGCGCAGCCCGTCGCCAGCAACATCGCGAGCATCGCCGTCGCGAGGAGCGCGTGACGGCAGCGCATCATCGGCTGTCCGAAAGCGACCAGCCCCCGCCCTCGAGGTCCGTGACGAGATTGTCGACCGCGTTGGTGATGGCGAGGTTGAGGACTTTTCCGTTCAGGGTCGCGTCGTAGCCCGCAGTGCCGCCGAAGCCGATCACTTCTCGGTTGCTGAGCTCGTACTCGCCCGCACCCTGTACAGAACGGATGATCTCCGAGGTCTTGACGTCCACGACGTTGAGCGCGACTTTCGCGTAGGCCAGCTGAGTCTTGCCGGCACCGAGAATGCCGAACAGCTGGACGTCGCCGGTCTCGCGCCGGCCGAATTCCGTGACGTCGCCCGTGATCGCGACCTGGGCGCCCTTCAGGTTCTGCTTCTCGCCCCGGATGCCGGCTTCCCGGCTGATCTCGTCCATGTTGTCGCGGTCGACGACAACGAAGCGATTGGTTTCCTGCAAGTGCGTCTTCAGGATGGTCTTGGCCTGGCTACCAAGACGATCGGTACCGTCTGAAAACAGTCCCCGCATGTAACTGGATCGGTTTTGAAAGTTGCCTACGACCAAAGTATATCTGGGACCACTGTAGGTAGTGCCGTAACTGGCGACGGTCTCGGTCGCAACCGTACGGTGCGCCTCGGTCGCGCAGCCGGCGACCGAGACCGCCAGGGCGCCCAGAACGAGCAGCAGGATGGTGCGGGAAGGAGACACCTCACGACCGCCAACTCGGTCATCCATCTATCAATCCCCCGCCGCTGAGAGTTGGTCTCTCGTCGGCCGTATGGCGCGCCCAACCGTGATATCTCAGACACTCGGCCCAGGATCAACTAAAGCTTTACAGCCGTCAATGCGTTTTTGCCGCCTCGGGGGCCGCGCAGCTAGATTCGGTCTACAGCGCCGCCCGCGACGAACTCCAGCATGACGCCGTGGGTGTGCTCCGGCGGCACGCCGATCGTGCCGCCGCTGTCGCGCCGATAGGCAAGGCCCTGGTGGTCGAGCCAGGCCGCGGTCGCCGCGAGGTCGCGCACCGTCAGGCTGAGCGCGGCGAGCGTCGGCGCCCCGTCGCTCAGAGCATCGGTCGCGATCGCCTCGAGCTCGGGGTGCAGCATGTCGAGGTCGTCCGGGGTGACGAACAGGAGCACGCTGTTGCCGGTGTGGACCGCGAGGGTGTCGTCGGTCTGGGTCAGGCAGATGCTGCCAAAGACCTGCGCCATGGGCTCATAGAAGCTTTCCGGATCGTCGACCGCGACGGTCACCGAGGCGATCCCCCGGGCGCCGTTGGGATGGTGTAGCCAGGCCGCCTCACGCATCGGCTCCGGCGTCAGCGCCGCGCAGGCGAACAGGCGCACCCCGCCGGTCGCGGCGGGCGGCAGCATGACGTTGGCGAAACGCAGCTCGAGGTCGGGCTCGAGCCGGCGGCCGAGGTCCGCGATCTCGTCCGGCGCCAGCCCGGCGTCCTGCCAGGCGGCGTGGGTCGCCACCGGGTCGGTGCTGCGCAGGGCGAGCGCGAGCAGCCCCTCCCGCTCGGCCAGGAACCGCTCCAGGTCGTTGGTGAACTCGGCCGGATCGACGATCCCGAGCAGCTCCAGATAGTCGTTCGCGAACATCAGGCAGTAGTTGGCCGTGCCCCAGCCGACGTGCCGGCCGCGCGGGGTCGCCTGGAAGCCCAGCCGCTGGTAGCTGGCCCGCGCCTGCTCCAGATTGCGCACGCCGATGATGGCGTGGTCGATGCCTGCGATCTGCCTGGCCATGGGGCCCCCAATACGGGCCTTGGAGTTCGCGCGCCCGCCGCGCCATAACAATAGCGTTCAGGGCGCCGACCCGTAAACCGTGACGGTCGGCGCCGCCGGCGAAGGAGGGAGATCATGGCGAGCCCGGGGCCGATCGGCCTGATCTGCGCGATCCCGCAGGAGCTGCTCGAGCTGCGCGGGGCGCTCGACCATGATCAACGGACCAGGGTCGGCGCCTTCGACTTCGACCTCGGCCGCCTCGACGATCGGCCCGTGGTGCTCGCCGAGGCCGGCATCGGCAAGGTCAACACCGCCGCGGTCGCGACCCTGCTGGCGGCGCGCTTCCACGCCCGCATCCTGGTGTTCAGCGGGGTCGCGGGCGGCCTCGACCCGGAGCTCGCGATCGGTGACGTGGTGATCGCGACCCGCGCCATCCAGCACGACTGCGGCGTGATCGAGAATGAGCGCCTGCACCCCTATCAGGCCGGCCACGTGCCCTTCTTCAACCCGACCCGCGAGCTCGGCTACCCGGTCGACCCCGACCTCCTGGCGCGCGTCCAGGGCCGGCTCGAGGGCCTGTCCCTGCCGCCGCTCTCGGCCGCGGCCGGCGGCGAGGGCCGGCGGCCGCGGCTGGTCTACGGGACGATCCTGGCCGGCGATCAGTTCATCCACTGCGAGGCGACCCGCAAGCGACTGCACCAGGAGTTCCAGGCCCAGGCGGTCGCCATGGAGGGCGGCGCGCTCGCCCAGGTCGCAGCGCGGCTCAGCCTCCCCTGGCTCGAGATCCGCGCGCTGTCCGACCTCGCGGGCGCCGAGTCGCGCTTCGATTTCGCCGCTTTCGTCGACGAAGTCGCGGCCAGCTCGGCGATGATCCTCCGCCGCCTCCTGCCGGTGCTCTGAGTCGCGATCACGAATCGACCGACCGCCGCGTGCTGGCGGGCGCGGCCCCGGGACGGAGGGTCGCGGGTCGGTCGGCTTGCCGCCGGCAGCCCGGAGCGCTATGTCTGGCGCTGTCAAAGCTGACCCGATCGAGGTCGCGATGTTCCGAACAACGGGCCCGCTACGTCTGACGTTGTCGCTGCTCGCGGTGTTCCTGGGTGCCGCCGTGTCGAGCGGCCGGCCGGCCGCTGCCGACGAGGTGATCGATGGCGACACGCTGGTGGTCGAGGGCCAGCAGATGCGCCTGTTCGGGATCGAATCCTTCGAGCTCGGGCAGACCTGTCTCGACCGGCAGGGCAAGCCCTGGCACTGCGGGACCGCAGCCAAGGCGGCGCTGGCCGAGCTGGTCCAGGGCGAGGCGATCGCCTGCACGGTGATCGCGGACGAGCCCAAGGATGGCTACATCGCGCGCTGCACCGGGCGCAACGGCATCGACCTCGGCGGCTATCTGGTCCGCGCCGGGCTGGCGCTGGCCGACCCGCAGGCCGGCAAGGTCTACCTCCCCGACCAGGCGTCGGCCAAAGCCACGGCGGCCGGGGCCTGGGGCGGCACCTTCAACCCGCCCTGGGAGTGGCGCAGCCAGCAGCGGCCGAAGTGACCGCGGCTACCCCCGCAGCCGCCGAATCCGGTCGATCACCAGATCCGGCTTCTCCATCATCAGGAAGTGGCCGCCGTCCGGCACATACTCGATCGTGTAGTTGTTGTACCAGTTGGTCACCTGGTCGCTCCACACCGAGGGCACGACCGTGTCGCCCATGCCGCACAGGAAGGTCATCGGCACGTCCGAGACCGTGCGGTCGAGGGGCGTCCAGGGCACGCTCGTGAGCGACAGGTTGGCCCGGTAGAAGTTGAAGCCGCCGTGGATGTTGCCCGGCTTCACGAAGTTGTCGGTGTAGATCTCCATCTCCTCGTCCGTGATCAGGTCCTTGTCATAGGACCAGTGGGACAGGAAATGCCTGAAATAGGCGCGGGTCGCCGCCCGGCTCGAGCTCACCACCTCGACCGCCATGTCGAGCTGGTGGAACTGCGAGTACCAGGACTCCGGGAAGTGGCCGACCGACAGGTAGCGCTCCTCGAAGCCCGGCACGATCGGGTCGATGGTCAGGCCCTTGATGGTCATCGCCCGGTAGACGCGCACGAACTTGTGCATGATCAGGGCCGAATAGTCGTGGCCGACCACGTAGGCTCGATCGATCCCCAGATGTTTCAGGAGCTTGGCGTGGTCGTCGGTGACCAGGTTCAGATGGTACTTGGAGAGGTCGGCGAGGTCCGGCTTCTCGGAGTCGCCATAGCCGCGCATGTCGGGGGCGATCACGTCGAAGTCTCTCGGCGAGCGCGCCGATGCACTTGTACCACTCCCACCAGAAACCGGGCCAGCCGTGCATCAGCAGCAAGGGCGGCCCGCTGCCCTCGCGGACGTAGTGGATGCGGATGCCATCCAGCTGCGCCTGGTGATGAGCGAATTCCTCTGGACGCCTGACGGTCATGCTTGCCTCCCTGGCAGCGGTCTTTTCGGCCGCGCTCGTTGCAACGGGAGGTTACGTCGCGCCGTCTGGCCGCGCAATCGCTCGCCAAAGTGAAAAAAGCGCTCGCCCGAGAGCGACTCAGCCGCGCTCCATCTTGAGCGGGCGGCGCATCAGGGCTTCGAGCGCGCCCTCGATCCCGAGGCGGCCGGCGAGGATGGCGTCGATCGCGGCGCAGATCGGCAGCTCGACGCCCTGCTCCTCGGCAAGCCTGGTCACGGCGGCTGCGGTGAACACCCCCTCGACCAGCGGGCCCGGCCGCGCGCAGAGCGCCTGCGGGTCCGCGCCCTGGCCGATCGCGTGGCCGAACGCCATGTTGCGCGAGGTCAGGCTGGAGGCACTCAGGATCAGATCGCCGAGGCCGGCGAGGCCCATCAGGGTCTCGCGCCGGGCGCCGAGCGCCGCGCCGAGGCGGGCGAGCTCGGCGAGACCGCGGGTGATCAGCGCGGCGCGCGCGTTCTCGCCGAGACCCCGCCCTGCGACCACGCCGGCGGCGATCGCGAGCACGTTCTTGATCGCACCCCCGACCTCGACCCCGATCACGTCGTCGGTCCAGTAGACCCGGAAGCTCGGGCCGCTAAGCACCTCGGCGAGCGCCTGGCCGAGCGCCGGGTCGGCGCAGCCGAGGGTCGCGGCCGCGGGCAGCCCGAGCGCCACCTCGCGCGCGAAATTCGGCCCCGACAGGACCGCGACCCGGCTCTTCGGCCGCTCGCTCGCCAGCACCTGGCTGAGGCGCTGGCCGGTCGCCGTCTCGAGCCCTTTGGCGCCGATCACCAGCGGGGCCGGCCCCGGCGGCAGGCCGCGCGCCACACCGCGAAGCGTCTGGGCCGGCACGGTCAGCAGCAGCAGATCGGCCGCGCCCAGATCGGCGAGCTCGGCGGTCGCGTCGACCGCCGGCTCGAGCGCCACGTCGGTGAGATGCCGCGGATTGATCCGATCCGCCCGGATCGATCGCACGACCGCCGGATCGCGGGCGAACAGCAGCACCCGCCGCCCGGCCCTGGCCGCGGCCTGCGCGAGGCCCGTGCCCCAGGCGCCGGCGCCGACGATGCCGACCATGCCTATTCTACCCATGGCGCCCGCATCTGCTACCCGCTGCATGCCCTCGTCAACCCCCGCGCCGAGGTAGCGCAGACGGTTGCGATGGCGTCATCGACGCCGCACGATGGGGCCATCCCCGCCGATCGGCACCCCGCCGATCGGCGGCTGGTCGCGCCGACCTTGAGGCGAACGGGTAGCGCGAGTATGCTCGTCCAGCGCGGGCGGGCGTGAGCCTTCGGCGAGCGAAGGGAGCGCGATTAGAATGCCGATCGGCGAGATTTTCGTCAGCCATACCCATGCCGACCAGGAGATCGCGAACGCGCTGAGCGCGGCGATCGAAGGCGTGTTCGGGGATCTGCTCACGACCAGCTATTCGAGCAAGAAGGAGCTCGACGGCGGCATCAAGCCGGGCGAGGAGTGGTTCCGCTGGATCGTCGAGCGGGTGCGCACCGCCGACATCGCGGTGATCCTCTTGACCCCTGCTTCGACCCAGAAACCCTGGGTGCTGTGGGAGGCAGGCGCGGTGTACGGCGCCGGCATCGCTTCGGCCGAGACCGGCGCGCGCAAGGTCCGGCCTCTGGTCTTCAAGCTTTCGGGCAGTCAGGTGCCGTCACCGTTCGCGGGAATCCAGGGCGTCAACGGAGACGAGCGCTCCGGGGTCGGGCGTTTTCTCCGCGACATGCTCGACGATTTCGCCAAGGACATGTCGCCGGCTCAGGTCTTCAAGGCGGGCGAGAAGCTCGGCGCCACGATCGAAATCTACCTCGAGCGCGTGGAAAAGGCGCTGCGCGACGCTCCCCTGCTCGCGACCGAGGCGGCGATCCAGGAATGGTGCGAGCGCCTGGACAAGCTTGCCGCAGACCGGCGTCTGTCCGAGGTCGGGCACCTGCATGACTGGCTCAACCTAACCTTCGGGCGCGGCCGGGACGAACGGCCCTTGCCGCTCGATCTGCGCCTGCACCGCCGGCTCGGAAACGCTTATCGCGCCTCGAAGCGACCGGACCACGCTGCGGAGGAATTCCAGCTCGCGCTCGAATTTGCCCCCCGCGACATCTTCCTGCTCCGCGCCCTCGGCCTCGCTTATCTGGACGGCAACCGCCGCGACGATGCCGCGCGTGTGGTCGCCCGGATCGCCGATCTCGACAAGGAGGCGTTCAGCCACAATGTCGAGTGTGCCGCGCTCAAGGCGCGTCTGCAGCGCGAGGGCAATGACTTCGAAGGCGCCGCCTTGACCTATCGTCAGGCGCTGGAGCGCAACCCCGAATCCTACTATCTCGCCGACGTCCTCGGCCAGACGCTGCTCCGGCTCGGCCGGATCGAGGACGCGCGCGCCGCCTATCGGCGGGCCGGCGAGATCATCGACCGGTTGTCGGAGCGCAACCTCTGGACCCATGCGACCAGGGTCACCGCCGCGCTCATGCAGGGCGATGAGCCCCGCGCGCTCCGTCACCTGACCGAGATCGCGGCCCTCCGCCCCGCGCCCGACGACGTCAAGCGGATCGAGGAGGGGCTGGAGCGGGTCCGCAAGGGTCTCGACCTCGACGGCGCGACCTTCGAGCGCTGGCGCGCCGCGCTGCGAGGCGAGGCGTGAGCGAGGTCGGCACCAGGGGCCAAGCCGCGGCGGTCGACGCGCACGCGATCGTCGAGTCGGCCTGGCGGGATCAGGCGGTCTGGTCGGAGACCGCCAACCGGCTGAAGGCCGAGCTCACCAAATGGCGCAACCGGGCGGCGGTCGCAGGCGTGATTGGCGCTTTGCTGGAGACTTTGGCGGGCGTCCTCACCGGCGTCAGCGGCTGGTGGTGGCTGCGCGCGCTGCTCGCCCTCGCGGGTGCCGTGATCCTTGCCGTGGTGCCCTACGTCCTGCGGACCAAGGCATCCAAAGACCGGGTGCGGGAGTGGGTGCGCGCCCGCTCCACGTCCGAGGCGTTGAAGGAGGAGATTTACCGCTACCTGGTCGGTGCCGCGCCCTACGGGTCGAATCCGGCGCCGGCCGCCCTGGTCGGCCGCTGTCAGGCCGCCAAGGACAAGGTCCGAGACCTCAGCGCCCATGCCGCCGCGGTCGAGCCGGCGAAGAAGGAACGGCCGCTCGAGCTCGACCCCGCCGGTTATGTCGAGCAGCGGCTCGAAGGTCAGATCAAGTCCTACTATCAGCCGCAGGGCCGGCGGAACGCTCTGCGCGCCAAACGGCTGCACGATTTGGAGTTCGGTCTCGGCCTGCTCGCCGTGGTCATGGGCGCGATGGCCAGCGCGGTGGCCGCCACCGGACTGGATTGGCTGTCCTACCTCAGCCCCTGGGTGGCGGTCGTGACCACGGCTGGCGGGGCGGTGACCGCGCATCTCGCCGCCTCCGGCTACGATCACGCGGCGATGACTTACTACGCCACGGCCGATCGCCTGGCGGGGCTACGCGATATCTGGCAGGCCGACCCGAACCGGCTCGAGCCGGCGCGGGTCGGCAAGCTGGTCGATGACTGCGAGAACGCGATCTCGACCGAGAACGAGGCCTGGCTCGCGGAGTGGACCCGCGCGGACGCCGATCCCTAGCTCGACCGCCCAGTCAGATCCCGGCCACGCAGGTCGGCTCGCGGGCGTCCGACGGATCCTCGCCAACCAACTCGAGCGCGCACTTGGGGGCTGCGGGAACTGCCGCGCGGGGCGAGCGTTGGACGGATGGTGACCAGCGCGAGCTGTATCGATGCTGATTGACGCAGCGCGATGCTTCGGGCATCATCATGATGCAAACTAAAGCAATGGAGGAGGTGACATGGCACGTCAGGCGGACTCCGTCGACGCTCGGTGGTCGGGCGAGGGCCCAGACCTTCAGGCCGCGCTCGACGACCCGGCGCTGATCCGCGCCCAGCTCGCCAGGATGACCGAGGGCCAGCTGCGCCGGCTGGTGCTCTGGCTCGACCAGCGCGGGGCCTCGACCGGCAAGAGCTTCGCCGTGCATCAGGCCGACCCGCGCGACCCGGCCTCGCGCGACCTGATCGAGTTCCAGGTCAGCGGCTTCGGCGCCGAGGCGCGGCCGAAGCTCCGTCTGCATGGGGTGCCCGCTCGGATGGCCCGGCACGAGCAGGCGGCGCGCGCCTGAGGGCTGCTGCCTAGGCCTTGACGCCGGCGCCGGGCGCGGGCTCGGCCGCAGGGTCGAGCGGCCAGCGGGCGCGCGCCGGGGCCGTGAGGTCGTCGATCAGGCCCTGCGCCAGGCGCTCCTGCCCGGCCCAGGCGATCATCACGCCGTTGTCGGTGCACAGGCGCGGCGGCGGCACGATCAGGCGGAGGCCCTGCTCGGCCGCAAGGGCGGCAAGACGGGCACGGACGTGCGCATTCGCGGCGACCCCGCCCGCGACCACCAGCGTGGCGGCGCCGGGATGGTCGGCGCGCAGGATCGCTGCCGCGTGGCGCGTGCGATCGACCAGGATGTCGCCGGCCGCGGCCTGGAAGCCGGCACAGAGATCGTGCCGTGCCGGCGCCTCGAGGGCCATCGGACCGAGCCGCTCGATGGTCTGGCGGAGCGCGGTCTTGAGGCCGGACAGCGAGAAGTGGCAGCCCGGCTGGCCGACCAGCGGCCGGGGCAGCGGAAAGCGCCCCGGGTCGCCGCTGGTCGCCGCCCGCTCGACCGCGGGCCCGCCCGGAAAACCGAGGTTCAGCATCTTGGCGGCCTTGTCGAACGCCTCGCCGAGGGCATCGTCGAGGGTGGTGCCGAGCCGCCGGTAGCGCCCGACGCCCAGGACCACCAGGAGCTGGCAGTGCCCGCCCGAGATCAGGAGCAGCAGATACGGAAACGCGACGCCGTCGGTCAGGCGGGCGGTGAGCGCATGGCCCTCGAGGTGATTGATCGCGAGCAGCGGCCGGCGATGGACCGCACAGATCGCCTTCGCGGTCACCAGGCCGACGATCAGGCCGCCGATCAGGCCGGGCCCGGCGGTCGCCGCGACCGCCGCCAGATCACCGAACCCGAGCCCCGCCTGGGCCATGACCCGGGCGATCAGCCGGTCGAGGACCTCGAGGTGGGCGCGGGCCGCGATCTCGGGCACCACGCCCCCGAACGGCGCATGAAGATCCTCCTGGCCGCGCAGCGCCTCGGCCAGCACCCGCCGCCCGCCGTCGACCAGGGCCACGGCGGTCTCGTCGCAGCTGGTCTCGATCCCGAGCACCACCGGCGGCTCTGATGTGCTAGACATCCCGGTCATGATCCCAGCACATAAGCCCGCGCCAGCATGATCGCCAGCGCCCGACCCAGGGCCTGAGGACGATGGCGCGTCTGCGCATCGGCACCCGCGGCTCGCCGCTCGCCCGCATCCAGGCGGCGCTGGCCCTGCGCGCGCTCGAGGAGGCGCACCCGGAGCTGGCGGCGCCGGGCGCGCTCGAGCTCCTGGTGATCCGCACGACCGGCGATCGCGTGGTCGACCGGCCGCTCGCCGAGCTCGGCGGCAAGGGGCTGTTCTGCAAGGAGCTCGAGGCGGCCCTGCTGACGCACCAGATCGACCTCGCGGTGCACTCGGTCAAGGACCTGCCGACCTGGCTGCCGGACGGCCTGGTGCTGGGCGCGGTCCTGGCGCGCGCCGACCCGCGCGACGTCCTGATCACCCGCGATGGCGCCGGCCTCGACGGCCTGCCGCCGGGGGCCGTGGTCGGCACCGGCTCGCCCCGGCGCCAGGCGCAGCTGCTGGCGCGCCGGCCCGAGCTCCGGGTGGTCGGTTTCCGCGGCAACGTCGAGACCCGCCTCGAGAAGCTGGCGGCCGGCGCCGTCGATGCGACCCTGCTGGCGCTGGCCGGCCTCGAGCGGCTCGAGATCGCGCCGGCCGGCGCCACGGTCCTTGCGCCCGAGGTCATGCTGCCGGCGGTCGGCCAGGGCGCGATCGGGATCGAGTGCCGGGCGGGCGACGCGCCGACCCTGGCCCTGCTGGCGGCGATCGACGATCCGGACAGCCGCGCCTGCATCGGCGCCGAGCGCGCGCTCCTGGCCGCGCTCGACGGTTCCTGCCAGACCCCGATCGCCGGCCATGCGACGGCCGCAGGCGGCCGGCTGCGCCTCGCCGCGCTGGTCGCGCGCCCGGACGGCCGCGTCTGCCTGCGCACGAGCCGCGCGGGCGCGCTCGCGGACGCTGCGGCGCTCGGGCGGGACGCCGGCCTGGAGCTGAAGGCGCGCGCCGGGCCCGGCTTCTTCGCCTGATGCCGGCCGGACAGGGGAGGAGCGCCGCCGGTGCAGGTCCTGATCACCCGGCCGCAGGCCGATGCCGAGGCGCTCGCGCGGATGCTCGAGGCGCGCGGCCACAGCGCGCTGATCGCGCCGGTGCTGACCATCGAGCCGATCCCGGCTGCGGTCCCGGACCTCGAGGGCGTGCAGGCGATCGTGCTGACCAGCGCCAACGCCGTGCCGGCGCTCGTTGGAACCGATCCCGGGCGGCCGGTGTTCGTAGTTGGTGAGGCGACCGCGCGGTCGGCGCGCGCGGCCGGCGTTGGCGATGTGCGGCCGGCCGCGGGCAACGCCGCGAGTTTGGCGCGGGCGATCATCGGCCAGTGCCGGCCGACCGGCGGCGCGCTCCTGCACCTGGCGGGCACCGAGGTCCGGCCGGGACTCGCCGAAGCGCTCGGGGCGGCGGGCTTCGAGCTGCGCCGCCAGGCGGTCTATCGGGCGGTCGCGGCGAAGAGCCTGGCGCCGGCGGTGATCGCGGCGATCCGCAGCGGGGCGATCGATGCCGTGCTGCTGTTCTCGCCGCGCAGCGCGGCGCTCCTGGGCGATCTGATCGCCCGGCACGATCTGGCCGGCTGCCTGGGCCGCACCGAGGCGATTTGCCTCAGTCCGGCGGTCGCGGCGGCGTGTCGTCAGCTGAGCTGGAAGGCGCTCCGGATCGCGACCCACCCAGAGGTTGAAATGGTCCTGCGACAGCTTGAAGGGGGCGAGGGAAGGTGCTAGGCGTGCTCGGCGTCGCCGGTCGCCGGCGCCGCACCCGCGACACCATCATCGTTCCGCGGCGAGAGGTTCCCCGAGAGGCTTCCATGGCGCGCAACCAAGGCAAACGGCCCCCCGACCCGCCCGCGGCAGGCTCCGGCGAGCGGCCCAACGGCACCGCCGGGGCATCGGCCGGTCGCCGCGGCCGGCCCGCCGGCCCGCCGGGAGCAGCTCCAGAGGCGAGCCGGTCCGGGGTGACCGCAGACCGGCCCGGCCCGACCCCGGCCGGCGCGCCGACCGCTTCGGCAGCCGCCGCCGCGGCCGGCCCCGCCGGAGCCGCTCCCGAGGCGCGTCCGTCCGGGGCGGGCGCGGGCAAGCCCGGCCCAGGCCCGAGCGGCGGCCCGGGCGGTGCGCCACCCTCCGGCGGGCGCCCGCCCGGCGGCAGCGACGAGGCGGCCAGGAGTCGGCCGCCGACCGGGACCGAGCCGCCCCCGGGCGGCTCCCACCGCGGCTTCCGGAACGGCCTGGTCGGCGGCCTGATCGGTGGCCTGCTCGGCGGCATCGCGGCCTGGCTGGCGCTGACTTACCTGCTGCCGGGCGGCGTCGGGGCGGAGCTCCAGGCGTTGCGCACCCAGGTCGAGCAGCTCGACGGCCGGGTCGGCAGCCTGCCGGACGACAGCCAGGCGCTGGCGCAGCTGAGCGGCCGGGTGCAAGCTCTCGAGCAGGCGCCGCCGGCGGTGGACAGCGATCTCGCGGCCCGCGTCCAGGCCCTCGAGACGGCGCGCAAAGCGGCGGCCGAGCAAGCCCAAGCCAGCGACCAGGCCCAGGCCGGCCCGGCCCTGGCGGCGCTCGAGGAGCGCGTCGGCGCGCTCGAGCAGAGCGTGAACGCCAGCACCGGCAGCGCTGAGGCCGGCGGCCAGGACGATCTGCGGACGCGCCTCGCGGCGGTCGAGAGCCAGCTCGCCAGCCTCGCCACCGATGTCGCCGGCGCCAGCGATGCCGCCACCGGGGGTGCGGCGACCCTGGAGGCCTTACAGTCCCGCCTGAGCGCGGTCGAGAGCCAGCTGGCCGAGGCCAACGCCGGCGCGCTCGCCGACCGGGTCGACGCGCTCGGCGCCAAGGTCGACGCCCTCGAGCCGACCGGGGCCAAGGTCACGCAGCTGGCCGGCGACCTTCAACAGGTCAAGCAGCAGGGCAGCGCCACCCGCAGCCAGCTCGATCAGCTCAGCGGGCAGCTCCAGGGGCTGGATGGACGACTCCAGGCGCTGCGTGGCGACGTCGATGATGTGCAAAGCCGGCTCGCCGCCGTCCAGAGCCGAGCCGCGTCCGCCAGCGACCGGCGCGAGCTGGCGGCGGCGCTGGCCCTGATCACGACCCAGATCGACACCGCGATCGGCCGCTCGCAGGCTTACGATGCGCCGCTCCGCAGCCTGACTGCGCTCGGCGGTCGGGACGAGGTGGTGCGCCAGGCGGCGGCCGAGCTCGCGCCCGCCGCGCCGACCGGGGTCCCGAGCCTGACCGCGCTCAAGCAGTCCTTTGCGACGGTTGCGGATGAGATCGTGCAGCGTGCGCGCGCGCCCGAGGGCAACAGCCTGATCGATCAGGCGGCGAGCAACCTGATGCGGCTGGTGACCGTGCGCCCGGTCGGCGCCGACGTCGAGGGCGACGACGCGGCGGCGCGGGTCGCCCGGGCGGAAGCCGATCTCGAGCAGGGCGACCTGGCCGCGGCGGTCGGCGAGATCGAGGCCCTCGAGGGCCCGGCCGCCGAGGCCGCCGCCGGCTGGTTGGCCGAGGCCAATACCCGTCTGCGCGCGACCACGGCGCTCGCGCGCCTGCAGGCCCATACCACGGACTTGTTGACCCAGACCGCCAACTGAGCGACCAGCAGCCGAGCCACCGACGCCGCGCCGGCGGCGGCTGCCGCGACCCTGTAGCAAGGACGTCCATGATCCGGCTCATTGTGTTCCTCGTCGTCGCGGTCGGCCTGGCCTTGGTCGCGACCTGGTTCGCCGACCATCCGGGCCGGGTCTCGCTGATCTGGCAAGGTATGCAGATCGAGACCTCGGTCGCGGTCCTGGCCGTGGGCGTGCTGCTGTTCGGCACCGTCCTGGTGATCCTGTTCGAGCTTTTGCGGCTGATCCGGCGGGCGCCGCGCCAGTTCGGGCGCGGCCGGCGGCGGGCCCGGATCGACCGCGGCTACCAGGCGCTCGCCCAGGGCCTGGTGGCGACGGCCGCCGGCGATGCCGCGGCGGCCAAGGCGCTCAACCGGCGGGCCGAGAAGCTGCTCGAGCACGCCCCTTCGACCCTGCTGCTGAGCGCCCAGACCGCGCAGCTCGACGGCGACGAGGGCGCCGCGCGCCAGAAGTTCCAGCAGATGCTCAAGCATACCGAGACCGAATTCCTCGGCCTGCGCGGCCTGCTCGCCCAGGCGATCAAGGACGGCGACGGCGCGACCGCGCTCAAGCTCGCGAGACGCGCCTATCTGCGTCGGCCGAACACGCCCTGGGTGCTGACCACCCTGTTCGATCTGCAGACCCAGGCGGGGCTCTGGACCGAGGCGCTGAGCACGGTCGGCGACATGGCGCGGCACAAGCTGATCGACCGCCCGAGCGCGATCCGGCGGCGCGCGATCCTGTTCCACCAGCAGGCGGCCGCCGAACGCAAGGCGGGCCGGCCGTACGAGGCGCTGCGGCTGGCGCGCAAGGCGCACAAGCTGCTGCCGAGCCTGGCGCCGCTCGCGGTCCAGGCGACCGAGCTCGCCGAGCAGACCCACCAGCCGCGGGTGGCGCGCAAGATCCTCGAGGCCGGCTGGCGCGCCGAGCCGCATCCGGCGCTCGCCCGCGCCTATCTCGGCCAGGCCGCCGGCCAGCCGCCGGCCGAGCGCCTGAAGCTCGCCGAGCGCCTGCACCAGCTGGCGCCCGAGCACGTCCAGAGCGACCTGGTGCTGGCCGAGCAGGCGATCGGGGCCCGGCAATGGCCGAGCGCGCGCACCGCGCTCGAGCGCGCTCGCAAGCGGGCACCGACCGCCTCGGTCTACCGCCTGCTGGCGGAGGTCGAGCAGGCCGAGGGCCAGGGCGAGCGGGCGCGCGCCTGGCTCGCCAAGGCGGTCGACGCGCCGCCGGACCCGGCCTGGCTGTGTCCCACCACCGGCGAGGTCCGCGCCCGCTGGTCGGTGTTCGGCCCGGACGGCCGTTTCGACAGCCTGCGCTGGGGCTCGCCGCCCAAGATCGTGCCGTTGCTGCGCGACGACGCCGAGGCGCAGCTGATCCCGCCGGCGACCGCGCCCGGCCGCCCGACCGAGGCCGGCGCTTCGTCCCGGCCGAGAGAGCCCGCGCCCGCGGCCGCCGGCGCGGTGACCACGGTCGCCGGTCCCGACGCGCCCCATGATACCCGAGAGGCCTCGGTCGCCCGCGCCGCTTCGTGACGGGGCGGCGCTCCCGACGCGCCGTCCGCGGCGCCGGACCTCGGGCGCGCCACGCCTTGACGGCGGCCTGGCCGCCCGGTACCTGTCTGCGACCTGCGCCGGCCGGAGTAGCTCAGGGGTAGAGCGGCTGATTCGTAATCAGTAGGTCGGAGGTTCGAATCCTCTCTCCGGCACCAATCCTTCCAACTCCCCTTCCGAGCCGTGGCATCAGGCTTCCAACTTCGTTCGCGCTCCGTGCGCCTCCAGGCGCGTGATCGCGTTGCGCGCCATCGCGCTGTTGCGCGGCAGGTAGGTCTCCAGGATCTGGGTCGCGGTGCGCAGCGAAGTGCCCGGTGATGGCGGCGATCTCCGGCACGCTGCAACCCGCTTCGGCGAGGAACACGACGGCGGTGCGCCTGAGGTCGCGGAACTGGAGCGCATCGGGCAGACCGGCCGCGTCGGCGACCCCGCGGAACAGGTGCGTGAAGTTGTCCTCGGTGTAGGGTCTGCCCGTGGTCTCGGAGACAACCATCGTCGCGGCGGTGCGGGGGGCGGCGTCGAGCGTCTGCCGCAGCTCGGCGATCGCCGGGACCGCGATCAGCCTGCCCGTCTTCCGCTGGCGCAGGCGCACCGCGGCGCCGTCGTACTGCGTCCAACCGAGGCGCAGCACGTCGCCTTCGCGCTGCCCGAGCCCGGCGCCGAGCAGGACGGCCAGCCCGACCGCGACACCATGAAACCGCCGAAGACACTACCCAACCAGCCGCTCCAAAAGCGGCTCGAGCTGAGCCAGGGCGTGGGTCGTCGCATAGTCGCTGACCGCATAGGGCAGCACCAGCCAGCCGTTGTGAATCAGGGAGCCGCAGCTGTAGACCACATTCGGGACGTAACCGTCGCGCTCGTGATCGAGCGGCTCCAGCAGCGGCTGGCGCAGGCGCCCGATGACGCGGCGCGGGTCGTCGCGATCGAGCAGGGCGGCGCCGATGCAATAGTTGCGCATGGCGCCGACCCCATGGGTGAGGACGAGCCAGCCAGCTTCGGTTTCCAAGGGCGAGCCGCAGTTGCCGATCTGGATATACTCCCAGGGGGCCTCAGGTTCCAACAAAACCTCATAGTCTTCCCAGTAATGGATATCGTCTGAGAACATGAGGGTCATGTTGGCTCCACCCTGCCGGCCCAACATGGCGTAGCGACCGCCAATGCGGCGCGGGAACAGCGCCATGCCTTTGTTGTGGGCCGCGGCGCCGTGCAACGGCCCAGGCCTGAACTTGCGAAAATCCTCGGTCTCGATCAGCTGCGGCAAGATGTGATTGCGGTCGAAAGCCGTGTAGGTAGCATAGTAGTGGTGACTGCCATCATCCTCGCGAAAGCGCACGAACCGCGCGTCTTCGATGCCGCCCTGCTCGCTGGGCGACACAGGGAAAATCGCGCGTTCGGACAAGGTCGATGAATTCGAAAACTCCAGCACGTACTCGCCGTGCGCCGCCCGGCGGATCGCATCGCGCACGGACTGCTGTTCGTGCTCTCCCGTCGAACCGGGCCAACGCTCCGGGTGGCGCAGAAAATCCTCCAGTTCTCCGGGACTGAAGGTTGCTCCAAGGTTGCCGAACGCGGCCGCAACGAAGTGCTCGCCGAGTCCCAGTTCCAGCAGGGTTGCGACGAAGTCAGCTTTGGAGCAGCGCGGGTAACTGATCTCGGGTGAGATCACCGACGGGGAGACCGGGGCAAATCCGAGGTCGCCGTCGACGCTGACGAGGCCCTCGCGAAATTCGATCGACGAGAGGTGGCCCTCGCCGGTCGCGCGCAAGCTCATGACGAAGCGCAGGGCACCGGCAGGGACTCCGTCCTGATCCGGGTGCGGGACGATCGAGGGGTTGAACAGGGCCGATGACTGCAGGCTGTACTCGCTCATGAAGTAGGCGCCGATCAACAGGCACTGCGGCGGCGAGGGTTCTGCAGCCGGCGGCACGAGGTGAGCCAGCTGCCGATAGCGAGCGGAGAACACGGCCTCGATACCCGCATGCGCATGGCTCAGGCAGCGTGTCACATCCTGCAGTCCGGCCTCGACCTCGGATGGCGACATTCCGAGAATCCGCTGGATGATCTCGCGGACCCGGCGATCACCGCCGGGCAGGAACGGGCGTAGCAGCATGCGCGAGTTGTCGGGGCGCAGATACTTGCCTGAGCGGCCAATCGGGAATCTGTCGTTCGAGCCCTTTGCGAGAGGACTGGAGGCTTGATCCATGCTGTCTCGTTCCGACTTACGAGTGTACCTCTGCGGAGCTCGGGCTCAAGCCTGGCAACCCGTCCGGCCGCACGATCCCCGCAGCATCGGTCACCTCCGCGCTCGCCGCCGTGGCTGCCTGCAGGGTCGTCATCTCCTCTAGCGCCAGCAGAAAAGCGAGCGTGGATTCCGCACCCTGGTTTAGATTAATCCGGTCGAAATGCAAGCCGTCATAGCAACCGCCGGATGAGGGATTGTACAGTGGTTGGTCGAGGTCGTTGCGGCCGAGGAACCATTCGAAGGCGCGCCTTGCCTCGTCGCGCCAGAAGCGGTCACCGGTCGCCTCGAAGGCTTCGACGCAGGCCGATACCGTGGCCTGGGCCTCGATCGGTTGCTGGTCGAAGCGCGCCCGTGGGCCGCCGCGACGATAGAACCCGTTCGAGCCGATCGGCACGAAGTGACCGCCCTGGGTCTGCTCGGTCACCAGCCAGCGCAGCGTCTGCAGGCCCAGCGCCAGCGCCCGCTGCCGATGCGCCCCGCCGTGGCGGCCGCTGCAGATGAGCGCGTGCGGCAGCTTCGCGTTGACGTAGCTCAGGACCGGCTCGAACCACGGCCAATCCTGCTCGCTCTGGGCCTCGTACAGGCGGATCAGCTTTTCGGTCACCCGGTCGTTGACGGCGCTGACGCTGCGGTCGCCGCTCAGATGCTCGAGGTATTCCTGCACGCCGATCAGCCCGAACGCCCAGGCGCGGGGCGAGCTCATGGCCTCCAGCTCGGGCAGGGCCCGAAGAAAGAGCTCGGCCGCCCACTTCTGAAAGCTACGGTGCTTCGAGCGCCCGAGACACATGCCCAATGCCCAAAGACAGCGCCCGAAGCAGTCGTCCGAGCCGGTCTCGTCCCGCCAGCGGCGATCGAAACCCATGAAGTTGCGAAAGCGGCGGCGGTCGCGGTCGAAGGCGTGCTCCACGAAGGCGGAATACCTGGTCGCGAGCTGCCGGCGCACCGGCGTGTCGTGGCTCGAGGACTCCAGCACAACCATGAGCAGGAGCGCGCGCGCGTTGTCGTCGGTGCAGTAGCCGTCGGCGTAGCTCGGCATGGCGTAGGTCGCATGCTGAAAGATGCCGGTCGAAATCGGTCAGCCGCTCGACATGATCCAGCGTCAGCTCGGGCAGCTCGAGGGGTTGCTGAGCCAGCGTCTTGACCGCGAACCGAGGGCCGTCACGATGCCTGTGGTCGGCCCGCGCCTTGCTGAACGATGCGAAATAATGATGGGCCGCCTGGCTCCAGATCATCCCGCGGCCTGCAAGGTAAGCCCGCCTGCGCATCGCATCGAGGCGCGCCTCGTCCGCCAGCAGACCGCACACGGCGGTCGCGATCGAAGCGCTGTCACGGAACGGCACGAGCACGCCGCGATCGCCTGCCAGCAGTTCCTCGGCGTGCCAGTAGGGCGTCGAGACGACCGCATTGCCACAACCGAACGCATAGCAGAGCGTGCCGGAGGTCGCCTGCGCTTCGCTCAGATAGGGGGTGACGTAGATATCTGCCGCGCCGATGAACTGTTCCAGCTCCTCGAGCTCCACGAAGCGGTTGTAGAACGCGACGTGTTGCGTCATGCCCGATTTCTCGGCCAGACGCTCCAGGCTCAACCGGTAGGCTTCGCCTTCCGCACGCAGGAGGTTGGGATGGGTCGCGCCCAGCACGATATAGATCAGGTCCGGATACTGCCGGGTGATCTCAGGCAGCGCCCGGATCACGTACTCGATCCCCTTGCCCGGGGACAGCAGGCCGAAGGTCAGCAGCACCTTCTTGCCCTCGACCCCGAACTGATCCTTGAGGGAGCTCGGGTCGACGAACGGCGTATCCGGAATGCCGTGCGCGATCAGATCGATCTTGGCGGAAGGCGCCCCATAGACCTCGCGAAGAATCCTGCGGCCGCGCTCGGTCATCACGACCAGCCGTTCCGATTGCCTGACGATCTCGTCCATGACCCGGCGTTGGTCGGGTGCCGGCTCCTCGAGGATGGTGTGCAAGGTCGTCACCACGGGCAGGTCGACCTCGCGCAGGATGGCCAGGACATGGCTACCGGACCTGCCGCCGTAGATCCCGAACTCATGCTGCAGGCAGATCGCGTCGAAGCCGTTGAACCGCAGGAAGTTCACCGCCTCCTGATAATCGCGCAGGCGCTGCTCCTGCAGCTCGAACTGCACTTCCGGCCCATAGTCGTAACCTTCCGGCAGGTCATTGATCGCCAGCACGCCGCACTCCGCGTGCGGATACTGAGCGGCCACGGCAGCGCGCAGGTCGTGCGTGAAGGTCGCGATGCCGCACCGGCGCGGCAGATAGTCAGAGACGAACGCGATCTTTGAGGGCTGGTCTGCCGGTCTCATGGCTGATTGGACCTCGTTGCAGCCGCGCCATCCGGGCCTCGACGCCGGGCTCCCCGGTCGAACGGCAACGGGGCGCTTAAGATCCGGGCGGTCTGGTGCGTCATCGTCGCTTGCTCTCCTCCAGCTCGAAAATCTTCGCGTAGACCTGCTCATAGGCGGCGACCATGGTGGCGATCGAAAAGCGCTCCTCCACGCGGCGCCGGCAGGCGCGGCGGTCGATCTCGGCGAGCCGCCCCAAGGCCTGAACCGCCTGCTCGGGGGTGCCGACCAGGAAACCGGTCTTGCCGTCCTCGATGACCTCGCGGCAGGAGCCGAGGTCCATCGCGATCACGGGCACGCCCGCGGCGTTGGCCTCGGCCAGGACCAGCCCGAACCGCTCGGGGATGGTGTTGAGGTGCAAGAGCGCGCTGGCCTGAGCGAACAGCTTGTTTTTGCCCGGCACACCCACGGGCCCGAGATAGTCGACCGTGCCGCCATTGACATGAGGTTCGATCTTTTCGTGGAAATAGGCCTCGTCCTGCACGATGCCGGCGATGATCAGGCGCCGCCCACTCCGGCGGGCGACCTCGATGGCGAGATGGACGCCCTTGTCCGGATGGATGCGGCCGAGAAAGATCAGGTTCTCACCGGCGCGCTCCTGGAAGCGGATAAAGCGAGAGATCGATCCCGTTGTAAACCGTCGCCAGATAGTTCAGCGCGGGGGCGCGATCGGCGTCGCTGATCGAGACATAGTAGCCGTCGCGATATTTTTCATAGATCGGCATGATTTTGGGCGACGAGAAGCCATGGATGGTGGTCAGAACCGGCGTCTGGACCAGGCGGCTGTAACTCAAAGCCATGAAGTCGTAGTGGCTGTGAATGAGATCGAACTCGGCGGCGTGCTCGAACGCTTCCGCAATGTGCAGGTATTCGGCGACCTTGGGATCGGCGGCGGGGTCCTCCTCATAGCCCCTGTCGATCACGGCGTGGAGCCGGGCGCGGGTGATCAAGTCCCCGGTGGCGAACAGGGTCACGTCCCAGCCGCGTGCGACCAGGCCTTCGGTAAGGTTGCTGGCCACCGTCTCCCAGGCGCCGTAGTGCCGGGGCGGGGTCCGCCAGGCGACCGGTGACAGGACTGCCACTCGTTTGGCGCGCTTGACCGCGTGGGGCGGGCCGGCCGAGTTCGCCTGGACATCAGCATCTGAGTCAGACAAAGGCCGATGTTCCGACGGCCGCGAGCCAATCCCGCTCAGGCATGCCGCACCGAGTTGCCGCCCTTGAGCATCGTCTCGATCAGCGAGGCAGCGTCCTCGTGGGCGGCCGCGCCACCGTCGGTCACCAGCGGTACAGAGTTGCGATGGGCGACCGCCGCGTCCTCGAGGATCGCCCTGGCTTCGGCCTGGTCGATGATCTTGTGCTCGGTGAGCGACAGCAGCATCAATTCGCAGATGGCAAGGGCCGCGTGCCCTGCCGCACCTGAAACGCTGCTCATGGCTTCCTCCTGTGAACGGATCCGTGGGACCGGACGGCAATCGCGACCGCGGTCACCGGTCCTGGCAACAGGGGAGACTACTCCTTCGAGAGCGGCGCCAGACTAATCTAGAGTAGTCACTGCCACCGCCTCCTGCCCGCTCGCAAAGGCGACGATCGGCAGGGCGGCGGACCGCGACCGCGTTCATGGTTGAGGACGGAGAGTTCATGGCAGCGGGCGCGGGCGCTCTGGTTCAGAAAGCTCAGTCGGTTCCCTGCCGCTGTCGAGCCGGCGAGCCTTGCCGGCCTCGAGGCGCGGCGGCGCCCGATAGGTGGTGCTGAAAACGGTTCGGGCCGCCCGAAGGCGGCCCGAATGCCTGATCAACGATCAGACCTCAGCCCACGCGGCGCGGCGCGTCGTGCATGCCGCCCGACATGGGCTTGGCGAATGCGCGACTGGCTTTGGCATACCGGTCGGCCAACTTCTTCGCCTGCTCGCCCGCGTCCTGCATCGCCTTGCGCGCATGCGCGACCTGGATCTGCATGGCTTCCTGCATGTTGGCGGCGTTGATCACCGCCTTGGAAGCCTCGAACAAATCGTTCAGCGAGCCTTGAGCGTAGCTCAAAAGGTCGGTGTTGAACTCGATCAGCTGCTCGCGAGCGACCGATCCGGCTTCGCCGGCCTCGGCACCGTTCCCGCCAAAACCGGGCAGCTGCGAGAACATCTCCTGGTAACGGGTCAGGCCCTCCTTGACCCCGCGCGACCACTCGTCGACGACGTGCTGGGTCGACTGCTGCGCTGAGCCCGCAACCTTACGGGCGGTATCGGCCGCCCGATCGTTGCCCTTGTGGCCGCCATTGGCGGTGACCTGGGCCGTCTCGTCGGCAACGCCATGGGTTTTTGAATTGGCCATGATAATTCCCTACTCTTGCTAGATGTTTTGAGAAACTATTTCATTCCTCGTTGCCATCAGATAGTCATGCGCAAGCCACTATTCAAGGTTTCCTATTCGAGTTTGAAATATATATTACGAGGATACGAGCCAACTCCTGAAAGGACTGCCTTGCATCCGGCCCGGGTCGAGCCAGGGTCACGGCCGCTCGGGGAAACGGCCGCTGATCGACCGGACATAGAGCGGCCAGCACGAGGCTGTGGATGAGAGGTCCGTGACCGTGGTAGGATAAACCTATGACCGCGGTCGGAAGCGCTCTGGTCCAAAAGCTCAATCGGTTCCTGCCGCTGAACCCGGAGGAGCTCGCGAGCCTTGCCGGCCTCGAGGCGCGGCGGCGCCCGATCGCTGCGCATACCGAGGTCGTCCACGAGCGCCAGGAGGGCCACCACGCGTTCATCCTGCAGGAGGGCTGGGCGTGCGCCTACAAGCTGCTGCCCGACGGCGGCCGGCAGGTGATCGACTTCTCGATCCCGGGCGACGTCATGGGCCTGCGCAGCGTGCTCCTGCGGACCTCGGACCACGCCTTCGCGGCGGTCAGCGACATCGTCGTCGCCGAGGTCTCGGGGCGGCAGATGATCGAGACGTTCCAGCGGGTGCCACGGTTGGGGGCGGCGATCCTGTGGGCGGCCTCGCGCGACGAGGCGATGGTGGTCGAGCACCTGGTCAACATCGGCCGGCGCAGCGCGCTGGTGCGCACGGCCCATCTCCTGGTCGAGCTCGGGCTGCGCCTGCAGCTCGTGGGGCGCGGCTCGGACAGCGGCTTCGCCTGCCCGCTCAACCAGTATCTCCTGGCCGATGCGCTGGGGCTCACCGCGATCCACGTCAACCGCGTCCTGCGCCAGCTGCGCGAGCGTCAGTGTCGGTCGCGCCGGGATCGCCGGTCGCAGCCCGGAGCGTCTCGAAGCCGGCGACGACGTCCAGGAGTTCCTCGGTGATCGCCTGCTGTCGCCGGCGCCGGTACTGCGCCTGCATCTCCTCGAGACGCTCTTCAATGTTGCGTTCCGCCGCCTGCATCGAGGCGAGCCGGGCGGCCTGCTCGCTGGCCATCGAACTCGGCGCCGGCCCGATAGATCTCGAAGAAGAGGTGTTGCCGGATCAGCGCGGCAAAGAGCTGCTCGACGTCCATGGTGAAGGTGGGCAGGCTGCGGGATCGCCACGGGCGGTCCTGGAGGCGGTGCAGCTCGACCGGTATCAGTCGGAGCGTGTGGGGCGCCGCCGGCGCCTTCTCGTGGCGGCGATTGTGGAACACCAGCACCCGCTCGACGCCGTGCTCGCGGCGCCAGTCATCGAGCTGAACGAGCACCGCCTCGGCCGTTCTCGTGAGCCCCTCGATCGAGCCCGGCAGGAAGAAGAACGCGTCCGGCAATTCGGCCGTGGCCTCGAGCCGGGCGCCGATCTGTGCGCCGATGGCAAGCACGCGACATTGGCCGAGCGGCCGGTGCGCCGCTTCGAGCCGTTCCCGGGCGAACGCCAGGATCTGCTCGTTGAATCTGCCGCACAGGCCATGATCCGAGCCGAAGATGATCGCCGCCGGCGGGCCGGCGGTTCGCGGCTTCTCCGGCGCCCGCATCGGCCGCGCCCGCAGCACGACCTGCAGCCCGAGCTGGACGGTCCGGTGATATTCCGCGAGCGCACTCGCCGCCCGGTCGTAATGGCGGATGCTTACCGCGGCGAGCGATTTCATGGTGCGCACGATCTCTCCGAGCCCTACCGTGGTCCCGATCCGACGGCCAAGCGCTTCAAGCGTGTCCATGGCGCTACTGCGCGCTCCGGGGCGGGCCCGACGCTTGGTCGTCGCCGGCCGTCAAGGCGCGCCTTGCGGCGTCGAGAATCGCGTCGCGATCGTCCTTGCCGAGTTCGTCGCCCAATTCGAGGCGCGCGCACAGCTCGCCAAGCTCCGCGCGCAGCGCCCGGCGCACTGCCGCCTCGGCCTGTTCCACGCCCTCGGGCGGCAGCCGGTCGAACAGGCCTTCCGTGGTCGCCAGCAGCACACCGATCTGCTCGGCCGCGCCGAGTGGACTGCCCTGGGGCTGCTTGAGCACCTCGCGCACCCGGCGGCCGCGCGCCAGGCTCTGGCGCGTCGCCTCATCGAGGCGGGTGCCGAGGCGGGAGAACGCCTCCAGCTCCTCGAACTGCGCATAGAACAGGCGCAGCGCGCCGGCCACGCTGCGGTAGGCGGGCAGTTGCGCCTTGCCGCCGACCCGCGAGACCGACTTGCCGATATCGATCGCCGGCAGCTGGCCGCGCTGGAAGAGGGTCGGTGAGAGGTAGATCTGGCCGTCGGTGATCGAGATCAGGTTGGTCGGGATGTAGGCCGCGATGTTCTGCGCCTGGGTCTCGATGATCGGCAGCGCGGTGATCGAACCGCCGCCATGCTCCTCGCGCAGATGGGTGGCCCGCTCAAGCAGACGCGAATGGATATAGAAGATGTCGCCCGGATAGGCCTCCCGCCCCGGTGGCCGGCGCAGCAGCAGGGACAGTTCGCGGTAGGTGCGGGCGTGGCGGGTCAGATCGTCGAACACGACGAGCACGTCACGGCCCTCGACCATGAAGCCTTCGGCGATGCTCATCGCAGCATAGGGGGCGACGAACTGCAGCCCGGGCGGATCCTCACCGCTCGCCACCACGATCACGCTGCGCTCGAGCGCGTGCTGCGCTTCGAGCTCCGCGAGCACCCGCGCGACCGCCGTGCCCCGCTGGCCGATGGAGCAATAGACCGCGAGAACGTCGCGTTGATTGAGGATCGTGTCGACGGCGATCGTGGTCTTACCGGTCTGCCGGTCGCCGATGATCAGCTCGCGCTGACCGCGCCCGATCGGGATCGTGGCATCGATCGCCTTGATGCCGGTGGCGAGCGGCACGTTCACCGGCGCCCGGTCCATGATCGCCGGGGCCGGTCGTTCGACTGGCCAGCGGCGCGACGCCTTGAGCGGCCCCTTGCCGTCGAGCGGCCGACCGACGGCGTCCACAACTCGTCCCAGCAGACCCTCGCCGACCGGCGTGTCGATCACGCGATGGGTGCGCCGCACCTCCTCGCCGGTGCGCAGCTCCTCGCTCGAGCCGAGCAGGATCACGCCGACCTCATGGCGGGCGATATTCGCGGCGATGCCGAGCGCGCCACTGGCGAAGCGCAACAGCTCGTCGGCGCCGAGGCTGGTGAAACCGCGCACGATCGCCACGGCCTCTGCCACCTGGACCACCGTGCCGACCTCGAACAGCTCCGGTTCGACCCGGTGCTCATCGATCACCCGGTGCACCGCATCGAAGGTCTGCGTCGCGAGCTCTCTCAACATGCCTGTGCTCGTGCCGTCATGCGGCCACCTGCTGCTCCGGCTTCGGGGCGAGTTGCTCGAGGGCCTCGCGCAGCTCGGCTTCGAGCTTGTCGAGATAGGCTTCGAGCGTCCAGACCACGCGCTCGCCGCCGGCCGCCAGCTCGATGCCGCAGCGCAGCCCGTCGGATCGTGAGTAGGCAACCTCGGCCAACTCGCCGATCACCTCGTGGATCACTCGGGTGAGCTCGCGGCGCCGCTCGGCGGACAGACCGAACCGGCTTTGCACCACGACGCGCTCTTCGGCCTCGATCGCGGCCCGACGCAACTTTTCCAGCGCGGCCTTGTCCATGTCGCGCAGTCGCGTCGCCAAGGCGGCGACCATCTGATCCTCGAGGCGCGAATCGGCAAGATCGGTCAAGGCGCGCCGCGCCAGCTCGAGGAAGCGCTCGGCCGCCAGCTTCCGGGTCTCCTCGAGGAAGTTCGCCTTCTCCTCCTCGAGTTCCTGCAGCCACGCCTGCCTGGCCTTGCGCGCCGCCTCGAGCGCCTCCTCGCGCCGGCGCTTGGCCTCCTCCAGGGCCTCGTGTCTTGCCACCTCGAGCAGCTCCTCGCGCCGGCGCTCGAGTTCGGCTTGTTGCTCGCGGTATTTGCGCTCCTCGGCCTCGGCTGCCTCCCGCCTGGCCTGAGCCTCCTGGAGCCGCTCCGCGATCCGCGCCTCGCGCCGGTCCATGGCGCCCATGATCGGGGCGTAGAGGAAGCGCTTGAGCAGCCAGACCAGGACCAGGAAATTGACGATCTGGGCCGCGACCGTGAGCCAGTCGATCTGCATGGACCTAGCCCCCGCCGCGCGTCAGGGCCCAATCCCAGAAGGGGTTGGCGAAGATCAGGATCATCGAAACGACGAAGCAGTAGATCGCGGTCAATTCGATCATCGCAAGGCTCACGAACAGCGTGCGCGTGATCGTATTGCTCTCGTCCGGCTGCTGGGCGAGCGCGCTCAACGCCTGAGCCGCGGCGCGCCCCTCGCCGAGCGCCGGACCGAGCGAACCGATCGCGATCGTCAGCCCGGCAGTGAAGATCGACACCGCGGCGATCAGAACCGAAGCGAGGTCATTCATCTGCGTCTCCGACTGCAGGGGGGGTGTTGTCTGGGTTCGGCGGCGGTTCGCCGGCTTCGCCCTGCTCCTCGCCGCCTCCGACGGTCGTTGCCGAGGCGATGTAGACCATGGCCAGGATCGCGAAGATGTAGGCCTGGATCAGACCGGTCAGCAGGCCCAGTAACTGCATGACGATGGGGAAGAAGAACGGGACGATGCCGATCAGAATGCCGGCGATCACCGTCCCGCTCATGATGTTGCCGTAGAGGCGGACGGCGAGCGCGATCGTCCGTGACACCTCGCCGATGATGTTGAAGGGCAGCATGAAGGCCGTGGGCTGCAGATATTTCTTGAGGTAGCCGAGCAGGCCGCGCTCGCCGATGCCGTAGAGCGGGACCGCGATCAGGACGCAGATCGCCAGCGCCGTGGTGGTCGAGAGCGAGCCCGTCGGCGGCCGGTAGCCGGGCACCACGGCGAGCAGGTTGGCCGTGGCGATGAACACGAACAGCGTTCCGACGAACGGCAGATAGCCGCCCGGATCCCGCTGGCTGACGCCGCGGATCTGTTCGCGCATGCCGACCACCAGCACCTCCAGGAGGTTTTGCCAGCGGGACATCTGCTCGGTGGTCGATAGGCGCAGGGTGACCAGCCGTGCGCCGACCACCAACAGCGCCATGACGAGCCAGGTATAGGCGATCGTGGCGTTGAGCTCGATCGCCCCCCACCGCCAGAGGACGATCTGATCGGGGCTGATCTGCATGCCGCTTCGTCCTCCTGTCAACTGCGGGCCGGCTCGAGGGACTTGCCGCGCGCCCGCAGCCGTCGGGTGACGATCAGGCGTGGAGCAGAAAGCCCGATAGGCAGGCGACGAGCCGCTGCCAGTCGCCACCCGTAACGAGATAGAAGGCGCCGAGCAAAAAGGTGATCCGGACCGCCGCGCCGATGGCGAGCACCACGCCTGGACGCCGCGCTCGCGTGACCTGCTGCACGTTGATCCAGAGCGCGGCCAAATATGCCGCCCCCAGACGGCGCCCATCAGGACCGCGAGGGTCAAAGTCACGAACTTCATCGGCCACCCTCCGAATACCGAGATGCCGAGGATCCTGAAGCCGGTCTCCCGAAGCGTCGGCCAGGCGAGCTTGCCGCCAAGCAGCAGCATCAGCGCCCGAACGTTCCCGGGCGGGTCTAAGTCACGCTCGCTCTCCCAGCGCACCAGTACCAGGCGTTGATGCAGCCAAGGATGACGCCGACGAACAGCAGCGTCAGCGTCCAGGAGAAGCGCGTCGGCAGGCGGCTGTCCAGCCACAGCCCGAGCACGATCCCAAGCAGGGTCGGGACCGCGACCGCCCAGCCTACCAGCCCGAACATGCCGAGCCCGAACCAGACGCCCCGGCCACGCTCGCTGCGGGCCTTCTCCTTGCGCCCCGCCTTGCGGCCGATCTCTGCCGGAACCTCCTGCCGGCTTCCCTGGGGCCGCTCCGGCGCCTTGCTGTCCGCCATCAGCCCTGCTCCTCGAGCTGGATGAAGCGGCGGACCATCCCGGCCTCATCGGCAGCGACACCGGCTGATAGCCGGGATGCGCCACGGGATTGGCGATCGGCGACAGGGCCGGCGGCTGGCCGATATTCTCGATCCGGTCCACGGCGCTGCAGGCGGAAAGCGCCAGCGCCAGGACTGCGAGGCTTGCGAATTGCTTGAAGGCGATCATGGAGTGTGTCCTCACGCTCAGTTCTGAATGGCCGCGACCTGGGCGGGCGCCGCGTCGGCCGTGAACGGTGTTGGAGATGTCGCCGGCAATGACGGTGCCCGGGCCGGTGACCGTCGCCGTGATCTGGCGGTAGGAGACCGGATTGAGGACCGTCACCATTTCGCCCATGCCGCCTTCGCTCATGGCCTTGCCGACGGCCGTCAGCGAGATGCCCGGTGCGTTGAAGGTCATGGTCACGGTCGAGCCCTTGGTGACCAGGATCGGCGCGCGCACATCGTCTGCCCGCACCGGTTGGCCCACACGCAGGAAGCGCCGCGCCTGCTTGCCGGCGAGCTGGCGCAATGGCGGTCACCACACCGCCATAGGCGCGATTTGCGGCCACCGTGTCGTAAGCCAGGTCGGAGTCGGAGATGATTTCGCCGCGCGCGATATTGCGCGCCGGCACGACGATGCGTACGCCGTTCTGCACCGTGGCCGCCGGCATCGCGTCGGCACAGGCCGGCTGCGCGGCGGTCAGCATGGCCGCCAGGATCGCGCCGAATGCGAGGATTGCGGTTTTCATCATCAACCTCCCAGGCGCGCGGTGGTCTGCATCATGGTGTCCGCGGCGCTGATGACTTTGGAATTCATTTCATAGGCGCGCTGCGCCGAGATCAGGGCGGTCATCTCTTCGACCGGATTGACGTTCGCGGTCTCCAGATAGCCCTGCTGGAGCGTGCCATAGCCGGTGGCGCCCGGAACGCCAGCCTGCGGCGAACCGGAAGCCGGGGTCTCGGAATAAAGATTGCCGCCCAGCGCGCTGAGCCCGGCTTCGTTCGGAAAGCGCGTCAATTCGAGCTGGCCCACGGACTGCGGCGCCGTCTGCCCGGGGATATCGGCGAGCACCTGGCCCTGCGCATTGATCGAGACCTTTGTCGCCGTGGACGGCACGGCGATGCCCGGCGCCACCGTGTAACCCTTGTCGGTCACGATCTGCCCGGTCGGCGACAAGCCGAAAGAGCCGGCGCGCGTATAGGCATCTGTGCCATCCGGCAGCTGAATGCGGAAGAAACCCGCCCCGTTGATGGCAAGGTCGTAGGGGTTTGAGGTCTGCTTCAGATCGCCCTGCGAGGAGATGCGATAGACCGCCGAGGTGCGCACGCCCGCGCCCAGCTGGATGCCGGCCGGCACGATGGTGCCCGAATCGGAGGTCTGCGAACCCGGCTGTTCGACGTTCTGGTAGAGCAGATCCTCGAATTCGGCCCGTTCGCGCTTGAAGCCCGCCGTATTCATGTTGGCAAGGTTGTTGGCGATGACTTCGACATTGGTCTGCTGGGCCTGCATACCCGTCGCGGCGATGCTGAGTGCACGCATGGGCTGGTCTCCTTACGCCGGCACGCTGCCAAGCTTGTCGATAGCCTGGCGCATGAGGTCTTGCTGGGATTGGGTGAGGGTGGCGGTCGCCTGGTAGTTCCGCATGACTTCCAGCATCTTGCTCATCTCCACGACCGGCTGCACGTTCGAGGTTTCGATCATGCCCTGCTCGATCTGCGGATTGGCGACCGGCTGTCGCCGTCTGCGTCGTCGAATAGAGGCTGCCGCCTTCCTTGGTGAGTTCGCCGGGATTGGCGAAATCCACCAGCTTGAGCTTGCCGAGCTGGCCCTGCTTGCCGCTGACGGTGCCGTCGGCCGCAATATGAATGTCGCCGTCATCGGGCGTGATCGTGATCGGACCGCCATCCCCGACCACCGGATTGCCGCCGCCGGACGACCAGTTCGCCCTGGCGTTCAGCGCGAAATGGCCGTTGCGCGTGTAGCGCGGCGCCGTTCGCGGTCTGGACCTCGAAATAGCCCTTGCCGTTGATGGCCACGTCGAACGGCGCATTGGTCCGCGTTGAGCTGGCCTTCCTTCATGTCGCGCAGAACGCCCGCGTCCTGGACGAAGCTGACCGTCTGCGGCCCCGTCTGCGCCGTCCGTCGTCGGCAGCTGCTCGACATATTCCTTGAACTGCACGGCTTCGCGCTTGTAGGCGGGCGTCGACATGTTCGCCAGATTGTTGGCGATCACGTCCATGGCCCGATACGAGGCGAGCTGCTGGGAAAGACTGATGAGAAGCGTGTTATCCATGGGCCTTCGGATCCTTTCTGGTCCGTCGCTGGCAACACCCTCTGCAGCGCCTATGCCAGCGCAAACGTCCGCGGTTTTGCTGGATTTTCGCGTTCCCCCGCCCCGCACCCGGCAAAGACTGCCGGGCCAAGACTGCCTGCGGGCCGTCCGAAGGGACGATTTGAACCACTCCTTAACCACACCGGCCTAAATTTCTCAGGCGCTTGCGGGGACATCACCGCCTGGCACGCGCGCGAAAGATTTGGGAACGGGCGAGCATGGCAAAGGACGAGGTCAAGGAAGCCGAGGACGGCGAGAACGAAGCCGGCGACGACGCCGAAGACGGCGCCAAGAAAGGTTTCGTTAAGAAACTCCTCGGCAACAAGAAGATGCTGATCATCGTTGCCGCGGCCCTGCTGGTCGTGCTCGGCGGCGGTGGCGCGGGCGCCTATTTCTTCCTGTTCAGCGGCTCGGACGCCGCGCAGCAGACGAAGGAGGCCAAGGCCGAGGCCGCCAAGCCGATCGTGCCGCCGAAGATCGCCTTCTTCGACATGCCCGACATGGTTGGGTAGCGCGATATCCACGCCCCCCTGCATCATCGGCGCCGTGATCATGAAGATCACGAGCAGCAGCAACATCACGTCGATCAGACTGACGACGTTGATGTCGGCGTTCAGGTCGAGACGGCGGTGTCGGCGGCGGGACACCTAGATGTGCCCCTCGCGCGCCAGCAGCGCGATCACGTCGGTGCTGTAGTTCTCCATCATCCCGTCGAATCGATTGAGCTTGTTCGCGAAGATGTTGTACCCGAACGTCGCCGGAATGGCTACGGCCAGCGCCGCTGCGGTGGCGATGAGCGCCTCGGCCACGCCGGGCGCCACGGCGCCCAGGTTCCCCGAGCCCTTGCTCGCAATGCCGAGGAAGGCCTGGATCACGCCGAGCACCGTGCCGAACAGGCCGATCAGCGGGCTCGCCGATCCCGTCGTCGCGAGCCACGGCAGGTACCGGCCGATCCGGTCGCGTTCTTCCGCCGCCTCGGCATCGAGCAGCAACCGGAGCGTCTCGATCTGCGTGGCGGACAGGCGATAGCTCGCCCCACCCGCCGCCGGCGACGGCTGCTGATTGGCCAGTTCGTGGCCTGCCGATTGCGAATACGGGTCTCGGACACGAAGTGCATGGCGCGGAGGAAGAGCCGCGGCAGCGCACCCGCCGGCGACCGCTTCACGAGCGCTCCCGCCTCATCGAGGCGCGGCGCATTCTCGAAGGCGTGCTGGAACTTCAGCGCCGCCTTCTCGGCCTTGGCGAGTTGTCGCCAGGCGCCGAACATCACCGCCCAGCTGAGCAGCGACAGCACCGCCAGCACGCCGAGTACGATCTGCGTGCTGATGGTGGCGCTCGTGATCAGGTCGAGCGCGCCGTTGGGCGTCGCGCCGCCAAGTTGCATAGTGCCGAGCATCATCCGCGGGAAGGACTGGAGGTGGGGGCCTGCTGCGTCGACCAGGCGTACGTGTTCGCCAGGCCCTGCGCCAGCGAGACCGAGGGACGCCAGCCGAGGTCGGCCGCCGCTTTGTTGATCGTGAGAGAGGACTCCTGGAGCTCGCCGGGACGCGCCGGGGCGAACTGACGGGACCGTTCGGCCGGCCGCGGTCATCAGAATCGACGCGAGGTCCACGACCGAGGTCGCGACGCCCGTTCCGATGTTGGAGGCGCGTGCGTTCATGCCGGCACCCTTCGGCGGGTGGTACTGGCTGGCGCGCAGCATCGCGTCCGCCACGTCGCCCACGTACACGTAGTCCCGCGTCTGGTTCCCGTCACCGAAGATGGTGAGCGGCTTGCCCGCATGCAGGCGGCCGCAGAAGATCGCCACCACCCCGGCCTCGCCGTGCGGATCCTGCCGCGGTCCATAGACGTTCGAGAAACCCACCGCCACGGCGCGCAGTCCGTGAACTCGCCGGTAGTACAACAGGTACTGCTCCACGCTGTGCTTCGCGATCGCGTACGGCGAATCGGGCTCCCTTGGGCACGTCCTCGGTGTGCGGCGGCACGGCCGCGTCGCCATAGATCGCCCCTCCGGTGGACGCGAAGACCACCCGCGTTGCGGGCATCCGCCCAGCCGCCCGCACCGCCTCGAGCAGGTTCAGCGTGCCCAGAATGTTGATGTCCGCATCCAGCACCGGGTTCTCCACGCTCTTCCGGACATCGATCTGCGCGGCGAGATGCGCGATCACGTCGATCTGCTGGTGCGCACCAACTCCGCGGCCTCCGGCGACCGGATGTCCAACTCGTGAAACGCGGCGCGGGCCGGCAGGTTCTCCCGCCGGCCGCTCGACATATTGTCCAGCACCGTCACCGTGTGCCCTTCGGCCAGGAACCGCTCCGCCACGTGCGACCCG
>CAVSRN010000034.1:0-86371 GCA_963730195.1 uncultured Alphaproteobacteria bacterium
TGCGCTTCGCGGTCGACTTCGAGCAGTTGAGCCCGGCCGAGCTGGTCAAGATCGAGCCAAGCCTGTCCCTCGACGGGGTCGACCTGAGGCTCGCCGGCCGGCTGATGGGCGATATCGACCCCGAGCACGGGCTGTCGCCGATCACCTTCGAGCTGCGGGCCGGGAACGGCGTGATCGAGCGGCCCGATTGGCTCGCGGGCCCGCTGCCGATCGATTCGGTGACCATCAAGGGCCGGCTGGCCGCCAATCTCTCGGGGGCCGAGGTGACCGAGTTCCGGATCGCCACCAAGGGTGCCACCGTCGAGACCACGGCCCAGATCGTCTGGGCCGACCAGCAGATCACGCTCCGGGCGAAGGTCGGGGCGCAGAACGTCGCCGCCTCGGATCTCAAGCTCTACTGGCCGCTAGCCGCCGGCCAGGAGGTGCGCGACTGGGTGCTCGCCAACGTCACCGACGGCGTGGTGCCGAACGCCGAGGTCACGATCGCGCTCAAGCCCGGCGACCTCGATCGCTACCCGTTCCCGGAGGGGGCGGTCCGGGGGCAGTTCGCGTTCAAGGGTCTGACGGTCCGCTATTTCGAGACCATGCCACCGCTGACCGGCGTCGACGGCAGCGCGAACTTCACCGCCCGGCGCATGGACTTCACCCTGAGCGGCGGGCGGGTCGGCGGCAATCGGGTGCAGAACGGCTCGGCCGTGATCACCGGGATGGGGATCAAGGGCCGCGACACGACCCAGCTCGTGGTCAAGGCCACGATCGACTCGCCGCTCGACCAGGCGCTCGCCCTGCTCGACCACCGCCCGCTGGGCTTCGCGAGCAAGCTCGGCGTCGATCCGGGCAACGCGTCCGGCCAGGCGCGGGCCGATCTCACACTCACCCTGCCGCTGCACCGCGATCTGGACGCCTCGGAGCTGAACGTCTGGGCCTCGGCCCAGCTGCAGGGCGCGGGCATCCGCGACCTCCCGGGCCACCTCGACCTCAGCGACGGCGACTTCACCCTCAAGGTCGACAACCGCGGCGCCGATCTGAGCGGCCAGGGCGCGATCGACCAGATCCCGCTCACGATCGATTGGTACGAGGCCTTCTCCGAGCATGCCGCGGTCAAGCGGCGCCTGCGCGTGCAAGGCACGTTCGATGTCCAGGCCTTGAACCAGTTCGGGCTGAACCTGCCGATCCCGGCTACCGGGACCTCCCAGATCGACGCCACCATGACCGAGTTGGCCAAAGGGCGCGAGGCCAAGCTGGCGGTCGATCTCGGGCCGCTCGCGATCGACCTGCCGGCGCTCCGCTGGCAGAAGCCCAAGGACCAGGCCGGGCATCTCACGGCCTCGATCGTGATGGCCACCGGCGGCCCGGTCCGGGTCGAGGCCTTCGAGCTCGCGAGCACCGGCCTGGAGGTCGCCGGCAGCCTCGAGCTGTCGCTCGCGCCGGTGCAGATCGAGCGGCTGGCCGTGACCCGCTTTCGCGCCGGCCGCAACGAAGGCAGCCTCGAGGTGCAGCATCAGGCGGAGCAGGGCTACCAGGTCGCGGTGCGGGCGCAGACCATCGACCTCGCGCCCCTGCTCGAGATGCGCCTGCCAGCGGTCGATGGCACCGCCGGCGGCGCGCCGACCCCCCTGAAAGTGACTGTGGTCGCCGATCACGTCCTGTTCGGCGAGGTCGGCCTGAGCGACGTCGATCTCGATCTTGAGCGCGATGCTCAGGGTTGGCGGACCGGCGCCATGCACGGCCGCTTGCCCAAGGGCGGCAAGGTCGAGATGACCCTGGAGCCGGCGGACGACCAGCGCCGGCTGAAGCTCACCAGCGACGATGCCGGCGACCTCCTGCAGGCTCTCGATCAGACCAACCGCATCGAGGGCGGCAAGCTCGAGCTGAAAGCCACCCTCCGGCGCCAGGTCCCGGAGCTCGAAGCCGAGGGCAAGTTCCGGGTCAAGGAGTTCACGCTGCTCGATGCCCCGGTCCTCGCGCGCGTGCTGACCGTGGCATCGCTGACCGGGGTCGGCAATCTGCTGGGCGGCCAGGGGATCTATTTCGACCGGCTGGACCTGCCCTTCACCCTCCGTCACCGCGTGCTCGCGATCGAGAAGGGCCGCCTGTCGGGCTCGCAGCTCGGCCTGACCATGCGCGGGCGGGTCGATCTCAACAGCGAGCGTGTCGACCTGAACGGCACGATCGTGCCGCTCTACGGCCTCAACTGGGTGATCGGCAAATTGCCGCTGGTCGGCCCGTTCCTGACCGGCCGCGAGGGCGAGGGGGCGTTCGCGGTGACCTACAGCGTGACCGGGCCGGCCTCCGACCCCGAGGTCAGCGTCAACCCGCTGGCGGTGCTGGCGCCGGGGTTCATCCGCGACCTGTTCAGCGGCCGGATGAACGACTCGACCGAGGCGGTGCCGGCGATCTCGCCCAACTGAGGTTTTTCCGCAGTTCGACTAAATGGCGCGCACCCGGACGTGGCGCTTCCTGCCGGCCGAGAGCAGCAGCTGGCCGTCGACCAGGTCGGCAAGCCCGACAGTCATGGCCTCGTCCTCGACCTTGCGATCGTTGAGGCGGGCGCCGCCGCCCCGGATCAGCCGGCGCGCCTCGCTGTTGCTCGGCACCAGGCCGACACGCCGGAACAGCTCGACCACCGCGACGCCTTCGCCCAGCTCCCGGCGACCGATGTCGGTGGTCGGCAGCTGCCCAATGCCACGCCCGACGCCCGTCTTGGGCTCGAACACGGCGCGGGCCGCCTCTGCGGCCGCGGTCGCGGCAGCTTCGCCCCGACACAGCTTGGTCGCCTGATCGGCCAGGAGCCTCTTGGCCTCGTTCAGCTCGGCTCCCTCGAGCCGCTCGAGGTGCTCGATCTCGGCCAGCGGCAGCTCGGTGAACAGCCGGAGAAAGCGGCCGACATCCTCGTCGTCGATGTTGCGCCAGTACTGCCAGTAGTCGAATGCGCTCAGGCGATCCTCGTTGAGCCAGACGGCGCCCTGGGCGGTCTTGCCCATCTTGGCGCCCGAGCTCGTGGTGATCAGCGGCGTGGTCAGGCCGAACAGCTCGCGGCCGTCGACGCGCCGGCCGAGCTCGACGCCGCTCACGATGTTGCCCCACTGGTCGGAGCCGCCCATCTGCAGCCGGCAATCGTACCGCCTCGCCAGTTCGAGAAAATCGTAGGCCTGCATGACCATGTAGTTGAACTCGAGAAAGGTCAGCGGCTGCTCGCGCTCAAGCCGGAGCTTGACCGAATTGAAGGTCAGCATGCGGTTGATCGTGAAATGGCGGCCGTAGGCGCGCAGAAACGGAATGTAGCGAAGCTCGTCCAGCCAGTCGGCATTGTCGACCAGCAGCGCCTGGTCCGGACCGTCGCCGAACTCGAGAAAACCCTCGAGCGAGCGCCGGATGCCGGCGCGGTTGACCGCGAGCGTGGCGTCGTCGAGCAGCTGGCGGCTCTGGTCCTTGCCCGAGGGATCGCCGACCTTGCTGGTGCCGCCGCCGATCAGGGCGATCGGACGATTGCCGGTGCGCTGCAGCCACCGGAGCATCATGATGCTGACCAGATTGCCGACGTGCAGGCTGTCGGCGGTGCAGTCGAAGCCGATGTAGGCGGTCAAGCGGCCCTCGGCGGCGAGCGTGTCGATCGCCTCGAGGTCGGTCGCCTGGTGGACGAAGCCGCGCTCGACCAGTTCGCGGACGAAGTCCGAGCGCGGCCGGCTCATCGGCCCGCTTGCGCCAGCACGGTCTCGGGCTCCGGGCGGAGCGCCGCGTCGAGATAGCGCTCGATCACCGCGCCGAGCTCGGCAGGATGACCGCTGAAGAAATGATCGGCGCCGGGGACCACCTTGAGGTCGATCTTGATGCCGCGCTGCTGGGAGAGCTTCTGGACCAGCTTGGCGACCAATTCCGGGGGCACCAGAGCATCGGCGCCACCGTGCACGATCAGGCCGGACGACGGGCAGGGGGCCAAGAAGCTGAAGTCGTACATGTTGGCGGGCAGCGCCACGCTGAGGAAGCCATGGACTTCCGGGCGCCGCATCAGGAGCTGCATGCCGATCCAGGCGCCGAACGAGAAGCCCGCGACCCAGCAGCTGCTGCTGTTGGCGTTGTGCTGCTGCATCCAGTCGAGCGCCGCGGCGGCGTCGCGCAGCTCGCCCTGGCCGTGATCGAAGCTCTCCTGCGAGCGGCCGACGCCGCGGAAGTTGAAGCGCAGGACCGAGAAGCCGCGGCGCACGAACATGTGGAACAGGTCGAACACGACCTTGTTGTTCATCGTGCCACCATGCAGCGGATGCGGATGCAGGATCAGCGCCAGTGGCGGGTTGCGGCGCGGGCCGTGATGGTAGCGCCCCTCCAGGCGACCGTCGGCCCCGTTGAAGATCACTTCCGGCATGGTGTGCTCCCTACGCGCGCCGTCGGTGTCGAGCGCAGCGACGCCAGCGCCCGACGTAACGAGGCCGGTCGTCGACAGGCTTGCTCGCCAGGTTGTTGAACCCGAACCCGCAGCGGCTTATATTCGACTTTGAGCTGCGACCCCACTCGAGCGTTGACGGCGGAATCAGGACGGCGCGCGCACTAATCCGACCGTTTTCCTTTAGCGTGAAGCCGCTCTGAATTGCAATCCCCAACTACGGCACCCCGCTATGTTCAAACGACTGGCTGACGACATCCAAGCCGTGGCTGAGCGCGACCCGGCAGCCCGATCCAAGCTGGAGGTCCTGCTCTGCTATCCGGGCCTGCATGCGATCCTGTTCCACCGGGTCGCGCACCGCCTCTGGCGTCGCGGCTGGGTGGTCAGCGCGCGCTTTCTGTCGCACATCGGCCGCTGGCTGACCGGGATCGAGATCCATCCGGGCGCCGAGCTCGGCCAGCGGCTGTTGATCGACCATGGCATGGGCGTCGTGATCGGCGAGACGGCGGTCGTGGGCGACAACGTCACGCTGTACCAACAGGTCACATTAGGTGGTGTGTCGCTCCATCCGGGCAAGAGGCACCCGACGGTCGAGGACGACGTGGTGATCGGCGCCGGTGCTGCGGTGCTCGGACCGATCACGATCGGCAAGGGCGCCCGGGTCGGCTCCAACGCCGTGGTCCTGAAGGACGTGCCGGCCGGCGCCACCGTGGTCGGCATCCCGGCCCGGCAGATCGGACCGCAGCCGGTGGTCGAGGCCTGTTTCCCGGCCTACGGCACCGCCCCCGGCGCCGCGATCGATCCGGTCGCCCGGGTGATCGACCGGCTGAGCGAGCGCCTCGAGGAACTGAACGCGCGGGTCGCGGAGCTCGAGCAGCAGCGCGGCACCCAGGGCGAAGGCCATGACGAGGAGCGGCGCATCGCCGCATCCTGACCGCGCGGACGTCCGGACGTCGCTGACGGTGAGCAGCACCGGGCAGCTGCCGCCCTGTTATCTCGACTACAACGCGAGCGCACCGGTCAAGCCGGCGGTGATCGAGGCGATGGCCCTGGCGCTCGGCCGGGCCGGCAATCCGTCCTCGGTGCACGGCTTCGGGCGCGCCGCCCGGCGGGCGCTGGAGGAGGCCCGGGCGAGCGTCGCCGCGCTGGTCGGCGCGCGCCCGGAGGCGGTCCTGTTCACCAGCGGCGGCACCGAAGCTAACAACCAGGCCCTCGCGAGCGTCCGCGGTCCGCGCCTGGTCTCGGCGGTCGAGCACGCTTCGGTGCTCGAGGCGGCGCCGGAGGCCGGGCGTCTGCCGGTCGACCCCCTGGGCCGGGTCGATCTCGGGCAGCTGGCGGACCGCCTCGTCGCGGCGCCGGCCCTGGTCTCGGTGATGCTCGCCAACAACGAGACCGGGGTGCTGCAGCCGGTCGCCGAGGTGGCCCTGCTGGCGCGCCGTCACGGCGTGCGGGTGCATTGCGACGCCGTCCAGGCGGCGGGCAAGCAGACGATCGATCTGGGCGCCCTCGGGGTCGATTTTCTCACGGTCTCGGCGCACAAGCTGGGCGGCCCGCAGGGGGTCGGCGCTCTGGTCCTGGGCGAGGGCATCGAGCCCGCAGCCTTGTTGCGCGGCGGCGGACAGGAGCGGCGCTGGCGGCCAGGTACGGAGAACCTGCCGGGCATCGTGGGCTTCGGGCGGGCTTGCGAGCTCGCCCTCGAGGACCGCGATCTCGCGCGCCGCACGGGGGCACTGCGCGACCGCCTCGAGACCGAGATCCGGGCGGCGGCGCCGGACGCGCGGGTCTATGGCGCCGGCGCCGAGCGCCTGCCGAACACCAGCTGCCTCGGTATGCCGGGGGTCGGCAACCAGACCCAGCTGATCGCGCTCGACCTCGCGGGCATCGCGGTCAGCACGGGCTCGGCCTGCTCGTCCGGCAAGGTCGGGCCCTCGCACGTGCTGGCCGCGATGGGGATCGAGCCGGCCGCGGCGGCCTCGACCATCCGGGTCAGCCTCGGTTGGGCCAGCACCGACGACGATGTCGATCGCCTGGTCGCCGCCTGGACCCGGCTCTATGCCAAGGCGGGGAGGGCAGGCGCGGCCAGGACGCTGGCTTCGTCGCCGCCCGCCGCGCTATAGTGCTCAGGCGATGCGGCCGGGCAGGGAGCGCAAACCGTAGTCAATCCGTTTCGAGGCAAGAGTCCGACCGTTTCGAGGCAAGAGTCCGAGGCAAATCGACGGGATGCTCAGGGCGAAAGGCTATCAGCCGCGTGGCCCCGACCCCGCGGCGGGTCGAGGCGGTTACGTGAATCCGAGGACGGGGAGATCGTACCATATCGATCTCGGCGGCGATTACCGGAGCGGTCGGGAGCCGCCCCATGTCGACGTCAACCGTCCGACAAGGGCGCGGTCGCCGAAGCGCAGGTTCCCTCTCGAAGGACGCTGACAATGAAGGATGGCCCTGGTCTGCTGACGTTCGAGCTCGGCCCTGACGGCAAGGAGCTGGAGATCCACTGCGATCAGCGTGGGCTCGGCGCCTTGATTCGGATCCTGTCCAGGCTGGCGCAGGCGAAGGGCCAAAGCCACGACCATCTGATGACCCCGGCATGGGGGGGCGTCGAACTCTCCGAGGAGCAGCAGGGTGAGGCCAACCGGCTGCTCCACAAGGTCACGGTCCGGCTTTGGGACGAGGCGAAGGCGACTGGCCGGGGCTTCGAGCAACCTGGGCAGGAAAGGCGTTTGAAATCCGCCGTTTCGTGACGACATGTTAGGGACGTTGGGCGAAGGTCTGCTGACGAGAGGTTCGGAAATGCCAGCGGTGTTGTCATTGACCCCGGCGGCGGTCGGCCGGGTGCGGCATCTGGTCGAGTCGCGCGGCGCGGGCGCGACCGGGATCCGGGTCGGCGTGCGCACCGCCGGCTGCTCGGGGCTGACCTATACGATCGACTTCGCGAGCGAGGTCGGCCCGGGCGAGGAGGTGATCGAGGCCGACGGCGTCAAGGTGGTGATCGACCCCAAGGCCGTGATGTACCTGATCGGCACCGAGATGGACTTCGTCGAGGACCAGCTCGGCGCCAGCTTCACGTTCAAGAACCCGAACGAGGCGGCACGCTGCGGCTGCGGCGAATCGTTCACGGTCTGAGCGCGCGAGCTCGGGTTGCGGGCGCGATGCCGCGCTTGACCTTCGTCGACCCCGCCGGCGGACGCCATGAGATCGAGGCCGAGAGCGGCCTCTCGGTGATGCAGATCGCGCGCGCCCACGACCTCGGGATCGAGGGCACCTGCGACGGCGAGATGGCCTGCGCGACCTGCCACGTGATCCTCGAGCCCGAGGATGCCTCGCGCCTGGGGGTGGCGAGCCCGGAGGAGGAGGACATGCTCGATCTGGCGACAGGCGTGCGGCCGACCTCGCGGCTCGGCTGTCAGATCGTCGTGACCGAGGAGCTCGACGGCCTGACCGTCCACCTGCCGGCCGACGGCTGACGGTCACCTCGACCGCGCTGCCGATGCCGGTGATCGACGATCCGTTGGGATTCGGGCGGCCGCCGGGAGACTGCCGGGTGGTGGTCGCGATGTCGGGCGGGGTCGACAGCGCCTGCACCGCAGCACTCCTGGCCGAGGCCGGCTATCAGGTGATCGGGGTCACGCTCCAGCTCTACGACCATGGCCAGGCGCTCGGGCGCAAGGGCGCCTGCTGCGCCGGCCAGGACATCCACGATGCCCGCCGGGTCGCCGAGCGTCTGGCCATCCCCCACTACGTGCTCGACTTCGAGCAGCGCTTCCGGACCGCGGTGATCGAGGATTTTGCCGCGAGCTATGCGGCCGGGCGGACGCCGATCCCCTGCGTGCGCTGCAATCAGAAGATCAAGTTCCGGGACCTGCTCGAGATCGCACAGGATCTCGGCGCCGATGCGCTCGCGACCGGTCACTACGTCCGCCGGGAGGCGAGCGGTGCCGCGGTCGAGCTCCATGCCGCCGCCGATGCCCGCCGCGATCAGAGCTATTTCCTGTTCGCGACCACCCCGGCGCAGCTGGATTTTCTGCGGTTTCCGCTGGGCGGGCTGACCAAGGAAAGAACCCGGGCGCTGGCGGCCCGCTTCGGCCTGTCGGTCGCCGCCAAGCCCGACAGCCAGGACATCTGCTTCGTGCCGGCAGGCCGCTATACCGGGATCGTCGAACGGCTGCGCCCCGAGGCGGCCGAGCCGGGCGAGATCGTGCACCTCGACGGCCGGCTCCTGGGCCGGCACGCGGGCGTCATGAACTTCACGGTCGGCCAGCGCCGCGGCCTCGGCGTGGCCGCCGGCGAGCCCTACTACGTGGTCCGCCTCGAGCCCCTGCGCCGGCGCGTCATCGTCGGCCCGCGCCAGGCGCTGCTTTGCCGTTCGGCCGAACTGTCCGGGGTCAACTGGCTGACACAGGAACCGCTGCCCGCCGCCGGCCTGGCGGTCGAGGTCAAGCATCGGGCGCGCGAGCCGCTGGTCGCCGCCCGCCTCTTCGACCGCGGCGGCGACGCTGCCCGGGTCGAGTTTGCCGAGCCCCAGGCGGGGGTGGCACCCGGCCAGGCCTGCGTCTTCTACCAGGGCACCCGCGTGCTCGGCGGCGGCTGGATCGAGCGCGCCCCGACCATCGCCGGACCGTGATCCGCCCGCTGCCCACGCCCGGCGCCGCCGACCCCCTGGCGGGCTCGCCGCGCAGGGATTCCCACGGTCGCATAATGAGATGGACGCCTCCCGCTGACGGCATCGAGGTGCCAAGGTGGCAGTCGTGAACAACCACGAACGCGGGAGACGTCCGAGATGCAAGCTACCACGAGCGGGCTGGACATCGCCAAGAGCGTGTTCCAGGTGCATGGTGTCGACGCGCGGGGCCGGGTGGTGCTGAGGAAGCGGCTGGCGCGCGCCAAGGTGCTGGAGTTCTTTGCCAACCTGCCGCGCTGCGTGATTGGCTTGGAAGCCTGCGGCGGGGCGCACTATTGGGCCCGCGAACTGGCCAGGCTGGGCCACGACGCGCGGCTGATGCCGCCGCAGTACGTCAAGGCCTACGTCAAGACCAACAAGCACGACGCCGCCGATGCCGAGGCGTGCTGCGAAGCTGTGCAGCGGCCAAGCATGCGCTTCGTCGCGGTCAAGACCGAGGCCCAGCAGGCGACCTTGATGCTGCATCGCGTGCGCGACCAGCTGATCGGCCAGCGGACCGCGACCATCAACGCGTTGCGTGCGCCTCGGGCACGCTGGCCGAATTCGGGATCGTCGCGGCGCAGCGCCAGGCCGGTTTGCGGCAGCTGCTCGAGATCCTGGCCGAGCTTGAGGATGAGCGGATCCCGCCGCTGGCCCGTGAGGTGCTGCAGCTGCTGGTCGCTCACCTTCGCGACCTTGCCGACAAGCTCGCCGAGCTCGATCGCCGCCTGGTGACGATGGCCCGGACCGACGAGACCTGCAGATCGCTCGCCGAGGTCCCGGGGGTCGGCCCGGTGATCGCGACCGCGTTCGCGGCCACCGTGCCCGATGCGCGCGCGTTCCGTTCCGGACGCCATCTGGCAGCCTGGCTCGGGCTCGTCCCCGGCCAGCGCGGCACCGGCGGCAAGGAGCGCCTGCTCGGGATCAGCAAGCGCGGCGACGGCTACCTCCGGCGCCAGCTGATCCACGGCGCCCGCGCCCTGGTCAGGGTCAGCCGCGGCCGCACGGGCAAGCTCTGGACGTGGATCGAGGCCCTGCGGGCGCGCCGACCGTTCAACGTCGTGGTCGCGGCGGTGGCCAACAAGCTGGCCCGGATCCTCTGGGCGATGCTCAGCCGCGGCGAGGCCTATCGGGCCGCCTGAGACCGCTGACGCCAAACCACGGCAACTCAACCAGCTGCGCGGGCGATTTTCGAGGTGATGACAGGATCGGTCAGACCGAGGCCAGCAGAACCCGTGATGGTCCACGAGCTTCGAGCTCGTTCGCATGATTGGGTGCTGGTCCGCGGATCTCATCAAGGCCAGCGGCTTACCCTGCCGCACCCACAGGCCGAATGGATGGCAGCAGCCAAGACCGCTTGCCAAAAACCCGAAAAAGCCCTTGCAGAGCGGGAGGCGTCCATGGATGGACCATCGAGGACGGTCAGGGTGGCAGTCAAGGGTTGACGAAGGGTTAATAAGGCGTCCGGCAACGTTCGTCCCAGCCCGGTTTCAGGGCGGGCTGCGATCGGGTCGCGGATTCCCGAACCTGCGGTCCGGCAACCCCCGATGCGCTTATCTTGCAGGGGAGGGTCGGCAGCGATCGTTCCAGCGTCCCAGGTGGGAAGAGGATCTGCGGGCGGCACCAGGATCAGTCGGGTCAAGGGTCAGCCCTGCAACAGCTCGTAGAGCTTGGACCAGCGCCGGGGCTCCGGGCGGCCTTCGATCGCGAGCTCGAGGGCGCCGCTCTCGACCACCAGCACGACCAGGCGCTTGGCGCGGGTGATCGCGGTATAGACCAGGTTGCGGCGCAGCATGCGGCCGTGCTGGCGGGCGAGCGGCAGCACGACCACCGGATATTCCGAGCCCTGCGCCTTGTGCACGGTGATCGCGTAGGCCGGCATCAGCCGGTCGAGCTCGCCGAACCCATAGCTGAGCGGGCGGCCGTCGATGGTGATCAGGAGCTGGCTCTGGGCGCGGTCGATCGCCACCACGCGGCCGAGGTCGCCGTTGTAGACCTCGCGCTCGTAGTCGTTCTCGAGCTGCATGACCTTGTCGCCGAGCGCGAAGGTCACGCCGCGGCGCTCGAGCTTGTCCGCCGCATCGGGGTTGAGCGCGGCCTGCAGGGTCTCGTTCAGATGGCGGGCGCCGAGCTCGCCGCGGTTGGTCGGGCAGAGCACCTGGATGCCCTCGACCCGGTCGACCCCGAACCGGGCCGGGATCCGCTCCGCCACCAGCTCCAGCACCAGCCTGGCGCCGTCGACCGGGTCACGCGCCTTGATCGCATAGAAGTCGGAGAGCGCGTCCGCCTCGCGCGCGAGCTCGGGCAGCAGGCCGCGGTTGACCCGGTGGGCGTTGCGCACGATCCGGCTCTCGGCCGCCTGGCGGAAGATCTGCTCGAGCCGGACCACCGGCAGGCGGGCCGAGGCGATCAGGTCGGCCAGCACCTGGCCGGGCCCGATCGAGGGCAGCTGATCGACGTCGCCGACCAGGAGCAATGCGGCCGCATCCGGCAGGGCGGCGAGCACCGCCTGCATCAGCGGCACATCGACCATCGACATCTCGTCGATCACCAGCAGGTCGCAGGTCAGGGGCCGCTCGGCGCCGCGCCGGAAGCCGCGCCCGGGCTCGGCCTCGAGCAGGCGGTGCAGGGTCTTGGCATCGCGCCCGGTGCTCTCGCCGAGACGGCGTGCGGCGCGCCCGGTCGGCGCCGCCAGCTGGACCTCGACCCCGGTCCTGGCGAGGCCGGCCAGGATCGCCTCGACCAGCGTCGTCTTGCCGGTGCCGGGGCCGCCGGTGATGATCCCGAGCTTGGTCGTGAGCGCCATGCGCAGCGCTGTCCGCTGGCCCTCGGCGAGCCGCAGCGCCAACGTCCGCTCGACCGCCTCGACGCGGGCGTCGGCATCGTCGATCTGCCAGGGTGGTCGGCCGCCGGCGAGGCGGCGGAGGCCGGCGGCGATCGCCCGCTCGGCCTGATGGACCCAGGGCAGGAACAGACAGGGCGTGCCCTCGACCGGGTCGAGGATCAGAGCGCCGGCCGCCACCTCGCCGGCCAGGACTTCCTCGAGTGCCTTCGCCTCGACGCCGAGCAGTTCGCTCGCGCGCAGGGTCAGCTCGGCGCGCGGCAGGCCGGAGTGACCCTGGCCCAGCGCCTCCTCGAGCACATGGCCGAGGCCCGCGCGCAGGCGAAACGGCGAATCCCGGGGGATCCCGAGGCGCTCCGCGAGCTGGTCGGCGGACGTGAAGCCGATGCCTCGGATCTCCTGCGCGAGCCGGTAGGGGTTGGTTGAGACCAGCTGGATCGCGCGCGCGCCGTAGGCCTCGAAGATGCGCGCCGCGCGCAGCGGGCTGAGCCCGTGCGAGTGGAGAAACAGCATGATGTCGCGGACCGCACGCTGGTCGCGCCAGGCCGCGGCGATGCGCTCGGCGAGCCCCCGGCCGATGCCCGGGATCTCGCGCAGCCGCGCGGGCTCTCGCTCGATCACCTCGAACACGCCGGCACCGAACGCCTGGACCAGCTTCGCCGCCATCGCCCGGCCGACGCCCTTGATCATGCCGGAGCCGAGATAGGCCTCGATGCCCTCGAGCGTGGTCGGCGGCACCACGCTCAGGATCTGGGCGCGAAACTGCAGGCCGAAGCTCGGGTTGGTCTGCCACCGGCCCTCGGCGCGCACGACCTCGCCCGCCGCGACCTGCTGGGCATTCGCCGACCACGGCCGCCGGCTCGCGCTGATCGGCGAGCTTGACCCGGAGCACGCAAAAGCCGGTCTCGGGATTGTGGAACACCACCCGCTCGACCAGGCCCGAAAGCGTCTCCGCGGCCGCCTCGGGAGCGGTCAGCGTGAAAGGCTCGGCCGCGGCCGCCGACCGGTCCTCGCGGTTGGGTTGCATGGCGCGCCGACCCTGAACCCGGCGGCCCGGTTTGACAAGCGCGGGCTTCAGCCCGGGTCGGCGACCGGGCGGCGCTGCCGGCGCACCAGCTCGGTCGCGCCGAACAGCAGGCTGCCGAGCATGAACGGGATCAGATAGTAGAGCGCGCGGAACGCGACCAGCGCGCCGATCACATTGGCGCCCGGCACCAGCGACAGGACCACGGCCTCGATCACCCCGAGCCCGCCCGGCACGTGCGAGATGATCGCCGCGACGTTGGCCGCGATGAAGCACATCACGACCGGCAGGTAGCCGATATGCGCCGACGCCTTGAGCATCTGATGCAGGACCTCGGAGACCAGCAGCGGGTCGAGCGTGCCGATCACGATCTGCGCGAGCGCCAGCTTGAGCGGCGGCACCGGCAGCTCGAAGTTGCGGATCCGGATCGGCCGATGCACCAAGGCGGCGAGCGCGAGATAGCTGGCGACGACCGCCAGCAGCACGACCCCGAGGATGAGCATGACGCGCGGGTCGGCGCCGAACAGCTGGGCGATCAGCCCGTGCCGGACCAGGAGGACGACGCCGCCAAGGGTCGCCAGCCCGAGCCCGACGGTGACGCCGCAGAACACGATGATCCGGCCGACGTCGCCCGTCGACAGGCCCCAGCCGGCATAGAGCCGGTAGCGCACGGCGCCGCTGCTGAACGCGGCGAAGCCCACCGTGTGCCCGATCGACAGGCTGGTGAACGAGGCCAGCGCGATCTTCCGATAGGGCAGGTCGCTCTTGGTGTAGCGCACGGCCAGCGTATCGAAGCCGGTCAGGCAAAAGTAGCTGCCGGCCGCGCAGGCCGCCCCCAGCGCCAGATGGCGCAGCGAGATCATGCGCAGCGAGTCGAGGACCGCGTGCAGGCTATAGCGGTGCAGGATGCGCCAGATCAGGATCGCGGCGACCGCGAACGCCGCCGCCCCGATCCAGGGATGGAGCCGCTTCCAGCCGGCCGCGCTAGACATTCGTCATGATTCGTTGATTCCCCGAGGCGCCGACCCGCCGCTGCCGCCAGCCCGCGGCCGCCGCCTTGTGGCCGTGCCGCCCGGTCCATGATAGGACGGGCCGCGAGCCTCGAAAAACCAAGGCAGGAGACCATGCGCCAGCGGTCCGACCAGCTGCTGCTCACCACCGACGGTCAGCGGCTCTACGAGATCACCGACCGGGTCCGTTCGTGGGTCGCGGACCAGCCGATCGAGCGCGGGCTGCTGACCGTCTACCTCCATCATACCTCGGCCTCGCTCCTGATCCAGGAGAACGCCGACCCGCGCGTCCTGGACGACCTCAATGCCTTCTTCCGCAAAGTGGTGCCGGAGGACATCCGTCACTACACCCACACCCAGGAAGGTGCCGACGACATGCCGGCGCACATCCGGGCGGCGCTGACCGCGACCCATCTGTCGATCCCGGTGGTCGCGGGCCGGCCCGACCTCGGCCGCTGGCAGGGCATCTTCCTGTTCGAGCACCGCGCCCGCGGCCGCGAGCGCCGCCTCACGCTCCATCTGCTCGGCGAGTGAGCCACGGCCCCGGCCGCCGGTCAACCAGGCGCGCCCCGTGCCCGGGTCTGAGACACGGGCGCCGGACGACCTCGAAGGTGAACAACTTTTAACTGGGAAAGCTACCGGGGCGGGATCACGCTACAGTTCTGCGACCCGGCTGGACGCGTCGCGCTGCCTGCAAACCGGGTCGGCCGGCACCTCGTCCCTGGACGCTGGCACCATAACGATTTGACCGCCGCGGCGCAGGCGCCATCAGGCGTGGGCCAGCCGACCGGTTACGTCTTCGACTACGAAGAGACCCAGCATGTCGATCATCTGGGCACCGACGGCCACATCCGCGAGCTCTGGTGGGACAGTCACGGCTGGCACCATGACGATTTGACCGCCGCCACCGGGGCGCCGCCGGCGATCAGCAATCCGAGCGGCTACCCCTTCGCGCATCAAGGCACGCAGCACGTCGTCTACACGGCCGCGGACCATCACGTCATCGAGCTCTACTGGCGACCCTGAAGATGTCCGGAGGCTTGCGCTGGGTGCTCGACGCCGCCCGCGCATCGGGCTACCCATAGCCTGACAGGGCAAACCGGACGTGCCAGGATCGGGCGTGCCCTGTCGATGATCGGGTCCACAGGGAGCAGCGCCATGATGCCAGCGCACCGGTCCGTGATCGGCCTCGGCCTGACGGCGCTCCTGCTCGCGGGCTGCGCCACGCCCGGCGCGCCCGAGGACGACGTCGCGGCCAAGATCCGGGGCTACTACGCCGCCCATGCGACCGAGCAGGGCGGTGCCTGCCCGAGCCCGGAGATCGCCTCGATCACCAAGCGCAAGGTCCAGGCGAGCGCCGGCGGCCACAGCGTGCTCCGGGTCCGCTACAGCTATTTCGACCCCAGCCAGGGCAGCACGCCGGCCTGGATGCCCAGCGTGCTGCTCGCGCCGCGCGCCTGCACCGGCTTTTCCGAGCGCGATTTCACCCTCGAGCAGGCCAAGCTCGGCTACCGGGTGGTCGCCATGAGCGGGCCGCAGCGCGCCGCCCAAGCCGCGGCAGGCCAATGAGCGGCCGGTGAGGCGGACCCGGCCGTATTTGACAAAAGCGATCCGAGCGCCCACCTGACCGGACCAGCGCGAGCCATGCAGCCAGCCCGATGACCGAAGACCTCTACGCCCTGCTCGGCGTCGGCCGCGACGCCAGCCAGGACCAGATCAAGCGGCGTTACCGCCAGCTCGCCAAGAAGCTGCATCCGGACCTCAACCCGGACAAGGAGGTCGCCGAGCGCTTCAAGGCGATCACCGCCGCCTACGACATCCTGTCCGACCCGGACAAGCGGGGCCGCTACGACCGCGGCGAGATCGACGCCAGCGGCCAGGAGCGGCCGCAGCAGCGCTTCTATCGCGAGTATGCCGAGGACCCGCAGGCGACCCGCTTCTACACCCGCGAGGGTTTCGGCGATGCCGAGGGCCTGCACGACCTGTTCGAGGGCATGTTCGGCGGCGAGGGCCGGCGGGGCGGCGAGTTCCGGATGCGCGCCCGCGGCGCCGACGTCTCCTACAGCCTGCCGATCGATTTTCTCGAGGCCGCCAAGGGGGCGAAGAAGCGGGTCACGGTCGGCGACGGGCGCACCATCGATCTGACGATTCCGGCCGGCGTCCGCGATCGCCAGACGCTGCGGCTGAAAGGGCAGGGCATGCCGGGGTTCGAGGGCGGTCCGGCGGGCGATGCCTATGTCGAGGTCCACATCCAGCCGCACGCCGTCTTCGAGCGCAAGGACCACAACGTCCATCTCGAGCTGCCGGTGAGCCTCGGCGAGGCCGTGCTCGGCGGCAAGGTCGAGGTGCCGACCATCGACGGGCCGGTGACCATGACCATCCCCAAGGGCTCGAACAGCGGCACGACGCTGCGGCTGCGCGCCAGGGGCATCGTCGATCCCAAGACCGGGCAGCGCGGCGATCAGTACGTCAGGCTCACGCTCGTCCTGCCCAGGACCACCGACCCGGAGCTCGAGGACTTCGCCCGCCGCTGGTCGGCGGAGCATCCCTACGACCCACGCGCCGGGCTGGGAGGCGGCGGATGAAGACGCTGACCGAGATCGCCCTGATGCTCGAGCGGGTCGAGCGGGTCGAGCTGCACGCCTGGGTCGAGCGCGGCTGGGTCGCGCCCGCCGGCCGGCGCGGCGCCGAGCCGCTGTTCTCCGAGCTCGACATCGCAAGGGTCTGCCTGATCTGCGATCTGGTCCAGGACCTCGCAGTCGAGGAGGAGACGATCCCGCTCGTGCTCTCGCTGCTCGACCAGGTCTACGACCTCCGCCGCCAGCTCCACGCCCTGACCGGCGCCATCCGGCAGCAGCCGGACGACGTCCGCGAGGCGATCCTGAGCCGGCTCCGCAGCTCGCCGCCGCCGCCGGAGCGCTGACGGGTCGCGCTCAGACCGGCCGTCAGGAATGATCACAATCTTGCCCGAGCGGCCCTCGCGACCGGCGTCGGCGAGCGCCGCCCCTGATCTGCTCGATCGGATACGCGCTCGAGCCCTGATCGCCGACGGCAATCTGGTGGTCAGCCCGCCGGCCAGCTGAGGCGCCCGGCTCGAATGCATTCCCGGCGCCAGTCCGATCGAGCTTGGCGCTCGGTCCAGGATCGGCGCCAGGCCCGCGCCGGCCCGGCGATCCAGCAGCGGACCGAGGCCGTCCGCCACGCGATTGTCAACCTGCGCCGCGGGGCGCGCCCGAGCGGTCAGGCGAGGGGGCCATTCGGCAGGACCAGAATCTTGCCCGCGCGCCCGGCGCGCCCGGCGTGGGCGAGGGCCGCCTTGATCTCCTCGATCGGATAGGTCTTTTCGACCTCGACCTCGAGCGCGCCTGCGCGCACCCGGCTGGCGAGGTCCGCGTACAGCGCCTCGAGGTCCGGACGCGCCATCGCGGTCAGCTGCTTTTGCAGCCAGAAGCCGGTCAGCGTGATGCTCTTGAAGATCGTGTGGTGGGCGCCGAGCATGCAGGGCTGGCCGGACAGGAGGCCATAGTTGACCACCGTGCCGCCCTCGGCCAGGCAGTCGGCGAGACGCAGCACGACCTCGCCGCCGATCGCGTCGATCGCCAGCCTGACGGGCGCGCCCCCGGTCTGCTCGCGAACCGTCGCGGCGAGATCGGGGCCGTCGACCACGACCACGTCGGCGCCGAGCGCCCGCAACCGGTCGATCAGCTCGGCGCGCCGGACGACGTTGACCGTGCGCACGCCCTCGGCCTTGGCGAGCTTGATCAGATTGGTGCCGACCCCGGAGTTGGCGGCGTCCTGGATCAGCCAGTCACCCGGCTGCAGCTCGACGTAGCTCCGGAGCATCAGGAGCGCGGTCGCCGGGTTGACCTTGAGCATCGCCAGCTGGAGCACGTCGGCATCGGCCGGCATCTTCAGGACCTGGGCCGCCGGCAGCCGGCGCCGCTGACACCAGTTCTCGCGCGCCAGGCTGATCACCCGCTGGCCAGGGGCCAGACCCTTGACCTCGCTGCCGATCGCGGCGATCCGTCCGACCGCCTCGGCACCGAGGGTCGCCGGCAGCTGCGGCCGCACCGCGTAGCCGCCGGTCAGGGTCAAGAGGTCCGCGGGATTGATCGGAAACGCCTCGACCGCGATCACGACCTCGTCCGGACCCGGCGCGCCGACGTCCGCAACCTCGGCGCACTCCGCGACCTCATGGGGCGCGCCAAACGCCCCGAACCGTACCTGCTTCATCGAGCTTTCTCCCGCGTAGAGTCACATTGGATCTCGATCTCAGATAGCACCTTGGGGTCAGAGGTCGAATTGAGCCGAGGTGCCTTGCTAGCGCCGGCGCGGGCGCAGCAGGTGGTGGTGATCGGGGGCGTAGAGGCGGCTGTCCTCGAAGTGGTCCGGGTCGAGCGCCCGACCGATCAGGATCAGGGCGGTCCGGATGATGCCCCGGCCCTTGATCTGGGCACGGATCGTCTCGAGCGTGCCGCGGATGATCTGCTGATCCGGCCACGAGGCCCGATAGACCACGATCGCCGGACAGTCGGCGCCGCAGACCGGCAGGAGCTCGCGCACCACCCGGGCGAGGTTGTTGATCGAGAGATGGATCGCGAGCGTCGCGCCGGTCGCGGCGAACGCCGCCAGGGTCTCGCCTTCGGGCATCGGCGAGGCGCGCACCGCGGTCCGGGTCAGGACCACCGACTGGGCGATCCCCGGCAGGGTCAGCTCCTGGCCCAGCGCCGCGGCGGCAGCGGCGAAGGCGGGCACGCCCGGGGTCACCTCGTAGTCGATGCCGAGCGTCCGCAGACGGCGCGCCTGCTCGGCGATCGCGCCATAGAACGACGGATCGCCCGAATGCACCCTCGCGACATCGAGGCCCTGCCCATGCGCCCGCTCGATCTCGGCCAGGATCGCCGGCAGATCGAGGGCCGCGGTGTCGATCACCCGGGGCACCACCGGCGCCTCGTCGCCGGCCTGGGCCACGACCTCGGCCGGCACCAGCGATCCGGCGTAGAGCACGACCGGGCAGCGCCGGATCAGGCGCAGACCCCGGACCGTGATCAGATCCGGCGCGCCCGGCCCGGCGCCGATGAAATGGACCGTCATGGCGACGTGCGATAGCCGCGCGGGGTGTAGACCAGGGGCTCGCCATGGCGCCGGCGGAGCCAGCGCGTCGGGCGCGCGCCGACGATGATCAGGCTCAACATGTCGACCCCGCTCGGATCGAAGCCCGCGAGCTCGAAAACCTCGACCGCCTCGCCGGGCCGGCCGAGGTTGCGGGCATGGATCAAGGGTGTTGCCGGGTCGCGCGCCGCGCCCAGAATCCCGAGGGCGCGCACGAGCCCCTGGCGCCGGCGGCGCGAGGCCGGATTATAGAGCACGGTCACGAAGTCGCCCGCGGCCGCCGCCTCGAGCCGGCGTTCGATCGTCGCCCAGGGCGTCAGCAGGTCGGACAGCGAGACCGCGCAGAAGTCGTGGCCGAGCGGCGCGCCGGCACGCGCGGCCGCCGCCTGGAGCGCCGAGACGCCCGGGCTGATCGTCAACGCCACCCGCTGCCAGGCGGCCTCCTCCGACCCCTCGAGCAGCTCCAGGACGAGAGCCGCCATGCCGTAGATCCCGGCATCGCCGGAGCTGATCAGCGCCACCCGCCGGCCGGCGCCGGCGAGATCCAGGGCCGCCCGGGCGCGCGCCACCTCCTCGCCGAGCGCGAAGCCGTGACGGGCCGGCTCGCCGCCCGCCCTGGGCCCGAGCAGATCGAGGTAGCCCCGATAGCCGACCCAATCCTCGGCGTCGGCAAGCAGCGCCTCGACCTCGGCGGTGCGCCAGGCCGCAGGCCCCGGGCCGAGACCGACCAGCGCGAGCCGCCCCCGCGGCTGGCCGATCCGGGCGACGTCGATCGGCCCCGGCGCGCGCCCGATCGCGAGCGTCGCCCGCGCCGACCTGGTCTTTTCGACCAGCAGCTCGCCCGCCGGCCCGACCGCGGCGAGGGCCGCGCCTTCGGCGACGCCATGGCAGCCGGTCGCCCGGAAGACCAGAGCCGACGGGTTGGCGAGCCGGCGGGCCTCGGCCTCGAGCGCCGCCGCCGGCAGGAAACGGGCCGGCACGCCCAGGTGCTCCGCGAGCGCATGGATCGCCGGCTCGTCCGCCTTCAGCTCGAGCGAGACCACGCAGGCGACCGCGGCCGGCGCCAGACCGTGCCGGGCGAGCGTCGCCGCGACCAGATCGCCGAGCTCCCCGGCCCCGACCCCCCGCTCGCAACCGACGCCGAGCGCCAGGACCCTGGGATGCAGCACCAGGCAGCGGGCCGATCCCGCCTCGTCCCGCTCGGTCACCAGCACCTCGCAGACGCCCTGGTCGCCGAACCGGGCGCCGCCCGCGGTCAGCCAGTCGGCCGGGCCGGCCTCGAGGCGGAGCGCCACCTCCTCGCCGGCCAGCAGCGCGCTCATCACGCCCTTGGCGGCGGCCGGGTTGCGCACCGTCCAGCCGGGCGGCGGCTGGTCGAGCGCCAGATCGAAGCGGACGTCGCCGGCGGTGGTGATCGCGGCCTGGCCGCGCTGCGCCCTGGCGATCGCCCGCGCCAGGTCATTGGCGCCGTGATGCCCCCCGAGCAGGGGCACGGCGAAGCTGCCGTCGTCGGCGAGTGCCACCACCGGCGGCCCGGTCCGCTTGTCGCCGAGCAACGGCGCCAGCACCCGGATCAGGATGCCGGCCGCGCAGATCCCGATGATCGGCCGCGAGTTCTCGATAGAGGTCGCGCAGCAGGGTCGCGAGATCGTCGTAGGCGAGCCCATCGTCCGGCCGATCCGCGCGCGGCCCGTGCAAGGTGCATCCCGGCAACGCCGCCTGGATACGGCGGGCGGCGGCGAGACCGCTTGGGCCGAGCAGCACGATCGCTGGACTAGCGGTCACGGGTGGTCGCCCGGGGTAGGAGAATCAACGCGAAATAGGGCGCCTCGTCGTCGACGAAGTCGGTCAGGCGCATCACCCGTTGGCGCTCCGCGGTCGCCCGCTCGACATAGATCGCGCGCTCGAGCAGGCCGAGCTCGCCGAGCACCTGGCGGACCTTGTCGACGTGCCGGCCGAGCTTCAGGATCGCGGCCGCCTCGCTCTGAGCCGAGCCGGGCCCGGAGCTGCTCCGCGGGCGCGGTCGCGGGCACCACGACGAAGCTCTCGGCGCGGGCGACCAGAGGCTGTCGGGCCGCCGCGGCCGCGGCCGTGAACGAGACCACACCCGGCACGATCTCGGCCGGGTAGGCGGCCAGGCGGCCGAGCAGCTGGCCGAACGAGCCGTAGAACAGGGGATCGCCCTCGCACAGGACGGCAACGTCCCGACCCTGCTCGAGCTCGGTGCCGATGCGCGATGCGCCCTCGTTGTAGGCTGCATGCGCGAGCTCCGGCAGCGGCTGCATCGGCAGCGCCAGATTGATCTCATGCTGGCCGCCGGGCAGGTGGACCGCCGCGATCTGGCGGGCGAGGCTGGGGCGGCCGTTGGCCGACACATAGGCGACCACCGGCGCGTCGCGCAGGTAGCGGACCGCCTTCAGAGTCAGCAGCTCCGGGTCCCCGGGCCCGACGCCGATCCCGAGGAGCCGGCCGGTAATCACGGTTTGTGCACGGCGAGCTGGGTGACCGGCATCGCCGGCCGCCAGCCGTGGTAGCTGCCGATCCGGTCGACCCGGGTGATCGCGATCCGAACCAACTCGCCGCCGTGGTCCGCCTGCCAGGCGAGGAGCGCGCGCTCGCCCTCGAGGGTGACCACGTTCGCGACCAGCCGGCCGCCGGGTCGAAGCGCCCGCCAGCAGACATCGAGCAGGCCGGCGGCCGTGACCCCGCCGCCGACGAACACCGCATCCGGTGCCGGCAGCTCGTCGAGGCAGGCGGGCGCCCTGCCTTGGCGGACCTCGAGCTCGGGCGTGCCCAACGCCAGAGCGTTCTGTCCGATCAGGGCGCAGCGTCCGGCATCGCGCTCGATCGCGACCGCCCGGCCGCGGCGGACGGCGCGCAGCCACTCGATCGCGACCGCCCCGCTGCCGGCGCCGACGTCCCAGAGCGCCTGGCCGGCGAGCGGCATCAGCCGGGCGAGGGTCGCCGCCCGCACCTCGCGCTTGGTCAGCATGCCGTCGGAGTGAAAGGCGTCGTCCGGCAACCCGGGCACGCTCGCCCGGATCACGGCACCGGGTCCGGTCGCGCAGGCGATCGCGACCGTGTTCAGCGCCTTGAACGTCGTCGGCCGCCAGGCCGAGGCGATCGCCTCGGTGCAGCGCTCGCCGGACCCGCCCAGATGCTCGAAAACCCAGATCCGGCTGGCGTCAAAGCCCCGATCGGCCAGCAGCGCCGCGATCTGGTTCGGGGTCTCGCCATCGTGGCTCAGAACGACCAGCCGCCCGCCCGGCACGAGGTGGCGGTGCAGGGCGCTCCGGGGCCGCGCATGCAGGCTGAGCGCCTCGATCTCGACCCGTGACCAGCCGAGCCGCGCGCACACCAGGCTGATCACCGAGGGTGCCGGCAGGATGCGCAGCTCGTGGAGCGGGAAGCGCCGCGCCAGCAGCTCGCCGACCCCGAAGCACATCGGATCGCCGCTTGCCAGGACCACCACCGGACGACCGCGCCAGGCCTCGAGATCCTCGAGCGTCGCCTCCAGCGGCGTGCGCCAGGCGAGCCTTTGCCCCGAGTGGCCTGGCACCATCTCGAGATGGCGCGCGCTGCCGACCAGGATCTCGCCGGCCTCGAGCAGGGCACGCGCGGGGGCGCTCAACGAGGCGAGACCGTCGTCACCGATCCCGACCACGCTGAGCCAAGGCTCATCGCTCCCGGCCGTCACCCTCACCGCGCCTCCGCGCTCAAGGCGTTGACCGCCGCCGCCGCCAGGCTGCTGCCGCCGCGGCGACCGCGCAGAGTGATATAGGGCAGCTCCGGTCGATGGGCGATCAGCGCGTCCTTGGCCTCGGCGGCGCCGACGAAGCCGACCGGGAAGCCGAGCACCAGGGCGGGCCTCGGAGCGCCGTCGGCGAGCAGCTCGAGGAGGCGGAACAGCGCGGTCGGGGCATTGCCGATCGCGACCACGGCCCCGTCCAGCCGATCCCGCCAGAGCTCGACCGCGGCCGCCGATCGGGTGGTGGCCAGGGCGGCGGCGCGCGCCGGCGTGCGGGCATCGTCCAGGGTACAGACGACCCTGTTGACGGCGGGCAGGCGGCGACGTTGGATGCCGGCCGCGACCATGGTCGCATCGACCAGGATCGGCGCACCGGCGGCGAGCGCCGCCCGCCCGGCACCGACCGCACCGGTGGTCCAGACCAGATCGTCGAGGATGTCCGGCATGCCGCAGCTGTGGATCAGGCGCAGCGCCATCGCCTGAAAGTCGGCCGCCAGCCGGTCGATCGGCGCCTCGAGCCGAATCCGGGCGAACGACGCCCGATAGATCGCGTCCGGGTCCTTGAGGCGAGCGCCCTGACCCTCGGCCATGGGCTCTACCGGTGATGGTGGTGGTGATGATGATCCACGTCGGTGCCGATCCCCTCGACATGATGATGGTGCGCGACCTGCGGCGCGCCCACCGCCGCCTCATGGCCGATCAGCTGCTCGCGGTATTTGCAGAGCAGGCAGTTCATGTTGACGTCGCCGCTCCTGATGCCTTCGATCCGCTCGACGAAGGCGTCCAGGACCTGGGGATGGTCGCCGAGGTAGCCGGCCTTGAGGAACTCGATCTCGGGATGGCGGGCGGCGACCGCATCGGTCTGCTGGTAGATCCGCTGCACCAGCACCCCGGTGAACAGAAAATAGGGAAAAACCACGATCCGCCGGAAGCCGAGCCGGCTCGCGCGCTCCAGGGCGACGTCGACCCGCGGGTCGGTGACGCCGCTGTAGCCGACCTCGGCCCAGCCGAAGCCCATGCCCTCCCAGAGCATGCGCGCGACCTTGGCGACGTTGCCATTGGCGTCCGGGTCCGAGGTGCCGCGGCCGATCACCGCGAGCAGGGTCTCCGCGGGCGGGATCAGGACCGTCGAAGCCGCCACCGCCGCCTGGATCCGGTCGCGGGCCGCGCGCAACAGCTTCAGGTCGAGCCCGAGGTCGCGGCCGAAGTCGATCCGGATGCCGTGCGCCGCGGCGTAGGCGTTGAGCACCGAGGGCACGTCGTTCTTGACGTGGCCGGCGGCGAACAGCATCCCCGGCACCGCCAGCACGTGGTCGACGCCCCGCGCCCGCAGCCGGTCGAGGCCGTCGCCCAGGATCGGGCGGGCGAACTCCAGAAAGCCGCTCTCGATCGGATAGTGCGGCAGGCGCGCGACCAGGCCCGCGACCAGGCGACGGAACTCCGCGACCGCGTCGAGCATCGCGCGAGCCGTGGCCACAGACCATGACCCCGATCGTACCCATGGGCGCCCTTCCCTGCTGGTCCGCCTTGGATACCAATCCCCCTCGCCCGGAACAAGCGATGCTTGGTGATCGTCTCCGCAGCGCCCGGCGAGGAGCGGCCGGCATGCTGCTGCTGACGCCGGCACCGCTGCTGGCCGCCCTGCTGCTGGCCCTCGCCCTCGATGCGCTCGCCGGCGATCCCGCCTGGCTCTACCGCCGGCTGCCGCATCCGGTCGTGCTCATGGGCCGCGCGCTCGCCGGCCTCGAGGCGCGCTGGCTGGACCCCGCCGCGCCAGCTCCCGCCCAGCGCCGGCGCGGACGGGCCGCGAGCCTGATCGTGATCGCCGCGAGCGCCGCCCTCGGCGCCCTGCTGCAGGCGCTCTGCCTGGCTCTGCCCCAGGGCTGGCTGGCGCTCGCCTTGCTCATGAGCACCCTGCTCGCCTGGCGCGGCCTCGACCAGCACGTCGCCGCCGTCGCCCGCGGCCTCGAGCGCAGCCTCGCCGACGGCCGCCAGGCGGTCGCCCGGATCGTCGGCCGCGACCCCGAGAGCCTGGATGCCCACGCCGTCGCCCGCGCCGCGATCGAATCCGCCGCCGAGAATTTTGCCGACGCCGTGGTCGCCCCCCTCCTCTTCGGGCTCCTGCTCGGCCTGCCCGGCATGCTCGCCTACAAAGCGATCAACACGGCCGACAGCATGATCGGCCACCGCTCGCCCCGTTTTGTCCATTTTGGCCGCTTCGCCGCCCGCCTCGACGACCTCGCCAACTGGCTGCCCGCCCGCCTCGCCGCTTTTCTGATCCTCGGCGCCGCCGCCCTGGCACGCGCGCGCCCGGCCACCGGCTGGCGCGCGCTGCGCGCCGACGCGCGCCGCCACCGCTCGCCCAACGCCGGCTGGCCCGAGGCCGCGATCGCCGGCTGCCTCGGCCTCCGCCTCGCCGGCCCCCGCCGTTATTCCGGGACGCTGGTCGACGACGCCTGGATGGGCGCAGGGCCGCGCCGAAGCCACCCCCGCCGACATCCGCTGCGCCCTCCGACTGGTCCGCCTCGCCACCCTGATCACCGCCGGCCTGCTGACGCTCACCCTCATCGCGACCCTCGCCTGATCTCAGACGCCGCTTCGCGCCACTTCCAGCAGCCCCGCGACATCGACCGAAGCCTCGAGATGCTCCGCCAACCCATCGAGCACCCCCTCGATCTCCGCCTCATAAGCGACCCCGGAGCGTGCCCGCTCGCGCAAGCGTCCCAAAAAAGAATGACGAAAACCGTCGGCCGCGAACAGGCCGTGGACATAACATCCCATCACCCGGCCATCCGCCGACACCGCCCCCTCCGGCCGCCCGCCCAGCTCCAGCATCGGCCGCGCGAGCCCCGGACCCACCGTCCGCCCGAGATGCATCTCATAGCCCCGGATTTTTTCGCCACTTTGCACCTCGACCCCCTCGACCGCCGCCAGCCGCTTGTCGCCCCCGAGCGTGGTCTCCAGATCGAGCAGCCCAAGCCCGACAGCCTCGCCCGGCCGACCCTCGACCCCCTCCGGATCGGCGATCCTCCGCCCCAGCATCTGCAAGCCCCCGCAGATCCCGAGCACCGCCCCCCCGCGCCGGACATGCGCCGCCAGATCGACGTCCCAGCCCTCCGCCCGCAACGCCGCGAGGTCGGCAAGCGTCGCCTTGGCCCCCGCCAGGATCACAAGGTCGGCATCCCCCGGCAGCGCTTTCCCGGGCGGCACAAAATGAAGAAAAACATCCGGCTCGGCCGCGAGCGGGTCGAGATCATCGAAATTCGCCAGCCGCGGCAACCGCGGCACCGCAATCCTGATGGCGCCAGCGGCGCCGGGCGGGGCCCGCTCCTCGAGCCCCAAAACATCCTCGGCCGGCAGCCGCCTCGCCGCCTCGAACCACGGCACGACGCCATAGCTCCGCATGCCCGTGCGCGCCGCGATCACCCCATGCGCCGCCTCGAACAGCGAGGGATCGCCCCGGAACTTGTTGACGATGTACCCCTTCAGCCGCTCGCGCTCGCGCGCCTCGAGCAAGCATCGCGGTCCCGACCAGCGCCGCGATCACCCCGCCGCGCTCGATATCCCCGACCAGCACCACCGGCACCCCGGCAGCCTCCGCAAACCCCATGTTGGCAATGTCGCCCTCCCGCAGATTGACCTCAGCCGGACTCCCCGCCCCCTCGACCAGCACCAGATCCGCTTTTTTCCTTATTTTCGCATAACTCTCAAGCACATACGGAAGAAGCTTCGGCCGCAACTCGAGATACGCCCGGGCATCATAATTCCCCAGCACGCGCCCCTGCACGACCACCTGCGCGCCCGACCTCGCTCTGCGGCTTCAGCAACACCGGGTTCATATCGACCGACGGCGCCACCCCACACGCCCGCGCCTGCAACGCCTGCGCCCGCCCGATCTCGCCCCCGTCCGCCGTCACCGCCGCATTGTTGCTCATGTTCTGCGGCTTGAACGGCCGCACCGCGAGCCCCCGCCGCACAAACGCCCGGCAAAGCCCCGCCACCAGCAGCGATTTCCCGACGTGCGAGCCGGTGCCTTGGAGCATCAGCGCTGGCGTATCGGCCATCTCCCTTTCCTCGGATCCCGCCCACCGCGTGGGAAAGTCCGAGGCACGCCAGCGCGTCCGCAACCACGGCCGATCGCCGGCGCGCCGGCCCGGGCTCAGGCGGCGCTCTGCTCGCGCAGCAGCCGACGCGCGGCCTCGGCGAGGAAGCCGGACCGGGTGAACCCCTGGGACGCGGCGGCCCGGTCGACCGCGCTCACCAACGCTTCATCCATGGTGATCGAGAGCCGCACCGCGCGGCCCGGCAGATCGACCCGCACCAGGGTCTTGAGCACGACGTCGCCCGGGCCCTCGTCCGCGAGAGCCTCCAGCGAGCCCGGCTCCGGAATGGCCTCGCCGTACTCGAGCATCACCTCGATGTGCGCGCGCAACGCCTCGTGGCCGCGCTCGACCGCCTCCTCCACGCTCGCGCCGGCGCTCACGCAGCCCGGCAGGTCAGGGAAAGAGATGCCGAAGCCGCTGGCGCTGCGGTCGACCACGGCGGGATAGTAGCGCGCGACCATGGCCTCACCTCCTCCGAGCGCGCAGATCGAGGCCGCTCTGGCGCTCGATGCTGGCGATCACCCTGGCGGACAGGTCCTTGACCGGATGCGGCACGGTCACCGTTCCCGGTCGCTCCGGATGCCGGAACTGGTGATGATCACCGGCGACGCGGACCCTCACCCACCCGGCAGCCTGCAGGGCTCTGATCACCTGTCGGCTGCTCAACGAGCGGGGCATCCATAGAAACTATAGAACTCGCTCCCGGATCGCCGCCAGCTCTTGCGGCTGCGCGCCATTGCCCGAGCACGCGCCCCTGCACGACCACCTGCGCGCCGACCTCGCTCTGCGGCTTCAGCAGCACCGGGTTCATGTCGACCGCACGGCGCGACCCGGCACGCCCGCGCCTGCAACGCCTGCGCCCGCCCGATCTCGCCGCCGTCCGCGAGCCTCTCACCCTACTGGGCCCCGCGCAGGCGACTGAGCCGGCTCAGGCGCCTCTTCCCTTCGCAGGGCGTATAGGCGGGTGTAGCTCGGTTCGTTTACCAATAGCGGATCCGCGCTTACACATTCCTCGAGGAAAGCAGCTAAGTCGCTGGGTACCGGATACGCGGCCGGGTCAATGAGAGCGTTTGCTAACCGAACGAAAGCTGCCGGGTGCTAACTCACCAGATCGCTGTGTTTCTGTTGAACTCGCAAAGACATGGACAAGTCATAAAGCCGATATGGGACCAAGAAGTCCACAATTGCATCCACGGCATCGGGAAACGCGCCCTCGCATTCCAGAGCCATTAACACCAGGTTTTGTGCAGTTTTCTTGCCCCGCAGCCCGGCATCCAGGGGCCAAACATCTCGAAAGATCGGGCCGATGAGCCTCTGCCAGCGCTCGGCTTTATCCGGGGGGCCACCTTCCGCCTGTCCCATCAGTCGCCAAAGCTGCCATGCTGCGCTCTGGCGAACGGTCGGCGGCCCAACCGCGAGCGCACGCCTTATTTCAGGTTGGGATAATTTGTAGTCGCCGCCTTCCCCCTGGCGGTGCCGAGAGGGCGACGCTGATCAATTGCGCAATGAGACCATCAAGGTCGTGGTCCGCGAGCTCTGTTCGCTCAAATGCTTCGAGCATCGGGGGTTTCAGCGCGTTGAAGAGACGTGCAGAGCCAATCCGATCTCTGGCTCGGGCCCGCCAGAGCGCCGGGGCCTCCGGATGGACCCAAGCGAGGCGTGGCACGAGATTCTCTGTGGCCCATGTTGGGTCGATTGCATCGAGACCGGCGAGCCTGTGAGTGAGACAAACACGCGCAAGAAGTCCGGCACGGCCGCGCCCACCGGCGACACGGTTGAACCGAGGCGTCAGCTGCGAACCGAGACCGCTACCCGCCTTCGGCTCGGCAGCGCTGAGGCTCTCCAGAAGGACCCACGCCAGAATTCCACCCGGCTCGTTAAGTGCGCGCGTGAGCAGATCGTCGGCATCGCCGAGTTCGCCGTCTTCATCCTTCTCGTACGTCAGATTGGCAAATCTGTTCCACAACCGAAAGAACTGAACTCCGCCCGACTGATTCTTATTCATGAAGGTCTCGCGCCGCCCTTGCAGCCAGGACAAAGCCGATGACAAAAGTTAATCGAGAGCTGCATCGGGCATTTCGAGTAGTAAATCCGCAAGTGCAAATTGAATTTCTACCGTCGCCTTCTCGTTGGCTTCCCACAAGAAGGATTGCCACGCTTCAAAATTCCAATTACCGCCGGCCCCTTCGAGACAAAGCACGCGCAGCGCACGATCAGGATCTGCCAAACACAACCGCCGCCAAATATCTCCTTCTTCGATTGGCATCTCGCGCTGAAGACGCATTGCTTCATTCAGAATATTCTCATCCGCTATGTCCGCGAGCAACTCGGGATGCCCGTCCAGCCCATGCCGGCCCTCGCCCATCCAGGTCATAAAGTCGTCGCGGTCGCCTGGCCCTGGCTCCCACTTCGGGTGCCTCGCTGATATCTGCCGGAGCAGCTGCAGAGTTTCAGCCGATAACTCGCATCCCGCTGCGCTAATGCGGTTCAGTCTCTTGAAGACCGCGGAGTCGCGTATAGACTCCCACTCTTCCTCGGCTTCAAAAGCATCGGCCGGAAAAAGGTCACGTGGCATCCCTCCTGCGAGTCGAGCTTCGAGGGCATCCCGGTCTTCGTCGCTGAACTCGTGCCACCGACCAACGAGCAGGCGCATGATTTCTACCTGAGCACCGCTCAACCAGAAGACGTCATGGCTCAGCGCGAGAACACCCAAAGCTGCTTCTCGGGCTGTGAATATGTCTTGCATGGCAAGCGCGTAGAGGTACAGGCGCTGGGTAAGAAGATGCGGCAAATCCCTCCAACTAAGAGCCAACCTATTTGCCCTCTCATGATTTTTGCTCGCGATACACTCCCAAATGTCGGCGAGGGCTCGCGTGACCGGATAAAATCCCGAGCGGTGAGCATTTTGCGGATGCATGGCGACCGAGGGCACGTCCCAGCTTGTCCGGTCCGGCCTTTCCAAAAAACCCACATCTCGCGCTTCTTCGAGGGCATCGAGAAGAGTTCGTTCAAGGACAAGGAAGAGTGCCACCTCCTGATCGACCACCTCCGGCCAGGCCTGCAGGATTTCAGCCGGCGGCGGATGACGCTCCGAGCAAAACTCAATCCAGAGGAGTCGATGCAGAGCCTCCGGCTCTTTGTGGCTCATTGCTTCCCGCAGCAGAACCGGTGCTCTAACTTCGAGCCGGGGACGCAAGATTGTGGCCACAAGGTGCTGCGCATGATAGCCAGCCTCACCTTGTTTGATGCGTCTGGCCGCGACGTACCAGGCGTAGCCGGTATCGGTGGAGGGCCGAGCACGCTTCGCGGCCAGCATGAGTTGCCATGCCGTAAGGCGGACGGGCGACAAGGCCGTTCTCTCTCGCTCTAACATGCGATCTATGAGCCAGTGTGTACGTTCATCAAAGGTTGGGAAGTCCTGCACAGGCTCGGAATCATCTCCGGGTCGTTGAGACGTTTCACGATCCACTCACCCGGATGCGTCGTGCCGCCCATAAAGGCGCCTCGGTCAATTAACAGCTTGAGCCATTCTGGTCTCGGTGATAGTTCACCAAGTATTTGCGTCGTATCCCCATGCTGAAGCAGCGACAGAGTATTCGTCTATTCGCTCCTGTGCCACAGCCGCAGCCAAATCGCTGAAGAACCTCCGGAGCCGCTCTCGTCGCCACGCAGTTGGGTCGTCTGCGTACCCTTTCCAATTCCGCAATGACTGATACAGCGGCCGATGATCGTGGTCGACCACCGCGTAGAGGATGGGTTCGACACCCTTGGCACGCCATAGAGCACGGGTGACATCTTCATCAGTACCAGAGTAAGGCGCGAAAGCGTATACCTGCTGAAGATCAGGATAGCGTTCTCGATCGGCTTCGAGTGCTTCGAGCAGATACCGCATCGGTGGGTCATCGGCTTGGTAGCCGACAAGCACCAGCGTGTGTGTCCGCACTAGATCGTAGACGTAACGAGAAGCCCATCCTGAACGCAGGTAGGCGTCTCCAAACTCCGCACTCGTAAGTACAAGATCGGTTTCTTCCAGCCCGAACTTCACGTCAGCTAATCGACCATGTAGGTGAAGGACGCCATTCAAAGCCCGAGACCTTCGGCCGCGGCATTGCCGCGCCCGCATGACTGCCAATCGGAACCCGCTGTCGATCGAGCCACGCGCGCTCGAACATCGTGTCGAAGTTCGTGGTAAGGAGCCGCTTTCGGCCCTCTCAAGTCTCGTGAGAGATCCAGCAACGCAAGGTGGTTAGTTAGATCTGGATTTTCTGGCGGGGTCGAGTACTTTTCGGACGGCCGCTCGGATCCGTTCTCGCATTCCTCGGCGGCGCGGCAGATCAGAGGCAGCGAGACGCCTTTCGAGGCAGCGCAGCACACGGTCGTATTGGCCCTCCAGACGGCCGCCTTGCCGCATTCCTTCGCGTTCCGCGGGATGAAAATTCCAGTTTTCGCCAAGCTCTTGATAGATGCCCTGAACCAGCCCGAGGAACAGCGGCAGGCCGATAGTCCGAGACACACCCGCACCACACACGAAGATGGTCTGGCCTCTTTCCTGTAAGGTGACGAGGTCGTCGGGAATGTCCGGTCCGTCAGGAAGGAATCGCATCTTGGGTCCAACGCTGTCCGTAAAACTTCAGAGCACCTCGCGGTTCAGGACCATCAAGTCATCGACGCCGCAGCGGACCGCCTCCTGCCGAGATTCTGGATCAGGCCACTTGACGGGAGTCCTCGAAGATAATACAACCAAAGAGCGAATGTCAACCTCTCATGCACCCCGATTGCCGTTTCGCCGCTTTCAACGGCTCTGGAAGAGTATAACCTAGCACAGGATGGCGCAGAAGTGTAGCATCGGTGACGCATCAATCGGGCATCAATCGGCCGCCTCGGGCGTGGAAAAAGCCAGCTAAACTGCGGCTCGGGGCCGATGGAGGCGATGGATCGCCGATCACTACTTGCCAGGCAAAGTCAAAAATGACACAGATGTCGTAGCATTTTGCGCACACTCGCAGTTAAAAGTGTCGCATCGGAAATTAAAATTGCAGTACAAAACGCTTGATCCGGCATCATCTCTCCGAATCGGCGGCCGATCCCGGGAGCTCGTCAAGCATCTTGAAATGTCAGAAAAAGAGGCGGGTGGGGTGGTCAGTATTCGATGCCGAGTTGGGCTTTGACGCCGGCGCGGAAGGGGTGCTTGAGGAGGGTCATCTCGGTCACCAGGTCGGCAGCCTCCAGGAGCTCGGGCTTGGCGTTGCGGCCGGTGACCACGACGTGCAGGTCCGGGCGCTTGGCCAGCAGGCCTTCGACGACCTCGGCAATCGGCAAATAATCCTTGCGCAGCACGATGTTAAGCTCGTCCAGGATCACCAGGTGCAGGGCCGGATCGGCCATCATCCGCCGGGCCTCCACCCAGGCCGCCTGGGCCGCCGCAATGTCCCGCTCCCGGTCCTGGGTCTCCCAGGTAAACCCTTCCCCCATCACCTTAATTTCCACCAGATCCGGAAACCGCTGCAGAAAACCTCTTTCCCCAGTCTCCCGCCGCCCCTTCACGAACTGCACCACCCCCAGCCGCAAGCCCATGCCCCAGACACCGCATGGCCAACCCCCAGGCCGCGGTGCTCTTGCCCTTGCCGGTCCCGGTATGGACGATCAGCAGGCCTTTTTCCTGGGTTTTCGAGGCATAGATCCGGTCCTTCACGGCCTTGATTTTGGCCATCTTCTCCCGATGCGCCGCATTCACCTCGGCTTCACTGATGGTCATCGCCCCTCCTGACCGGTCCGGGCGCGGGCTGGGCGCAGGTAGACGCTGCCCTCGCCGGCCGGAACCGGGGACGAGGCTAGCACGCGGAGCGCGGCCGGGCGAGGGTCAGGCAACCTGCGGCTGGTCCCCGGCGGCGGCGCAGGCCGGCGCTTGCAGGCGCTTGCGGATCTGAGCGAGAAGGCTTTGCAGCTCGGCCGGATCGATCCGGTCGCGGTCGAGCACAAGCCTGACGATCGGGTCGGTCAGCAGATCCTCGAGCGACGGCTCGAGGCCGGCGTCCTCGTAGGCGTCTGGCATGCTCCCTCCAATCATGAGTTGTATGTTGGGAGGCCTCTTACCGCGGCTAGGTTGCAGGATCGTGGCGGTTCGGGGCAAGCCCGTTCGTCACCCTCCGGTTGAATATTGCAGCGCGAAGCGGCAGAATTGCCACAAGGCGCGAGCGCGGGGTCAGCAGGGCTGCGGCGAGCGCAGGGCCGCCAGCGCGTCGGCCGCGCTGTTGCGCGCTGGCCGCCAGAGGCCGCGCTCGATCGCTTCCTCGAAGCGCAGGGCGATCTCCGCCAGCGCCGCGGGATTGGCTTCGGCGATGAAGGTGCGGACCCGGTCGTCGGCGAGATAGGCGTCGAACAGGGCGTCGAAGTGGTGGTCCTCGACCACGCGCGCGGTCGCCGCGAAGGCGAACAGGTAATCGACCGTCGCGGCGATCTCGAAGGCGCCCTTGTAGCCGTGGCGCATGACGCCATTGAGCCATTTCGGGTTGACCGCGCGGGCGCGCACGATCCGCCCGATTTCCTCCCGCAGGGTCCGGATGCGCGGGGTCTCGGGGCGCGCGTGGTCGTTGTGGTAGATCTCGGGCTGTTGCCCGCCGAGATGGCGGACCGCGGCGGTGAGCCCGCCCTCGAACTGGTAGTAGTCGTCGCTGTCGAGGATGTCGTGCTCGCGGTTGTCCTGGTTGTGCAAGACCAGCTCGACCGCGGACAGGCGGCGCTCGAACAGGCGGTGCTCGGCGGTCCCCTCGCTGCCGGCGCCATAGGCGTAGCCGCCCCAGGCGACGTAGGCGCGCGCGAGGTCGGCATCGCCCTGCCAGCCGCGCTCGTCGATCAGCGCCTGCAGGCCGGCGCCGTAAGCGCCGGGCTTGGAGCCGAACACCCGATAGCGCGCGCGCCGGCGCGCGAGATCGGGCGCAACGCCCTCCGCCATCAGCGCCGCCTGATCGGCACGCACCCGCGCCGCGATCGGGTTCACCTCGTCCGGCTCGTCGAGCGCCGCGATCGCGGCCACCGCCTGGTCGAACAGCTCGATCTGAGCCGGAAAGGCGTCGCGGAAAAAGCCGGAAACCCGCAAGGTCACGTCGACCCGCGGCCGGTCGAGCAGGTCGAGCGGCAGGATCTCGGTGCCGGTCACCCGATGCGAGGCGCCGTCCCACAGCGGCCGCGCGCCGATCAGGGCGAGCGCCTGTGCCAGGTCGTCGCCGCCGGTCCGCATGTTGGCCGTGCCCCAGGCGGAGAGCGCCACCGCCCGCGGCCACTCGCCCTGCTCCTGGACGTAGCGCTCGACCAGCAGCGCCGCCGACCGCCAGCCGAGGTGCCAGGCAGCCGGCGTCGGCACCGCGCGGCTGTCGATCGAGAAGAAATTGCGCCCGGTCGGCAAAACATCGGTGCGCCCGCGGGTCGGCGCGCCCGCGGGCCCGGGCTCGACGAACCGGCCATCCAGCGCCCGCAGCACCGCCTCGATCTCGGCCGGACCGCTGTCGACGACGGCGGGACGGATGCTGGCGGCGATCCGGTCCAGCACAGCACCCGTCGCGCGCCAGCCGGCATCGGCCGCCAGATGGCTGCCGGCCAGCGCCTGCGCCAGCAGCTCCAGGCGCTCGACCGTGTCGCCGTTGGTGCGCCAGGGCTGATCGCTCAGAGCCTCCAGAACGCGGGGCCGCGGCCCCGACCAGGGCTCGGCCATGGCGCCGTCGAGCGGATCGAAGCCGAGCTCCAGATCCGCCGCCAGCGCCCGCAGGAGCGAGGCATCGCCACCCTTGCCCGAAGCACGCGGCACCCGCGTCAGCGCCACCAGCAGATCGGTCAGCTGGCCACCTTCGGGTGCCCGGCCCAGCTCGTGCAGGCCGTCCCGGATCTGCAGCTCCTTGAGCTCGCACAGATGATTGTCGAGCTTGGCGAGCGCCGTGTCCGCGGCCTCGTCGGGTCGGATGCCGACGTCCCGGTCGAGGCCGAGGCGCGCGCTCAGCGCCAGGATCTCGCCCCGCAGCCAGGCGGTGCGCCGCGGGTCGACCCCGGCCGCGTCATAGTACTCGTCGACCAGCCGCTCCAGCTCGGCGAGCGGGCCATAGGCTTCGGCGCGCGTGAGCGGCGGCGTCAGATGGTCGACGATCACCGCAGCGCTCCGCCGCTTGGCCTGGCTGCCCTCGCCCGGATCGTTGACGATGAACGGGTAGATGAGGGGCAGGGGGCCGAGCGCCGCCTCGGGGAAGCAGTCGTCCGAGAGCGCCAGCGCCTTGCCCGGCAGCCATTCGAGATTGCCGTGCTTGCCCATCTGGACCACGGCATGGGCGCCGAAGCTCTGGCGCAGCCAAGCGTAGAAAGCAAAATAACCATGGGGCGGCACGAGGTCCGGATCGTGATAGCTCGCGGCCGGATCGATGTGGTAGCCGCGCGCCGGCTGGATGCCGACCACCACATGGCCGAGCGGCAGCACCGCGAGCGCGAAGGCGCCGTCCACGACATGCGGATCGGCCGCCGGTTCTCCCCATTTTTGTTCGATTCTTTGCCGAACGTCTTCAGTCAGTTGGTCGAAGAATCTGAGGTAATCTCGAATCGGAAGGCGAACCCGGATCTGACGTTGCCCGCGGCCCTCGAGCTGGTTGGTGACGCCGGCGAGCAGCGCTTCGACCAGGCTCTGGCCGTCGGCCGGCAGGCTGTCGACCCGATAGCCGGCGGCGGCGAGCGCGCGCAGCAGTCGGACCGTGCTCGCGGGCACATCGAGGCCGACGCCGTTGGCGATCCGGCCGTCCCGGTTCGGATAGTTGGCGAGCACCACCGCGACCCGCCGCTCGGCCGCGGGCAGCTCCGCGAGCTGCGCCCAGGCGGCAGCCAGCTCCGCCGTGAAGCGGACCCGATCGGCGACCGGTGCGAAGCCCACGATGTCGCTCTCGGTCCGCGGATCGAACCGGCTCCTGCTCTTGAACGCGACCGCGCGGGTCAGCACCCGGCCATCGATCTCGGGCAGCGCCACGTGCATCGCCAGATCGCGGGGCGAGAGGCCGCGCGTGCCGGCGCGCCAGGCAGCCTCGCTGCCGCCCGCCAGCACCAGCTGCAGGACCGGCCGGCCGGGCTCGTCGAGCGGCGTCGGGCGCCTGCGGCCCGGGCTCGAGACCGCAAAGCCGGTCGCGTTCAGGACCACCGTCGGCCGGCCTTCGGCCAGCAGCTCCTGGACCAGCGGCGCCGCGGCCGGATCCTTGAGGCTCACGGCGAAGATCGGCAGCGCGTTGAGGCCGGCGCCATCGAGCGCCGCGATCAGCGCATCGATCGCCGCGAGGTCCCCGGCCTGGACCAGGGCACGGTAGAACACCAGCGCCGCGACCGGGCGATCCGCCCGCCACGCTCGCCGGAGATCGGTGAGGGTCGGCCGCGGGAGGCCCGGCCAATAGAGCCCGGCGCGGAGCAGCGGCGCGGGCTCCCGCCAGGGCTCGTCGGCGCCCAGCAGGCCCGCGGCATAAGCCAGCATCTGCCCGGCGTTGTCGAGGCCGCCGTGGACGCCGTACTGCCAGAGGCGGTGGCAGGCCTCGGGCCCGAGCGTCGACCAGCCGGCGAGCTCCGGGTCCGGCTGATCGTCGCCCGGCAGCGCCGCGAGCGGGATGCCCTTGGCCCGGCAGACCGCCGCCACCTGTTCCAGGCCATAGGCCCAATAGCTGCGGCCGCCGAGCAGGCGGAGGACCACCAGCCGGGCGTGGGCGACCACCTGCTCGACGTAGTGGTCGACCGAGAGCGGATGGCCGAGCTGGAGCAGATTGGCAAGGCGCAGGCTGGGCGCGCCTGCCGGCCGGCGCGCCTGGGCCGCGGCCAGGCCGGCGAGCTCGGTGTCGGCGGCCGAGAGGATCACGATGTCGCCCGGCGTCTGGCCGAGATCGATCGCCTCGCCGGCGTCCTCCGCGCTCGCCCTGCGGGCGTTGAGGAGATGCATCAGCCCCTCGCCTGGCTCCCAGCGAGGACCTCGGTGGCCCTCGCGGAGCCGCGAGCGGCGAGCGCCGCCCTGACCGAACCCTGATCGAGGTCGCGCTCGCCGATCACCACCAGCCGGCCCGCGCGCGGCTCACCGGCGCGCCAGGCGCGATCGAAATAATGCTGGATCCGATCGCCCACGCCCTGGAGCACGAGGCGCATCGGCTTGCCGGCGACCGCGAGGAAGCCTTTGACGCGCAGGATCGGATGGCGGGCGATCGCGCTCTGGAGCTGGCCGACGAACCGGTCGAGGTCCTGAAGCGCCGGCAGCTCGAGGTGGAAACTGAGGAAATCGTCGTGCTCGTGGTCCTGGCCGTCGTCGTGGTGCGAGGGCCTGGCGTCGAGATCGGCTTCCGCCGCCGCCTCGAGCCCGAGCAGCACGTCGATCGGCAGCGTCGCGTGCCGGCTCCTGACCAGGCGCACCCCCGCGCGCAGCTCCGCCCGCACCCGCGCCTCGACCAGCGGCCAGTCGGCCTCCGCGAGCAGATCCGCCTTGTTGACCACGACCAGATCGGCGGCCGCGAGCTGCTCCTCGAACAGCTCGGCGAGCGGGCTCTCGTGATCGAGCGCGGGATCGGCGAGGCGCTGCGCGGCGAGCGCGTCCGGGTCGTCCGCGAACAGGCCATCGCGCACCGCGGCCGCGTCGACCACCGCGATCACCCCGTCGACCGTGACCCGGGTCCGGATCTCGGGCCAGTTGAAGGCCTTGATCAGGGGCTTGGGCAGGGCGAGGCCCGAGGTCTCGATCACGATCTGCTCGGGCGGCGCTTCGCGCTCGATCAGCTTGCGCATGGTCGGCACGAAATCGTCGGCGACCGTGCAGCAGATGCAGCCATTGGCGAGCTCGACCACGTCGTCCTCGGCACAAGTCGCATCGCCGCAACCCGAGCATCAGCTCGCGATCGATCCCGACCTCGCCGAACTCGTTGACGATCAGCGCGAGCCGCCGGCCGTGGCTCTGGCGCAAAAGGTTCTGGATCAGGCTGGTCTTGCCCGCGCCGAGAAAGCCCGTGAACACGGTGGTCGGGATCTTTTTGGAGATGGGCATCGGTTGCGATCACTTCAGACGTTGAGGGAGGCCGGCGGTCATCAAGACCACGGCATCGGCCCGCTCGGCAATCCTCTGATGCAGGAAGCCGGCATGATCGATGAACGCCCGCGCCATGGCCGCGGTCGGGACGATGCCCCGGCCGACCTCGTTCGAGACCAGCACCGCGGCGCCTCGCAGGCCCGGTAGTGCCGCCAGCAGGCGCTCGACCTCGTCCGCGACCGGCGGCCGCTCCCGGACCATCAGGTTGGTGAGCCACAAGGTCAGGCAGTCGACCAGCACGGCCCGGTCGCCGGCGCACTCCCGCTCCAGGACCGCCACGAGATCGAGGGGCTCCTCCACCGTCCGCCAATCGTTGCCGCGCCGGGCGCGATGCTCGGCGATCCGCGCCGCCATCTCCGCGTCCAGCGCCAGGGCGGTCGCGACATAGACCGGCTCGAGACCGCTCGCCACCACCAGCCGCTCGGCATGCCGGCTCTTGCCCGAGCGCGCGCCCCCCAGGACCAGGGTCAGGCGGGGCAGGGGGCTTCGATCGGCGGCGGCCACGGGGCGAGCTCGGTCTCTCGACGGGACCCGGCGAGTTCTGGCGGAAGTCGGGCCGGCGGGCAAGCTTCCGACGGTTCGCTCGCAGCCAAGTGACTTGGTTTGCGGGTGGGCCTGTGCTTGGCTCGGTCGGACGTCAGTTCGAGTGAAGGAGCCCGGTCCCTTGGCCATCCGTCTGTTCGTGCTCGCTTTTCTGGCGCTGGCCTCGTGGCCGGCCGGCGCACTGCGCGCCGACGAGGCGCTCTCGGCCGAGACCGTCGACGGGCTGGTCCGCGAGCTGTTCACGCCCGAGCCGCTGGCGCGCCGGCAGGCGCTGGTGGTCCTGCAGAACCGGGGCAAGCTCGACGTCGTGCCGGGACTGATCCAGGCGCTGCGCTTCGTCCGTGACCATGCCGACATCGACCAGACCCTGGCCGCGCTGACCGGCGAGCCCGCCGGCAAGACCTGGTCGGCGTGGGCGCTCTGGCAACAGGCGCATCCCGAGATCGTGCCGTTCGCAGGCTTCGATGCCTTCAAGGCCGACGTGATGGCGGTGATCGACCCCAACTTCCGCGAGTTCCTGGGGCCCGGCGTCGCCCACGAGATCCGGCTCGAGGAGATCCTCTGGGGCGGCGTGCCCAAGGACGGCATCCCGGCGCTCACCAACCCCAAGCAGATCACGCCCGCGGAAGCCACCTATCTGACCGAGGACGAGCTGGTGTTCGGGGTCGAGATCAACGGCGACGCGCGCGCCTATCCTTTGCGCATCCTCGACTGGCACGAGATGTTCAACGACGTGGTGGGCGGCGTGCCGGTGACGCTCGCCTACTGCACGCTCTGCGGCTCGGGCATCCTCTACGACGCCCGCGTGCCGGGCCGCGCCGAGCCCTTCGTGTTCGGCTCCTCGGGCTTCCTCTATCGCTCCAACAAGCTGATGTACGACCAGGCGACCAAGAGCCTCTGGAACCAGTTCACCGGCCGGCCGGTGGTCGGGCCGCTGACCGGCTCCGGGATCGAGCTCAAGGTGCTGCCGGTGACGATCGCCAGCTGGCACGACTGGCTGGCGGCTCATCCCAAGACCCGGGTCCTGTCGCTCGAGACCGGCTTCGATCGCGACTACACGCCGGGCCAGCCCTACGGTGCCTATTTCGCGAGCGACCAGCTGATGTTTCCGGCCCTCGTGCCGGATCACCGTCTGCCGCCCAAGGCCTACGTTTTCGCGCTCCGGGCGGATGGACATCAGCGCGCCTGGCCGCTCGACAGCTTCAAAGACGCCCGCGTGATCAACGACCGGGTCGGCGACCTCGACGTGGTCCTGATCGGCGACGCCGCGACCCGGACCGTGCGCGCCTACCGCTCGGAGGGCCGGACGTTCGAGGGCGGCGCCGATGCCATGATGGTGCGCGCGGACGGCCAGGACTGGCGGGTCGAGGAGGACGCCCTGCTGGCTGCGGACGGGCGCCGGCTCGAGCGGCTGCCGGGCCACATCGCCTACTGGTTCGCCTGGCAGACCTTCATCGCCGGCGCGCCGCTCGCCGAGGCAGGTACGGCAAAGAGCCCGTGACCCGCGCGGTCCGGTTGCGCCTCGAAGCTTGGCAGCACCTGCCCAGCAACTGAGCAGCTCCCGAAAAAAAACGGCCCCGCCGGAGTGAGGCGGGGCCGGAGCTGAGGATTCGCCCAAAGAAGGGAAGCGAGGATGGATCTTGCCCGGGCCGCCCAGGGGAACGACATGCGGCCGGGACCGCCATCGACCCGGATCACGCAATTCCCGTGCCAAGCCCGGCGCAGGCCCCCCTTGGCCCTACACCAGAGCGTGGATCGCTGCGGCCCTGACCTCCTCGCTGACATGCGGCGCGAAGGCCCTGAAATTGGTCTCGAAGCGCCTCGCCAGCTCGCGCGCCTTGTGGTCGTAGGCCTGAGCGTCGCGCCAGGTCGCCTGCGGGTTCAGGATCTCGCTCGGCACGCCGGGGCAGGCTTCGGGCATCATCAGGCCGAGCTCGGGATGGCGGCGCAGGGCGACGCCGTAGAGCTTGCCGCTCAGCGCGGCGCGTAGCATGGCGCGGGTGTGGGCGAGCCGGATCCGCTCACCGGTGCCGTAGGGCCCGCCGCTCCAGCCCGTGTTGACCAGCCAGCAGTCGGCCTCGTGGTGGCGCATCAGATCGCGCAGCATGTGCGCATAGACGGTCGGATGGCGCGGCATGAAGGGCGCGCCGAAGCAGGTCGAGAAGGTCGCCTGCGGCTCCTTCACCCCCTGCTCGGTGCCGGCGACCCGCGCGGTGTAGCCGGACAGGAAGTGGTACATCGCCTGCTCGGAGGTCAGCCTGCTGATCGGCGGCAGGACACCATAGGCGTCCGCGGTCAGCATCACGATGTGGCCCGGATGGTCGGCCATGCCGGTGGCGCTGGCGTTGGGGATGAAGTCGAGCGGGTAGGAGGACCGGGTGTTCTCGGTCAGGTGGTCGTCGGTGAAGTCGACCACGCCGGTCAGCGGATCGGCGACCACGTTCTCCAGGATCGCGCCGAAGCGGGTCGAGGCGGCGTGGATCTCGGGCTCGTCCTCGGCCGACAGGTCGATCACCTTGGCGTAGCAGCCGCCCTCGAAATTGAACACGCCCGAATGGCCCCAGCCGTGCTCGTCGTCGCCGATCAGGGTCCGGCCCGGGTCCGCCGACAGGGTGGTCTTGCCGGTGCCGGACAGGCCGAAGAACAGGGCGACGTCGCCCCGCTCGCCGACATTGGCCGAGCAGTGCATCGGCAGCACCCCCTGCTCCGGCAGGAAATAGTTGAGGACGCCGAAGATCGACTTCTTGATCTCGCCGGCGTAGCTGGTGCCGAGGATCAAGAGCTTCTTCGCGACCAGGTCGAGCAGGATCGCGGTCGGCGAATGGGTGCCGTCGGTCTCCGGGTCGGCGCGCAGGCTCGGCAGCTGCAGGACGGTGAAGTCGGGCGCGAAGTCGGCCAGCGCCTCTGGCGGCGGCACCCGGAACATGTTGCGCGCGAACAGGCTGTGCCAGGCGGTCTCGGTGACCACCCGGACCCGCAGGCGATGCGCCGGATCGGCGCCGGCGTACAGATCCTGGACGTAGAGCTGGCGGCCGCGGGTGTAGCCGCTGGCCTTGGCCCAGAGGCGGGCGGCGGCCTCGGGGGCGATCGGCTGGTTGACCTTGCCCCAGTCGATCGTATCCCGGACCTCCGGCCGCTCGACGATGAACCGGTCGCGCGGCGCCCGGCCGGTGTGGCGCCCGGTGACGGTGCTCAAGGCGCCCCCGGCGACCAGACGACCCTCGGCGCCGGCGACCGCGAACTGCACCAAGGCCGGCACCGGCAGGTTCCAGCGCACGCGAGCGACCCCCTCGAGGCCGAGATGGTCGAGCCCGTGCCGGCTGATGACAGGACCGATCTGCTTCACGACGTCTGCCTCCTCTTGGCGCCAGGCGCGCGCGCGTCGCGCGCTCACCGGCTGGCCACGCTCCAGCACCCGCCCCGCGGACCCCTGCGTCGCCATCAGGACGCTGGCCCCGAGACGCGAGCGTGCCGATCGAACCAGGCGGACGAGCTCGGCGCGCGCGCTCGGCATCGATCACCGGCTGCGCGAAGGTCAGGCGCGCCACCTGCTGCCCGCGCCGCAGATCGCAGATGCGGCCGAAGCCGGCGACCAGATGAGCGCGCTCGACCGCGAGGCGGTAGAAGCTGAAATCCTTGAAGTCGGCGTACATGGCCGCGACCGGATGGCGGGCCAGGTAGCGGCGGCGGTGGCGCGGCTCCTCGCTCCGCGCGAGCCGCCCCTGCACGGTCACGTGCTCGCCCGCGAGCGGGTCCTCGCGCGCGCCGCTGTCGTCGAACAGGAGCGACGCGCGCGGATCGGCGGCGAGGTTCCGGCTGTGCGCCATCGTGGTCGGTGGCGACGTTCGCGAGCGACACGTAGGGCGCACCCGCGGCCGTGGCCAGCAGAGTGCCGAGGGCGGCGCGCGCCACCCCGCGGACCATGCGCCGGGCAGTCGCCGCCGGATCGGCCTCGGCCGCAGCGGTCATCGGTCGCGATCGGCAGTGGCAACGGCAGCGGTCAACCTGGCCCCCGCGATCAGATTCGCCAGATGCAACCTATTATAGTATACTTTCTCAATTATACAACTACTTTCAACATCGGAACGCCGCCCTTGCCAGGCGCACGGCCCAGCGCGTAGGCTCCGGCGGCTCATGTTGCAGCGCAAAATCGAGGCAGGAGGCATCGTGTCCGAGGTTGGTGTGTGCGTGCCGGCGGCGGCCATCGCCTATGAAGCGGTCGACCTCAACGTCGACGACGAGCCACGCGAGCTGGTGCCCGGCCTCGCCGGAGCGCGCTTCGCGCTGCCCTTCGCCCTCGATCATGTGAACGTCTGGCTGCTCGAAGAAGTTCCTGGCTGGACGATCATCGATACCGGCGTCGCCGACGAGCGCAGCCGGGAGCGCTGGCGGCAGCTGCTGCGGGGCTTCCTGGCGGGCCGGCCGGTCGCCCAGGTCCTGGCGACCCATTTCCATCCCGACCACCTCGGGCTTGCGGGCTGGCTGTGCGCCGAGACCGGGGCAGAACTGCTGGCAAGCCACACCGAATGGCTGAACGGCCGGCTTCTGGCGCTGGACACGAGCGAGGGGTTCGTCGACGCCGGGCGCGCGTTCGACCGCCGCGCCGGGCTCGACGAGGAGCTGGTGGCGGAGCGGGCGGCGCGCGGCAACCTCTATCGCCGCCGGGTGGCGGAGCCGCCGGCCCGCTTCCGCCGGCTGCGCGACGACGACCGGCTCCGCCTGGCGGGGAGCGAGTGGCGGGTGATCGTCGGTCAGGGGCACGCGCCCGAGATGGTCTGCCTGTTCAGCGCCGAGCGCAACGTCCTGATCGCCGCCGATCAGATCCTGCCCAGGATCTCGCCGGTGATCGGGGTCTGGCCGGCCGAGCCGGAGGCCAACCCGCTCGCCGATTTTTTGGCATCGCTCGAACGCTTTCGCGAGCTGCCCGACGACTGCCTGGTGCTGCCTTCGCACGGCCGCCCGTTCCGCGGCCTGCACGTCCGGATCGATCAGCTGGTCGCCCACCACGCCGAACGCCTGGAGGCGACGCTCGCGGCCTGCACGCGCCCGGTCACCGCGACCGAGGTCATGCCGCAGCTATTCAAGCGCGAGCTGGACACCCACCAGTTGCAGTTCGCCCTCGGCGAAAGCCTGGCCCATCTCCACTACCTGCTGGCCGAAGGCCGGCTGCGCCGCTCCCTCGACGACGACGGCCGGCTGCGCTACGCGCGTCGGTGAGACTGTCACGCCGCGCGCGGCCGGACCGCACGCTCGATCGACCGCCAGCCGCAGCGGGCCTGGGTCGCCTAAGCGGTCTTTAGCCGGCCGCGACTGAGGTCCGGCCGCGGGTCGCCCTTGATCAGAGCATAGAGCACGTCGGGGTCGAGGTCCGCGCCACCCGGCCAGCAGATCGTCCCGAGCTCGGGGTTGACGCGAACCGCGGCGAAGGCTGCGGCTTCCTGAAGCGGCGCGAAGACCCCTTCGAACGGTACCAGCGCAGCGACGTCGATCTCCCCTTCGATGCCGTCCTCGAACCGGAGCCGAAGCCGATGGCCGCCGATAGCTTCAACCTCGACGATATCCTTGATCATGAAGGCCTACTCCAGCGGTGGGATCGGGGCGAGTCGGGCGTGGCGGCGGGCGCGTCGCCAGTTGGCTTGAAGCTCGCGCCGATGGCGGGCCGCCCATTCGATCACGAGGCCCAGCACGCGCGGTGACAACGATCCCTCGAGCACCGACAGCGTCTCGATGTCGATGATCGCCCGCTGATGCCCGTACCTCACGTGAAAATGCGGTGGCGGATGATCATTGTAGAACATTGCGATAACGATGCCGAAAAATCGACTGATCTCGGGCACGTTGCCCCCTGAGCCGGGAACAGCAACCAATCTCGCCGCTCGTCGCATCAGCGGCCAGTCGGCGGCGTCGGCTACTCGACCAATGTCAGGCTGATGCGGCGGTTCTGGCGGCCTTTGTTCTCGAGCTTGCCAATCTGGAGAAAACCGATCTCGGCGGTCGAGCGGACGTGGGTGCCGCCGCAGGCCTGGAGGTCGATGCCTGCGATCTCGACCAGGCGGACCCGGCCGCCCGCGGTCGGCGGCCGGACCGACATGGTGCGCACCAGCTCGGGGCGCGCCTCGAGCTCGTCGGCATCGATCCAGTAGTGACGGACCCTGTGGTCCTCGGCGATCCAGCGGGCGATCCGTTCGGCGACCTCGTCCTTGTCGACGGCCTGACCCTGGAGGTCGAAGTCGAGCCGGCTCTTGGCCTCGCCGACCTGACCGCCGGTCACCGGGCACCCGACCGCAGCGCACAGCAGATGCATCGCGCTGTGCATCCGCATCAGGCGATGGCGGCGCGGCCAGTCGACCTCGGCCACCAGCTGCGCGCCGGGATCGGGCGCCGTGCTGCCCTCGGCGAGCCGATGGGCGATGCCCTGCGCGCCCTTCAGCGTGTCCTCGACCGCGAGCGCGTTGCCGCCGCCCAGGATCAGGCGGCCGCGATCGCCCGGCTGGCCGCCGCCGGTCGGGTAGAGCACGGTCCGGTCGAGGTAGAGGTTGAGCCCGTCCAGCGCGACCACCAGGGCGTCGCAGCGGGCGAGGTAGGAATCCTCCCGGAACAGCTCCTCGGTCATCCCGTGAGGCCTTTGAGCAGGTGGCCGGAGCGGCGCGCCTTGGTCGCGAGATAGGCGTGATTGTGGCGGGTCGGCGCGATCGCGTGCGGCACCCGCTCGACCACGTCGATGCCTTCCCGGCTCAGCGCCTCGACCTTGGCCGGATTGTTGGTCAGCAGCCGGACCCGCTGGATGCCGAGATGGCCGAGCATGACCGCGGCCGCCCGGTAGCTGCGCTCGTCGGGCTCGAAGCCGAGCTGCTGGTTGGCATCGAAAGTGTCGAGCCCGGCGTCCTGGAGCTGATAGGCGCGCAGCTTGTTGATCAGGCCGATGCCGCGGCCCTCGTGCGCGAGGTAGATCAGGACGCCATGGCCGGCGGCGCCCATGAGCTCGAGCGCCTGGCGGAGCTGCGGGCCGCAGTCGCAGCGCAACGAGCCCAGAAGATCGCCGGTGAAGCACTCCGAATGCACCCGGCACAGCGCCGGCTGATCGGCCGCGGGCTGACCGATCACGATCGCGAACTGCTCGGCGCTGCCGTCGGCCGGCCGGAAGCCGATCACGCGGGCATCCTCGGCTGCCTCGAGCGGTACGCGCGCCTCGGTGACCGGCCGCAGCGTGGTTGCGGCGAGCAGGGCGTAGTCGGCGATAGCACTCGCCTCGACCCGCAGCAGCTGCCGGTCGGCAGCGAACCGCTCGAGCGCCCCGGCCTGCTCCGCCGGCAAGGTCGCGGTCAGCGCCGCCGGCAGCAGCTGGGCGTGCTTCGAGAGGGTCACCGCGGCCGCCGCGTAGCTGCCATCGGCCATCCGATGGGGGGCGATGCTGCCCGGCAGAGTGGTCGGCCGCGGGTAGGTCGGATCGACCAGCCAGCGAACCATCTCGGCGCCGGTCCGGCGGTCGAGCGGCAGGGTGATCACACCCGACCCCGAGGTCGCGAGCTTGAGCGCGCGCGCCCGCGGCCCGGTCAGGGCCAGGCTGGCGTGGCCGTCGGCGAGCCGCCTGAGGATCGCCAGGCTGTCCTCGGTCACGGTCTCGGCCGCCTGGGTGAGCGCCACGCCGCGCTCGCCCTCGAGCACGACGAACCCGCCGCGCCGGAGGTCGCCGGCCGCGCGATCGACCACGACCATGCGCGCCGCAGCGCTCTCCAGATCCGTCAGCTCCACGCGCGTCCTCCTCGAGACGACCCTTCGCCGAGTATGGCGCAGCGCGCCCGGCGATCAAGCTTGCTCGGTCAGCTTCCTCGATGTGGGGCCGGCCCGGCGCGCCAGCCAGGAGACGTCGAGCGCGAACGAGGCGACCAGCGTTGCGAGCGCGACCGCCGCCGCTCCGCTCGCGAGCGCGGGCGTCGCCGGCGGCAGCAGGCAGACCAGCAAGGTGATGCCCTGCTGGGCGCAGATCGCCTTACGCCGGCGGCTGGGCGGCAGCGGTGCGTTCAGCCAGGGCAGGAGTTGTCCCGCGAGCACGAAGCCGTAGCGCAACAGGCCGATCGCCAGGACCCAGGCGGCGACCTGCTGCGCCTGCCAGACCAACAGCGCCAGGATCAGCAGCAGCAGCGCGTCGACCTCGACGTCGAAGCGGGCGCCGAAGGCCGAGACCAGCCGCAGCCGCCGGGCGAGCCAGCCATCGACGGCATCCAGGCCGAGGGCGGCGGCGATCAGCCCGGCCAGACTCCAGCTCATGCTCGGCGCATGGCCGCTCGCCAGCAGCGCGCCGCCGACCAGGCAGACCAGGCCGGAGCGCAGCAGCGTGACCTGATTGGCGAGCCCGAACGGTGCGCGGCCGAGCCGGAGGCTCGCCAGCGCCAGGACGATGCCGCCGAGCAGGGCATAGGCGAGCCAGCCGGCCAGCACGTGCGCGCTCTGCCACTCGGCCTGACCGGCGAGCAGGCCGCCGAGCGCCGCGGTCACGGCCGCGACCGCGAGGATGCCGACGACCGGGTCGTCAGCCGTCCGGCCGGCGAGCGACCGGACCCGGGCCGATGAATCCGCCATGAGTTGCTGCGTCCCCCCAAGAGGTTAATCTAAGGAACTCGGTTTCGCCCCCGCCAGCGGCATGGTGCCGCGGCATCGCAACGGACCCGGCCGTGGACGAACCAGCCGCCTGGCGTTGGTTGTTGTCGCTGACCCGAACCCGGAGCGGCACGCCGCCGACCGGATCCGATCCCGATGGGACAATGACGCCGGCGCCGGCCGATCTATTTCCACCGGCGACCGCTGCCGATGAGCCGGCGCGGCGTCTGCTCGCGCTCTATCTGCCGCTCTGCCAGGGCACGCCCGGGCAGTTCGTGGTCGCCCATCTCGGCCAGAGCCTGGACGGTCGGATCGCCGCCGCCAACGGCGCCTCGCACTGGGTCACGGGCGAAGAGGACATCGTCCACAACCACCGCATGCGGGCGCTGTTCGATGCGGTCGTGGTCGGCGCCGGCACGGTCCGCCAGGACGATCCCCAGCTCACGGTGCGGGCCGTGCCCGGCCCGCATCCGGTCCGGGTCGTGCTCGATACCCGGCGCCGGCTGGGGCCGGACTACCGCGTGTTCACCGATGGCGAAGCCCCGAGCCTGCTGCTCTGCGCCGAAAATCTGGCGACACCCGGCGAGCGCCTCGGGCAGGCCGACGTCCTGGGGGTTCCGACCCGGGACGGCAGCCTCGGCCCGCGGGCGGTGCTGGCCTGCCTGGCAGCGCGCGGGCTCGGGCGGGTGTTCGTCGAGGGCGGCGGGATCACGGTCTCGCGCTTTCTCGCCGCCGGCTGCCTGCATCGCCTGCAGATCACGGTCGCGCCTTTGATCATCGGCTCCGGGCGGCCGAGCATCACGCTCCCCGAGGTCGAGCGGGTCAGTGCCGGGCTCCGCCCCGAGGTCCGGCGCTTCGTGCTCGGCGAGGACCTGCTGTTCGAGTGCCGGTTCGATGCCTGAGGCGACCGCCTTCTGGATCGCGGCCCCCGGCCGCGGCGAGCTCCGCCGGGAGCCGCTCGCGCCGCCCGGCGCCGGCGAGGTGCTGGTCGAGACCCGGTTCAGCGGCATCAGCCGCGGCACCGAGACGCTGGTCTTTCAGGGCCGCGTGCCCGCGAGCCAGCACGAGGCCATGCGGGCGCCGTTCCAGGCGGGCGGCTTCGGGTTGCCGCTCAAATACGGCTACAGCTCGGTCGGCATGGTCGTGGCAGGAGCGCCCGAGCTGATCGGCCGGCGCGTCTTCTGCCTGTATCCGCACCAGGATCGCTACGTCGTGCCGGCGGCGGCGGTGGTCCCGCTGCCGGATGCCGTGCCGGACACGCGCGCGGTCACTGGCGGCCAACATGGAGACGGCGCTCAACGGGCTCTGGGACGCCGCCCCCCGGATCGGCGATCGGGTCGCGGTGATCGGCGCGGGCGTGGTCGGGGCGCTGGCGGCGGCGCTGCTCGCCCGGATCCCGGCGATCGAAGTCCAGCTGATCGACATTGATCCCCAGAAAGCCGGGATCGCGGCGGCGCTCGGCGTCGATTTCGCCTTCCCGGACAGCGCCCAGGGCAATCGGGACCTCGTCATCCACGCGAGCGGCGCCGCCGACGGCCTGGCGAGGGCATTGGAACTGGCGGGCTTCGAAGCCAAAATCATCGAGCTCAGCTGGTACGGCGACCGGGCGGTGGCACTGCCGCTGGGCGAGGCGTTCCACAGCCGGCGCCTGCGCCTGATCTCGAGCCAGGTCGGCGCGGTCGCGCGCGCCCGACGCAGCCGCTGGGACCATCACCGCCGCCTGACGCTGGCGCTCGATCTGCTGACCGACCCGTGCCTCGATGCCCTGCTCGCGCCGCCGGCGCCGTTCGCCCGTCTCCCGGACGTGATGGCGACGCTGGCCGCCCGCCCGAGCAACATCATGTGTCAGCTGATAAGCTACCCATAACCGTCGGAGAGAAAATGATGTTTCGGCTCACCGTCCGGGATCACATCATGATCGCCCACAGCTTCAAGGGCGAGGTGTTCGGCCCCGCCCGGCGCCTGCATGGCGCGACCTTCGTGGTCGACCTCGAGCTCCAGCGCCCGGACCTCGATGCGGATGGCATCGTCGCCGACATCGGCCTCGTGAGCGAGCTGCTGAAGGCGGTCCTGGCGCCGTTGAACTACCGCAATCTCGACGAGCTCGAGGCCTTCCGCGGCCGCAACACCACGACCGAGGTGCTGGCGCAGGCGATCGCCGAGCAGGTGCGGGCCCGGATTCTCGAAGGCGCGCTCGGCGACGAGGCCGGGGGCGCGCTCGCCGGCATCAAGGTGACGCTCGGCAAATCGCACATCGCCTGGGCGAGCTACGAGACCCGGCTGGGGGCGCCATGACGGACGGGGTCGAGCTCGTCGTTCCGGGCCCGCTCGACCAGCGGACCGGCGGCTACATCTACGATCGCCGGATCGTCCAGGGTCTGCGCGCGCTCGGCTGGCCGGTCACGGTCCACGAGCTCGCCGGCCGTTTTCCGCTGGTCGACGACCTCGCCATCGAGGCCGCGCGCGAAGCCCTGCACGCCATCGAGGCCTTGCCGGTGATCGACGGCCTCGCGCTCCCGGCCTTTGCCGATCTCGCCTTGCCGCCGGCATGGGTCGCGCTGGTCCATCATCCGCTGGCGCTCGAGACCGGGCTCGGCGTCGCCGATGCCGAGGCGCTCGCGCGCCTCGAGCGGCGCCTGCTCGCGGCCGCCTCGCGGGTGATCGTGACCAGCCCGCAGACCCGCCGCGACCTTGCCGGCTACGACGTCGCCGCGGCGCGGGTCGGCGTCGTCCTGCCGGGCACCGAAGCCGCCCCGCTCGCCCGCGGCTCGGGCGGACCCGGGGTGGCCCTGCTGTGCGTCGCCTCGCTGACCCCGCGCAAGGGCCATCTGGTGCTGCTGGAGGCGCTCGCCGGCCTTCGCGATCTCGCCTGGCGGCTCACCTGCGTCGGCAGCCCGGATCGCGACCCGCCGACCGCGACGGCGATCCGGGCCGCGGTCCGGCGCCTGGGCCTCGAGGACCGGGTGCGGCTGATCGGCGAGCAGCCCGAGGCCGGCCTGCAGCCCTTCTACGCCGCGACCGATCTGTTCGTGCTGGCGTCCCATCACGAAGGCTACGGCATGGCGCTGGCCGAGGCGCTCGCCCGCGGCCTGCCGATCGTCTCGACCACCGCCGGTGCGATCCCGGACACGGTGCCCGCGGCCGCCGGCATCCTGGTGCCGCCCGGCGCTCCGGCGGCGCTGGCGGCGGCGCTTCGGCGCGTGCTGACTGAGCCGGGATTGCGCCAAGAGCTCGCCGCGGGGGCGCGCGCCGCGCGCTCGACGCTGCCGAGCTGGGCCGATGCCGCAGGCACCTTCGCGGCCCAGCTCGACCTGGCAGTCCGGGCGTGAGCCGCTTCCAGGCGGACTGGCTGCGGCTGCGCGAGCCCTACGATCACGCCGCCCGGAGCGCGTCTCTGGCAGCCGAGTTCGCCAAAGCGGTCGGGCCGGCGCCGCGTCTGATCGACCTCGGCTGCGGCACCGGCAGCAATCTCCGCTATCTGGCGCCGCGCCTGCCGGCCGGACAGCGCTGGCGGCTGGTCGATCACGACCCGGCGCTGCTCGAGCAGGCCCGCCTGGCGGTCGATGCCCGGTTCCAGACCCTCGACCTCGCCAGACGGCTCCCCGACCTCGAGGGCTGCACCGGCGTCACTGCCTCGGCGCTGCTCGATCTCGCGTCTGCGACCTGGCTCGAGCGCGTCGCCCGCTGGTGTCGCGGGCGTGCGGTGCTGATCGCGCTGACCTTCGACGGCCGCCTCACCTGGCAGCCGGCCGCGGCTGGTGACGAGGCGATCCGCCAGCGCTTTCTCGCCCACCAGCGGACCGACAAGGGCTTCGGCCCCGCGCTCGGAGCGGCTGCCGCGTTTCACTTCGCGAGCCGCCTCGAGGCCGGGGGCCAGCGCGTCTCCATGGCGACCTCCGACTGGCGGCTCGGTGCCGCCGACGCGCCGCTGCTCGCGGCCACGCTCGAAGGCGTGATCGCCGCGGTCGCCAAGCCGGACGCGCCCCCCGAGCCCTGGGCCGCGCTCCGGCGCCGGCAGCTCGCCGCCGGCCAGCTGCGGCTCACCGTCGGCCATGTCGACCTCCTGGCGCTGCCCGCACCGGACGCCCGACGGCCATAGCGAGCCGGGACCAGTTAACTGCGCGTTAACCTTTGTCCGCTATTGCAGGTTGTGATGGCCGCCGGTGCCTCGACCCGACGTCAATCGGGCGCCACCGCCGGCTGCACACGGCAGGAGCTGCATCATGACACGCGCGCATTCCCTGGCCGCCCGGGACCGGGAGAGCCTGGTCCATCCGTTCACCAACCTCGCCGAGCATGCCGAGGCGGGGCCGCTGGTGATCGACCGCGGCGAGGGCGTCTACGTGATCGACGCCGAGGGTCGCCGCTACCTCGAGGGCATGGCGGGCCTCTGGTGCGCGGCGCTCGGCTTCAGCGAGGCCCGGCTGGTGCAAGCTGCCGAGGCGCAGCTGAAGCGCCTGCCGAGCTACCACATGTTCGGCGGCAAGTCCTATGCGCCCGCGATCGAGCTGGCCGAGCGCCTGCTCGCCCTGGCGCCGGTGCCGATGTCCAAGGTGCTGTTCGTGAACTCCGGCTCCGAGGCCAACGACACCGCCGTCAAGCTGGTCCGCTACTACCACCACGCGCTGGGCAAGCCTCAGAAGATCAAGATCATCTCACGCGTGCGCGCCTATCACGGCGTCACGCTCGCCTGCGCCAGCCTGACCGGGCTGCCGCATGCTGCACCGGGACTTCGGTCTGCCGCTCCAGGGTATCCTGCACGCCGACTGCCCGCATTATTATCGCTTCGCCGAGCCCGGCGAGAGCGAGGCCGCGTTCGGTGCGCGCCTCGCGGACAGTCTGGAACGACTGATCCTGCGCGAGGGGCCCGGACACGATCGGCGCCTTCATCGCCGAGCCGGTGATGGGGGCGGGCGGGGTGATCCTGCCGCCGGCCGGCTATTTCGAGAAGGTCCAGGCGGTCCTCAGGAAGTACGACGTGCTCCTGATCGCCGACGAGGTGATCACCGGTTTTGGCCGCACCGGGCAGATGTTCGGCTGCCAGACCTACGACATCCGGCCGGATCTGATCACTGTCGCCAAGGCGCTGTCCGCGGGCTATCAGCCGATCGGCGCGGTCCTGATCGGCGCGCCGATGCACGAGGTGCTGCTCGCGCAGAGCCGCAAGATCGGGACCTTCGGCCACGGCTTCACTTTTGGCGGTCACCCGGTCTGCACGGCGGTGGCCCTCCGCACGCTTCAGATCTACGAGGAGGATGACATTCTGGGCCAGGTGTGCGCGCGAACCCCGCAGTTCGCCCGGCGCATCCGGGATCTCGCCGGCCATCCGCTGGTCGGCGACGCGCGCTCGGTCGGTCTGGTCGGTGCGATCGAGCTGATGGCCGACGGCAGCCAGCGGCTCCCGTTCGCGCCCGAGCTCACGGTCGGGGCCAGGGTGGTGCAACGGGCGCTCGACCAGGGCGTCATCCTGCGCCCGCTGGTCGACACGATCTCCTTCTGCCCGCCGCTGATCATCCGGCCGGCCGAGGTCGACTTCCTGTTCGATGTCGTCGGCCGGGCGCTCGATCAGGTCGCCGCCGAGCTCGCCGGGCAAGCCCGGGCGGCGGTCGCGTGAGCGCGGGGCGCCGTGTTCACCCGTTAGTAGACGTCCTGGCCGCCGTTGACCGGGATCTCGGCACCGGTCACATAGGACGCCTCGGGGCTGCAGAGATAGTAGATCACCGCCGCGACCTCGGCCGGTGAGCCGAGGCGCCGGAGGGGAATCCGTGACACCAGCTGGTCGGTTCCGGGCGACAGGATGGCGGTGTTGATCTCGCCGGGACAGACCGCGTTGACCCGGATGCCGAGCGGGGCGAGGTCGGCGGCGAGCTCCCGGGTCAGGGCCCACAGCGCCGCCTTCGAGATGCTGTACGCGCTGCCGGCGAAGGGATGGACCCGATGACCGGCGATCGAGGTCAGATTGACGATCGTGCCGTCGCCGCCCTGCAGCCGCTCGGCGAGCGCGCGCGCGAAGAACACGGGCGAGAACAGGTTGATCGCGAACACCTCCTGCCAGAGCGCGAGACCGCCGTCCAGGCAGCCGAGCCGCTTGCCCGCCTCGCCCTTGGGCGAGAAGCCGGCGTTGTTGACCAGGGCCTGCAGAGGCCGGTCGCCGAGCAGCTCGAGCAGATGGTCGATCGCGATCTCGAGGTCCTCGACCTTGGACAGGTCGGCCGTGATATGAGCGTGCCGGTCGCTGCGTGCGCATTCCGGCGGCACCGCCTCGCGCGAGCAGGTGACGACATGCCAGCCCTGATTGACGAAGTACATCGCGGTCGCGTGGCCGATGCCGCGGCTGGCGCCGGTGATGAACACGATCCGGTCGCTGCTCACGCTCTCGCCGCTCATGGCTCACGCCCTCGCCCGGTGATCGCCATGCACATAAGGCGCGGCCGACGGTCGGGCAAGGCCGGACGCGGCCGGCGGCCGGGCGAGCGGGCACCGCCGGCCGCGGCCCCGAAACCCGCCGGCGACCCGCTTGGCCGGGCCGATCTTGGATGCCGCACCCGCGCCCATCTTGGTTGCCGGGAGCGTGAGCCGTGATCGAGCGCCTCAAAGGCCTGGTCCGGCGGCAGCTGGTGCGCAACATCCTGGCGCTCTATGGCGTGCGCGTGGTCAACCAGCTGCTGCCGCTGGTGGTCATCCCCTATCTCGCCCGGGTGCTCGGTCCGACCGGCTGGGGCCTCGTGGCGTTCGCCCAGGCGTTCGCCATGTACGGCATCGTCACGGTCGAGTACGGCTTCGAGTTCTCCGGCACGCGCGCGGTCGCCCAGGGTCGTCAGCAGGCGGGCCGCCTGAGCGAGCTGGTGGCCGGCGTGCTCGGGGCGCAGCTGCTGCTGGCCGGCGCCGTGACCCTGATGGCGCTCACGGTCCAGCTGCTGGTGCCGGCCTTTCGGGAGCAACCGCTGCTGCTTTGGGCCGGCCTCGCCTTTGCCGTTTGCCAGGGCATGGCTCCGATCTGGTATTTCACCGGCCAGGAACGGATCGCCTTGATCGCCGGCATCGACACCATCGCCAAGCTGCTCGGCACGGCGATGGTGTTCCTGCTCGTGCACGGGCCCGCCGACGGCTGGCTGGTCCTGGCGGCGAGCGCCGGCGCGTCGCTGGTCTCGGCCGGCGCCGGCTACACGCTGGTGCTGCGCGAGACCCGGCCGGGCAGGCTGAGCCTCGGGCTGATCAGACGCACGCTCAAGCTCGGCGCGAGCATGTTCCTGATGCGGATCTCGGTCATGATGCACACCGCCGGCAACGCCTTTCTGCTCGGCCTGCTGGTGGCACCGCAGCAGGTCGCGTTCTTCGTCGCCGGCGAGAAGTTCTGTCGGCCGGCGGCCTGGCTGCTGCAGCCGATCAACGTCGCCCTGCTGCCGCGCCTGTCGCATCTGGTCGGGCACAGCCCCGACCAGGCGAAAGCGCTGGCCGGCCTCAGCATCCTGCTCATGGCCCTGGTCGGGCTCAGCTTCGGGATCGCGATCGGGGTCGCCGCCCCCTGGCTGGTCGACCTGTTCTTCGGGCCGCAATACGAGGCCGCGGTCGCGGTGATGCGGGTCATGGCGGTGATCGTGCCGCTGATCGTCCTGAACGCCGCCCTGGTCAGCCAGTGGCTGGTCCCCCATGGCCTGGACCGCCCGCTCAACGTCGTGATTCTGTCCGCAACCGTGCTCAATCTGGTGCTCGCCCTGACCCTGGTGCCACGCTTCGGGGCGCTCGGCATGGCCTGGGTGACCGTGACCGTCGAGGGCTATATCCTGGTCGGTCTGTGGTGGGCGCTGCACCGCCACGGGTTCAAGCCGATCGTGCCGGGCCTGCTGCGGCGCGGCTGGGCCTGGATCGGCGCCGAGCGACGGTCGTCTTGAACGCTCAGCCGGCGCGCCGCCCGAGGGTGCCGGCGACGAAGGCGTCGAGCAGACGGGCGAGCGCCGCCGGGTCGCGGGCGCGCTGATGGGCCGCGAGCGCGTCGCCCAGGGTCGGCCGCAGCGCCAGCGCCCGCATCGTCGCCGCCGCGAGCTCGTCGAGGCTGCCGAACACCGCGCCGACCGCCGCCGGCGCGCTGAGTTGCAGACGCATCAGCGGGAAGTCCGGGCAGACCACGGCCGCGCCGCGCGAGAGCGCATCGGCCGCGACCCCGCTCGGCCGGTACAGATAGCGCTCCCGCTGGTAGTTCAGGATCACGACGTCGCACAGGTCCAGGGCCGCCAGATAGGCCGCCCGGCTGCTGGTGTCGATCACCTCGAAGCCCTGGCACTGCCAGGACGCGCGCACGTCGGCCTCCGGACAGCCGAGGACCAGGCGGACCGGCAATCGGCCCTGCCGGCGTAGTTGCAGGAGCGCCTGGAGCATCGCCTCCGAGCCCTTCTCCGCGCGCACCGCGCCGATCACCCCGACCACGGGCTCACCCGCCGCCGGCGTCGCTGGCCGGGTGACGATCGCGCCCGCGAGCGGATGCGGCAGGACCAAAAAGCGCTCGGGATCCGGGACGATCCCGATCTCGGCGCAGCCGGCCGTGGTCTCGAAGCAGGCGAAGCGCGCCCCGGTCCGGTACAAAAGGCGCAGCACCCAGCGCTCGAGGCGGCGCCGATGCGCCTCCTGCAGGTTGTGGTTGATGAGGAGGTAGACCCGCCGGCGCAGGGGCCAGATCAGGGGCCAGACCACCAGCAGCAGCACGGTCAGGAACTCGCGGACGACGATCAGGTCGTGGTCGCGCCGGCGCCAGATCGCGCCCACCAGACGGGCGTGCGGGACGAGAAAGAGCAGGGCCTTGACCAGCAGCTCGAGCCGACCGGGCAGCCAGGGCGAGCCATGCCAATGCATCGGCACCGGCAGGACCGCCGTCTTGGCATGGGTCTGGGAGGCCGCCTCGATCAGCGGCTGCAGGGCGCGATGCGGATCGGCGGCCGCGGCGTTCGGCGGCGCGTCGAGCGGGGCGTCGGCCAGCGGGTTGGCGACCGCGGCGGGGCGCAGTTCGCTCGCGTCCAGGCTCATGACGCCGGCCCGAGGCGCAGATACCGCATCAGCCCGCCCGGCAGCATCGCCTCAAGGCGCCAGTCGCTCGATGCGCCAGCCGCCATCGGCGCGCTTGATGTAGCATAGCCGATCGTGCAGGCGGTCGCTCTGGCCCTGCCAGAACTCGACCCGCACCGGCAGCAGGCGAAAGCCGCCCCAGAACTCGGGTCGGGGCACCTGGCCGGCGGCGAACCGCTCGCCGTAGCTGCGCGCCGCCGCCTCGAGCGCCTCACGGCTCGGCAGGACGCTGCTTTGCGCCGAGGCCCAGGCCCCGATCTGGCTGCCGCGCGGACGGCTCGCGAAATAGGCGTCGGCCTCGGCCTCGGCGGTCGCTTCGAGCAAGCCCTCGAAGCGGACCTGCCGCGCCAGAGGCCCCCACCAGAAGACCAGCGCCGCCCTGGCGTTGGCTTCGATCTCCCGACTCTTGCGGCTGGTGAGGTTGGTGAAGAAGGTCAGCCCGCGCCGGTCGACGCCCTTGAGCAGGACGACGCGCGCCGACGGCTGGCCACCGGCGCCGACCGTGGCCAGGGTCATGGCGTTCGGCTCGTGGATCTCGGCCCGCCGCGCGTCCGCGAACCAGCGCTCGAACTGCGCGATCGGGTCGGCGAGCAGATCCTCCTCGGTCAGGCGACCAGCAGCGTAGTCCTGCCGGATGGCAGCCAACTCGGTGGTCATCGGATGCTCCTTCCGGATCGCATTCTTGCGGCCAGAGGTTAGCATTTGGCAAGCGGCGCCGCGCCTGGACGGTCTGGGCGCGTCCGGCGGTCATGCCGCGAGCGCAAGCTTAGGCGAAACCGCGCGCTTTGGACAGGATTCACACAGCCCGGGAACACGTCGCGGTTGACACCGGTCCGGGCGCTCGGCTGGCGCTGACGCGCGCCGCCCGGATCGGCCCACGCGACCTCGAGACGCCTCGAGCGCCGCCAGATCTCCGCCCGTCTCGCATCCATCACCTGGACTTTCCCGATCTCGGTCCCGCCCGCGAGTTCGCGCCGCCGAGCCTAGATATAGAGCTTTCCGCACTCCGGGTCGTGGTGAAGTTGCCGGCTCGGCGCGCAACTCAAGCTCACCACCGGGTTCGGCCGATTCGCGGGGGCTGACCAGGGGCTGACCGCAAGCCCCTTGCGCGGTGGCCATTCCTGAGCAAGGTTGGCGCCGGCATCATCGCAAGCGGGGGAAGGGACCATGCGGCCGAATTGGCTCAGGCAGATCTGGCGCGACGGCGGCGCCGCGGTCAACGGCTGGCTGCAGCTGCCGCACGGCTTCGCGGCCGAAGTCATGGCGGCGCAGGGCTGGGACAGCCTGACCGTCGACCTGCAGCACGGGCCGATCGGCTACGACGTCGCCCTGACCCTGCTCCAGGCGCTCTCCAGCAGCGACGTCACGCCGCTCGCCCGGGTGCCCTGGAACGAGCCCGGCATCATCATGAAGATGCTCGATGCCGGCTGCTACGGCATCATCTGCCCGATGATCAACTCGGCCGAGGAGGCCCAGCGCTTCGTCGGCGCCTGCCGCTATCCGCCCAAGGGCTACCGCAGCTTCGGGCCGACCCGGGTCAGCTTCTATGCCGGCGCCGACTATGGCCAGCACGCCAACGACACCGTGATCGCGCTGGCCATGATCGAGACCCGCCAGGCGGTCGAGAACCTGGACGCGATCCTGGATACCCCTGGCCTCGATGGCGTCTATGTCGGCCCGGCCGATCTCAGCCAGAGCCTCGGCTACCAGGAGCGCGTCGATCTCAAGCACCCGGATCTGGTCGCGGTCCTCGACAAGATCCTGGCCGGCTGCCAGCAACGCGGCCTGGTCGCCGGCATCCACGTCGCCAGCACCGACTATGCCCGCCACATCATCGACAAGGGCTACCGCTTCGTGACCATCCTGTCCGATGGTCGCCTGCTCGCGAACGCGGCCAAGCAGGCGGTCGATGCCGTCAAGGGCGCGGGCGGCGCCGCCGGCCAGGGCGCCAAGCCGTCCGGTCCCTACTGAGGCCAGTGGGCGTCCGCTGCCGGACCCGGGCCGCGGACGCCGGCGCATCACCCGGCGCGCCAGCCGTCGAGCGCGTCGCGCCAGCGATACCACGCCCCGACCGCGGGCAGGAACCAGGGCTTGCCGTAGTAGAGCGGCCGGGCCGGAAAATCCGGGCCGTCGAACGGGCAGGGGCGATCGCTGCGGCCGAGCAGCTTGAGCGCAATCTGGTGGCCGAGCCAGGTCGCCATGGCGACGCCGCTGCCGTTGCAGCCCATGGCGAAGTGCGCGCCCTCCGAGAGACCGCCGGCCAGCACCCCCATGTGCGGCAGGCGGTCGAAGGTGAAGGCGAGCACGCCCTTCCAGCTATGGCTCACGCGCCGGCCGGCGAGCTCGGGCCAGACCTCGAGCAGCCGCCGATGGAGGCCCCTGGCACTTTGCCGCTCGTCGACGTCGGCGAGGCTGACCCGGCCGCCGAACAGCACCCGTCGACGGTCCGGGGACAGGCGGAAATAGGACAGCAGCCGCCGGCCATCGACGAACATCCGGCCGTTGGGGCTGAGGCTTCGGGTGAGCTCCAGCGGCAGCTCCTCGGTCGCGATGATGTAGCTCGAGACCGGGATGACCCGGCGCTGCAGCGTTGGCGTGAGCCGGCCGGTATAGCCGTTGGTGGCGACGATCACCTCGGCGGCCCGCACCGGGCCACGGGCGGTATCGAGCGCGAACCCGCTCGCCGTCCGCTCCAGCCGGTGCACCGCCGCCTGGCCGTGGAGCAGGGCGCCGGCGGCCCGGGCCGCGGCCGCGAGGGCGCGATGGAAGCGCGCCGGGTGCAAGGCGCCCGCGCGCTCGATCAGCACGCCCCCGTGGTAGAGGTCGGAGCCGATCTCCGCCCGCTGGCAGGCGCGCGGCACCAGGCGGACGCCCTCGGCCCGCTTGCCGAGCGCCCGTATCTGGCGCTCGAAAGCCCGGAACTGCCCGGGATGGCGGGCGAGCACGAGCCGGCCGCAGCGCTCGTAGCCGGCATCCAGCCGCTCGCGCGCGATCAGGCTCTCGAGAAACGCGAACGAGGCGTGGGCGCCATCGAGCATGGCTGCGGCCCGGGTCGGCCCGACCCGCCGCGCGAGGTCGTGCCAGTCGAGCTTGACCGCGCCACCGACCATGCCGCCGTTGCGCGTGCTGGCGCCGGCGCCGAGCGCTCCGGCATCCAGCGCCGCGACCCGGACACCGGCCCGCGCCAGCTCGAGCGCGGCCGCCAGGCCGCAATAGCCGCCGCCGACGACCACGACGTCGAGCCGCTCGGGCAGCGGCCGATCGTCGGCCGGCTCGGGCGGCGCATCCCGCCACCAGAACGGCTCGGTGGCCGGCTCGGACGCGGGGATGCCGTCAGCGCGGCTCGCCATGCGCTCTCCGCAGCGGGCCGGAAGCCGATCGGGGCCCCGTGGCGATCCGCCGCACCGCCGGCGTCGGCACGCGCGTCGCGAGCGCGGCATCGCGCGCGCTGGCGACGTGCGCCTTGGGCGGCGACGCATCCGGCCGGATGCCCGCGACCTCGTAGAACAGCTTGCGCTTGAGCGCGTCGAGAAAATCCGCCCGCTGCTCGACCGTCAGGACGAAGCCGTTGGCCACCTTGCCGCTGTAGTAGCGGTCGATGTCCGGCGTCTTGCCGGTCACGATCGCCAGGCCGTTGACGTCGACCGCCCGGCGGGTCGCCGCCGCCCGGGACTCGGCGAGCAGGGCGTGGTCGACGTTGTCCCGGCCGTCGCCGGAGACGTCGATCACTCGGCGGCCGCTCTTGCCGGCGAGCAGGCCGAGCGCGGTCGTCAGCGCGCCGCCGATCCCGGTCTGGCCGCGCGCGCCATCCGGCGCCTTGTGGCGATAGGCGAGCGCCGCGGCCGCCGGATCGGACCAGTCGACGACGATCTCGGCGCGGGTATCGAACTCGACGATCGCGACCCGCGCGGGGCCGAGCGCGTGGATCACGTCGGCATCCGAGAGCAGCTGGATGTAGGCGTCGCGCTGGAGGGCAAGCTCATGATCGTCGATCGACTTGGAGCGATCGACCACCAGGACCAGCCAGTCGACGGCGGCGCAGGGCTGGCTCAGGCCCAGCCCCAGCAGGACGCCGCCGAGCAGGCGCGCGAGCGACCGGACCCGCCGCCGGCGTCTGAGCGCAACCCCGCGGTGATCCATGGATCCTCCGCCGCTCGGCCGGCCCTCTGGACGAGCAACCGTCACGGGCGAGACTGGCGGAATCCTGCCGGAAACCTGGACCGATGTCACGCCCGCTCGCCGGGGCGACCGGGGCGCGGTGCGGGCGGCGGGTTGCGACGTTTGGTGCCAGTGGTGGAATGAAGCCGCGGATCGACACGTTGAACCAGTAATGCCGGACTCTGACCGGGGCGGCCGATGCGACCGGTCGCGCCATCAGCCAACCGCCGGCACAGTTCAGGAGCGCTGCATGTTCCGTCGTCGTGACGTGATGGTCGGCGCCGGGGTGGTCGCCGCCCTCGGCGCGCTCCGGGCGCCCGCGGCCCGGAGCCAGACCTTGGACCTGGGGCCCGCCTGGGCGTTCGATTTCGCCTGGCTGCAGGACGAGGCCAAGCGGCTCGCCGCGCGCCCCTACGAGGCCCCGCTGATCCGCTATCCCGACGTCCTCGAGAGCATCGACTACGACGCCTATCAGCAGATCCAGTTCAAGCCCGAGCGGGCGTTGTGGGCGGATGGCGGGGCGCCGTTCCCGGTCGAGTTCTTCCACCTCGGGCGCTACTTCAAGGCGCCGGTCCGGATCTACGTGGTCGCCAAGGGCAGCGCTCGCGAGATCCGCTACACGCCCGACGCCTTCACCTTCGGCAAGACCGGCCTCGACAAGAGGCTGCCGGCCGACCTCGGCTTCGCCGGCTTTCGGGTGATGGACGGCCCCGGCGCCAAGACCGACTGGCTGGCCTATCAGGGGGCGGCCTATTTCCGCACCTCCGGCGCCCTCGATCAATACGGCCTGTCCGCCCGCGGCCTGGCGATCGACACCGCCATGCCCTGGCCGGAGGAATTCCCGCGCTTCACCCAGTTCTGGCTCGAGCAGACCCAGCCGGAGAGCTCGCACATCCTGATCTACGCGCTCATGGACAGCCCGAGCGTGACCGGCGCCTATCGGTTCGACTGGGTCAAGCACGAGGGCGAGGTCGCCGGGATCCGGGCCGAGCTCTACTGTCGCAAGGCGATCGCCCGCATGGGCGTGGCGCCGCTCACCAGCATGTTCTGGTTCAGCGAGACCAACCGCCACCAGGCGACCGACTGGCGCCCCGAGATCCACGACAGCGACGGCCTGGCGTTGTGGACCGGCAGCGGCGAGCGTCTGTGGCGGCCGCTGAACAATCCCCCGAGCGTGCGCACCAGCTCGTTCTTCGACCACAACCCGAAGGGCTTCGGGCTGCTCCAGCGTGACCGCGCATTCCCGAACTACGAGGACGACGGCGTGTTCTACGACCGGCGGCCGAGCGTCTGGGTCGAGCCGCTCGGCGAGTGGGGAGGCGGCGCCGTCCAGCTGGTCGAGATTCCGACCGACGACGAGATCCACGACAACATCGTCGCCTACTGGCTGCCCGAGGCGCCGGTCGAGGCGAACTCGCACTGGTCGTTCGCCTATCGCCTGCACTGGCTCGCGGACGAGCCCTATCCCCCCACCAACGTCGGCCTGGTGCGCGCCACCCGGCTCGGGCGCGGCGGCATCCCGGGCCAGCCCCGGCCGCCCGGCGCGCGCAAGTTCGTGATCGACTTCGCGGGCGGCCCGCTCGCCGAGCTGCACAAGAGCGACAAGGTCCTGCCGGTGATCAGCGCCTCGCGCGGCAAGATCGACAACGACTATGCCCTGCAGGTGGTCGGCACCACCAGCTGGCGGGCGTTCTTCGATCTCTACGCCGACGGCCCCGACCCGGTCGAGCTGCGCTGCTTCCTCAAGCTCGGCCACCGCACCCTGACCGAGACCTGGCTCTTCCAGTACATCCCGTTCGACTATTAGCCGGCTCGCAGGCGATCCGGATCCGGCCGCTCAGACCATCAGATAGGCCGCCCGCGCCGCCTCGTCGGCGGCGAGCTCGGCGAGCGTGCCCTGGTAACGGATCCGGCCCTTCTCGATGATCAGCGCGCGGTTGGCGACCGCGCCGGCGAAGCGCAGGTTCTGCTCGGCCAGCAGGACGGTCAGGCCGTCCCGGCTGAGCTCCTGGACCGCCGCCGCCATCTGCTCGACGATCACCGGCGCCAGGCCCTCCGAGGGCTCGTCCAGGAGGATCGCGCGCGGGTTGCCCATCAGCGTGCGCGCGATCGTCAGCATCTGCTGCTCGCCGCCCGAGATCCGGCCGGCCGCGCGCGCCCGCAGCTCGGCCAGATTCGGAAACAGCGCGAACAGGCGCTCGGGCGTCCAGTGCGGCGCCCGCCGACGCGGCGGCTGGCGGCCGACCTCGAGATTCTCCATGACCGTGAGCTCGGGGAAGATGCGCCGCTCCTCGGGCACGTAGCCGAGACCGAGGCGGGCGATCTGGTAGGGCGGCCGGCCGACCAGGTCGTGGCCGTTGAAGCTGATCCAGCCCTTGGCCGGCGGCACCAGGCCGATGATGCTCTTGAGCGTGGTCGACTTGCCGGCGCCGTTGCGGCCGAGCAGGGCCACCACCTCGCCCCAGCCGACCGTGAAGCTGACGTCGTCCAGGATGTGGGCGCGGCCGTAGTAGCTGTGCAGGGCCGCGATCTCAAGCATGGCGCCTGGCGCCTGCGGCGCGCGCGTTGGCTGGGGCGAGGCTGCCGGCCCCGAGATAGATCGTCTGCACCTTCGAATTGGCGCGGACCTGCTCGGGCGTCCCTTCGGCGACCAGCTCACCCCGGCTCATGACCAGGATCCGATCGGCGTGGCCGAACACCACGTCCATGTCGTGCTCGGTGAACAGCAGGGCGAGGCTCTGCTCGCGCACCAGGTCGCGCGCGAGCGCCATCAGCTCGAGACGCTCGTTCGGCGCCATGCCGGCGGTCGGCTCGTCCATCAGCAGCAGCACCGGCGCCTGCGCCAGCGCGATCGCGAGCTCGACCCGCTTGAGGTCGCCATAGGCGAGGACCGCGCAGGCGCGCCCGGCCTGCTCCGCCATCTCGACCCTTGCGAGCAGGGCCAGCGCCTCCTCGCGATAAAGCCGCCCCGCCGGCGGCCACAGGCTGCGCGTGCGCCGATTCTTGGCGAGCAGCGCCTGCTGGACGTTCTCGACCACGGTCATGGAGCCGAAGGTCTGCCGTGATCTGGAAGGTCCGGCCGACGCCCTCCCGCCAGACCTCGCTTGGTGCCAGGCCCACCAGCTCGCGGCCGTTCAGCCTGACGCTGCCGGCGTCCGGGCGCAGCTGGCCGTTCAGGCAATTGAAGCAGGTGGTCTTGCCGGCGCCGTTCGGGCCGATCAGGGCGAGCAGCTCGCCGGCCGCGAGCTCGAAGCTCACCGCCCGGACCGCCTGCACGCCGCCGAAGGCCTTGGCAAGGCCGCGCACCTCGAGGACCGCCATCAGGTCGCCTCGGCCCGGTCGCGCCAACGCGCGAGGTAGCCCGCGATGCCTTGCGGGAAGACGAGCACCAGGGCGACGATGATCAGGCCGACGATCAGCGGCCAGTAGCGGGTCAGGGCCGCGAACCAGATCGCAAGACCATGATAGACCGCGGCCCCGACCACGGGACCAGCGAGGCTCTGGACGCCGCCGAGCAGGACCATGACCAGGCCGTCGACCGATTGCGGGATCGCGAGCCAGCCGGGGTCGATCGTGCCCTTGAGAAAGGCGAGCAGGCCGCCGGCCAGACCCGCGAAGCTGCCGGCGATCGCGAAGGCCAGCCATTGGTGGGTGCGGATGTCGATGCCGATCGCCGCCGCGCGCAGGGGCGAATCCCGGCACGCCCGGAGCGTCAGCCCGAAGGGGGCAAAGACGAACAGTCTCAAAAGAATCAAAGCGATCAGGTTGAGCGTTAACGCAAAATAGTAAAAAACCAGGGTCGAGCTGGCCCAGGCCGAGGGCCAGATCCCGACCAGACCGTTGTCGCCGCCGGTGAGATCGGACCACTGGAAGGCGATCGCGTAGACGATCTGGGCGAAGGCGAGCGAGAGCATCGCCAGATAGACGCCGGCGAGCCGGACGCAGAACCAGCCGAACAGCAGCGCGCCGAGCCCGGCCGCGACCGGGGCGGCGAGCAGAGCCGGGATCATCGGTGCCGCCAGATGCTTGACCAGCAGGCCCGCCCCATAGGCGCCGAGGCCGAAATAGGCGGCGTGGCCGAACGAGACCATGCCGCCCGGGCCCATGATGAAATGCAGGCTCTGGGCGAACAGCGCCAGGCAGAAGATCTCGATCAGCAGGAACTGCGCATAACTGCCGATCAGGAGCGGCAACCCAGCAGCACGAGCACGAGACCGAGCATCGCCAGCTGCGCGCGCCGGTCCGGGGGCCGGAGCGGCGGCGGGCTCGCGCGGCCGGCGCCGCCTTGGGAAAGCTCGGGCCGGCCGAGCAGGCCGTAAGGCCGGACCACCAGGACCACCGCCATGATCAAAAAGGTCAGCACCAGCGTGATCTCCGGGAACACCCAGATGCCGAACGCCGTGAGCTCGCCGATCAGCAGCGCCGCGAGATAGGCGCCGAGCACGCTGCCCATGCCGCCGACCACCACGACCACGAAGGCATCGACGATGATCCGCAGGTCCATGTCGTGGGTGACCGCATCGCGCGGCAGCTGGAGCGCGCCGCCGAGTGCCGCGAGGCCGGCGCCGAGCGCGAACACGGCGGTGAACAGCGCCGCCTGGTCGACCCCGAGGGCAGCCACCATCTCGCGGTCCTGGGTCGCGGCCCGCACCAGGATGCCGAACCGGGTGCGCCGGAACAGCCAGGTGAGGCCGCCAAGCACCGCCGGACCGAGCCCGATCAGGACCAGCTCGTACTGCGGAAAGCGCTGCCCCAGGATCTCGACCGAGCCCGCGAGGCCGGGCGCCCGCGGCCCGATCAGGGCATCCGGCCCCCAGACGATCACCACCAGCTGGCCGACGATCAGCACCACGCCGAAGGTCGCGAGCAGCTGGAACAGCTCCGGCGCCTGGTAGATCCGGCGCAGCAGCAGGACCTCGACCAGGGCGCCGATGCCCGCGACGATGCCGGCTGCCAGCAGCAGCGCCAGCCAGAAGCCGATTGCCGAGTCAGCGCCGCCGAGCCAGCCGGTCAGGCTGACCGCGAGATAGGCGCCCAGCATGTAGAACGAGCCATGGGCGAAGTTCACGATCCGGGTGACCCCGAAGATGATCGACAGCCCCGCCGCGACCAGGAACAGCGAGGAGGCGCTGGCCAAACCGTTCAGGAACTGGATGATGAGAAAGTCCATGACGCTCGTTCAGGGGCATGGCGACCGGCTGCCGATCCACCATGCATCTTGCGCGCCGCGATGACGAGACGCATCAAGAACCGCCAGAGCCAGCTCAAACGCCGCAACCCGATCGCGCGGACGCTGCGCGCGGCGGCGTTTCGGGCGCGCAAGGAGCAGAACCGCCGGCACTATTCGCGCAAGCCGAAGCACAAAGCCGACCTCGAACCCGACCGGGAGTAGCCGCCATGCTCTGTCACCGTTCAGCGGACCTCCGCCTGCCCGCCTGCCTGGCGCTGTCGCTCACACTGGCGGCTTGCGGCTATCTGCTGCCCGCGCACAATCAGACCCTCGCGCCGGCCAAGCTGCTGGCCGGCGCCTACCGGCTCGACCCGGAGCACGCCTCGCTCCTGTTCAAGCTCGACCACTTCGGTTTTTCGGAGCTCGTCGGCCGCTTCGACCGCTTCGAGGCCTCGCTCGACTTCGACCCCAAGCACCCCGAGGCGGCCCGCCTCACCGTCCTGATCGACCCCGCCAGCATCGACCTCAACATCCCCAAGTTCGAGCACGACCTGCGCGGCCCCGACTGGTTCGACGTTGCCCGGTTTCCCCAGGCCCGCTTCGAGAGCCGCACGATCACGATCACCGGCGAGAAGACCGGCCGGGTCACGGGCGACCTCACGCTCCACGGCGTGACCGCCCCGGTGACCCTCGACGTCACCTTCAACGGCGGCGCCGACAGCCTCCTCACCGGCCGCTACACGCTGGGCTTCGCCGCCACCGGCACGCTCCTCCGCTCAACCTTCAACCTCGGCGCCTACGCCCCCGCGGTCGGCGACCAGGTCACCCTCGAGATCCACGCCGAATTCCAACGCACCGGCGCGGGCGGGGCATGAGGGCAGGGCTCGACCTTTTGAACGCGGTCGTCATCAGCACCGGATACGCCCTGCTCGCGCCATGAGCGCGGCGGATGCCGCTCGGCGCGCGACCCGCAGCTGTGGCCCTTGGCCTGGCATGCTCCATGCATGCGACACAACCGACCGGTGGTGACGCATCCCGTTCCCTCGAATTCGCCCGGGTCATGGCGCGGCCCGGGGCCTGACGACCGGATATTCCGTTGCGATTTCAATTGCTTGCGATGAGATTGATGATTGGTTGAGTTGATGGAGGCAAAATCAATACTTGCTATCGAAGTGAGCTGATTTCAATCTTGATCGACTTTGGCCAGCAACAACGTGCGACGGCATGCTACAGATGTGGCGCATGGAGGCTCCAGATTCGTGCCCTTCGGTGGCGCATCGCCAGTCCAGCCAAAATACACGCACGGTCGGCGCGATTTGGACTGACATCGCGCATGCGCTGGAAGGGCTGCTCACGCACGGCGTGTGACGGAGTCACATCTGAAAGCTCGTCATAGGCATTTCAGAGAACGACTTGGGCTGGTCTATCCCTCTGCGTCGCGGCCCAAGGTCCGAGAATCAAGCGACTCCAGCACCGATCTTGATCGCAACGGAAACGGGGTCAACGGAAACGGGGTCATCAACGGAAACGGGGTCAGGACTCTTTACGGCGATGGGCGGCGGACGTAGGCTCGGTAGGAAACGGGGTCAGGTAGGAAACGGGGGCGGAAACGGGGTCAGGACGGAAACGGGGTCAGGACTTTTTACGGCGGTGGGCGGCGGACGTAGGCTCGGAACATGCCTCGGCCGTCACGCGTCGACCATCCGGAGGTGGTCTGCCACCTGCTCAATCGCGCCAACGCACGGGCGACGATGTTTGCGGCTCGGACGGATTTCCTGCTGTTCGAGGCGTTGCTCGCTGAGGAGCGGGAGGCGGCCGGGGTGCAGCTCTATGCCTGGTGTCTGATGCCCACCCACTGGCACCTGGTCGCGCGACCGGAGGCGCCGGGCGGGCTGACCCGCTTCATGCGCCGCCTCACCCAACGGCACACCCAGCTCTGGCACAAGGCCCGCGGGACGCGCGGGCAGGGCCATCTCTACCAGGGGCGCTACAAGGCCTTCCCCGTGCAGGACGACGATCATTTCCTCACGGTGTGTCGCTACGTGGAGCGCAACCCGCTGCGCGCCGGCTTGGTGGCGCGGGCCGCAGACTGGCGGTTCGGTTCGCTGTGGCGGCTCAGGCGGCGCGGATCGCCGCCGCGTCCCGATCCCTGGCCGGTACCGCGCCCGTCATGGCTGGGCCGAGCTCGTGGATCGCGCCGAGACCCTGAGCGAGCTCGAGACGTTGCGGACCAGCCTTGCCCGCAGCCGTCCGTTCGGCGACCCCGGTTGGACCCGAAGGATCGCCGACAGCTTCGCCCTCGGTTCCACCCTCCGCCCGCCCGGCCGGCCACCTCGGCGCAACGCCGCGATGTCGGGCGATAAAGAGTCCTGACCCCGTTTCGCTGTGACCCCGTTTCGCTGATTGACCCCGTTTCTCCTCGGCACAACGGCAACTTGAACGGATACCCCGCGCCGACCTGGCGCGCGTTGCCTTCGAACCCCACTGTATACCTTATGCGTGGCGCGCAGCGACGTTTCGACGGTAAAACGTGTCTAAGGGACGATCGTAGAAATTGCACGACCCTCTCGCCCAAAACGCCGAGAACACCAGGCAGGGACGAACTCAGGATGAAGAGGATCCCGCATTCCGCTGCAAGGACAACCGCGGCCAGTGGGCTCACTGCCATTACCGAAGTCGCGAACAGTTGCGCTACTAGCCAAAATTCCGAGCGCGTCTCTTCATCGACGATGCCACGGCTAATGCCGCCGGCGGCGTGTCCACGCCGCCTCTTGGAGGGCAATTCGAGGAAGTTCCCACAGCGACCAGAAGGGGAGCAACACCGTCAGGGACCGGCACCACGAATCCGTTGAAGGGTTCTCCAACATCGAGCGAACGAGCTTTCGCCGATCACCCGGGAGGTGCTCGTCGCGAAGCAAAGCCTCGCCACGACGGGCTAGCTCAAGCCTTATCGGCTAAGTTGCGTGGAGCAGTCGGCTGCAAAGGACAGCATATGCTAGCACCGCAAGCAGCGAGATAACGATGAGCCAAAAGACCGACATCATCACCTTTTCCTCCTCGGAGACCCCTGCTTCGGCGGGGGCGGCGCTTCAGCCCGCCGCTCTCGCTCCAGCTTGTACTGGGCAACCAGGACCTTTGTCGCTCGGGGCACAGCATCCATACGATCCAGCCAGCCGACACCAGAACAGCCACCAGGATCGCGTGCGCCATAGCAAATGCCAGCGTGTGATCGCGTGCAAAGGCTATGTACGCCAGGACGACATCGGGCCATGATGCTGCTCCATGTCCGACCGGCGTATCGGCCATCTCCAGCCACCCTGCGATGCGTCGTGATGGACGACAAAGGTTAAACAACCATTAACGCTCTTGACAAGGCGGTGGCCCCCATGCGGGAGTCCGATCTTACCGGTAAAATGAGCCGTAGTGCCTATCCGGTTGACTCAGCCGCATACAACATCTTGTAGGTCGTTATCGCGGACACCGATGGCCGTCCGGCCAGCGGCACGCGACGAGATAGCACCGGCAGTGCTCCTCCGTCGCGAAGCGGCTCTGGAACTCGGTCAACGTCCGCGGAAAGTCGGGTCGCTCCATGGTCCTCCACCCCATCCGGGATAACACAACATGTAGGGGTAGCGGAGTTAACCGGATAGGCACTTGAGCCGTTTTGTCATTGAGTTCCGCGGACGTTCTCGGTAAGGGAGCGGCTCGATGCCGCGAAGGCGCTAAAAACGTCGCTGCCATTCCTGCTGCCGAACTCGGCACCCGGGAGCAGGTTTGCTCGCGCAATGGATCAGCTCGATCTCTACCGCGTCTGATTGCCGCGCGAGGTCATTCCGCAGGCCGCAGCGCCTTGACCTCCTCGTCGCTGGGCATGACCGAGGCGCCGTCGACGTAGTGCCAGTCGGTCATGGTGCCGTGGCCGTCCTTGAGCGCGATCCGGCCGACGAAGGCGCCCATGGTCGACTGGTGGTCGATCGCGCGCCAGGTGATTTTTCCGAACGGGGTGTCGACCTGAAGGCCGGCCATCGCGTCGATCATGGCGTCGGTGTCGGTCGAGCCTGCCTTGTCGAGCATGGCAGCGATCGAGTGGATCATCGAATAGCCGACCACCGCGCCGAGCTTCGGCAGCTCGTGCCATTTGGCCTCGAAGGCCTTGCGGAAGGCGGTGTGGGCGGGGGTGTCGATCTCGGTGACCGGGTAGCCCGTGACCAGCCAGCCGACCGGGGCTTCGGCGCCGAGCGGGTCGAGGTATTCGGGTTCGCCGGTGAGCAGGCTCACGACCTCGCGGCCTTCGAACAGGCCGCGCGTCGTGCCCTCGCGCACGAACTTGACCAGATCGCCCGCGAAGGTCGCGTTGTAGATCGCCTGGGGCTCGGCCGCGAGCCAGCGCCTGCACCGTCGGGCCGGCTTCGAGCTTGCCCAGGGCCGGCCATTGTTCGGCGACGAAGTCGGCGTCGGGCTTCTCGGCCTGGAGCAGCTTCTTGAACTCGGCGACCGCGGATTGGCCGTATTCGTAGTTGGGGGCGATGGTCGCCCAGCGGGTCGCCGGCATCCTGGCCGCGGCCTTGGCGAGCATCGCGTTCTGCATGTAGGTCGAGGGCCGCAGGCGCCAGGTGTAGCGGTTGCCCTGCTCCCAGGTGAGCTTGGTCGAGAGCGGCTCGGCGGCGATGAACAGGATCTTTTTCTGATTGGCGAAGTCGGAAACCGCGAGGCCGATGTTGGAGAGAAAGGTGCCGGCGAGCAGCGCCACGTCCTCGCCCGCGACCAACTCGTTCGCCTGGGTCACGGCCTTCGAGGGATCGCCGCCGTCGTCGCGCGAGAGCACCTCCAGCGGCCGGCCGTTCATGACGCCGCCCGCAGCGTTGACCTCCTCGACCGCGAGCTGCCAGCCCTGCTGATAGGACAGCGTGAACCCGGGAAAACGGGAATAGCTGTTGATCTCCCCGACTTTCACCGGCTCGGCGGCGAGCGCGGTGAGCGGCAAAAGGGCCAGGCCCGTGGCCGCGGCGCGGTGGAGAAAAATCCGCCGGATCATCGAGATGTCCTCCCGTTGGCTTTCGTGGGTGTGCGGCCGGGCGGGCCCCGCCTCAGCGCAGGCCGTCCTCGCCCTTGATCTCGGAGGCCTTGAGCCCGCCCGCGCGGGCGTGGATGCGGCCGCCGGTGGTCATCGCCAGGACCAGCACGATCTCGTCCGGGCGCGGCGCGTCGGCGACCCCGACCTCGATCGCATCGAAATGGCTGCGCACGTAGGACGCCTTGATGTGGGTGATCGGCACGTCGAGGCGGGCGCCCAGCGCCCCGATCTTCTTGGTCGAGGGCACGATCGCCTTGGCCTCGCCGAGCGCGTCGCGCATCGCGTAACCGCCGGGCGCGTGCCAGAGCGCGCCGTGCTCGAGCTCGCCCGCGGTGCCGACGATCGCCCCCTTGCCATAGCCCTGAATCGCTTCCGGATGGCCGCCGAGGGCATCGATCAGCCGCTTGGCGAGCTCGGTCCCGAGCGGCCGCAGCGCCTCCATGAACGGCAGGATGTCCTCGACGTAGCGCCCGGCATAGGGATTGCGAGCGACCGCGAGGATCGCGGCGCGGACCAGCGGCTGGGCCGGCGGCGGTCCGCCCTCGTGATAGATCTCCTCGAAGTGCATGGCGATCTTGCGCAGTTGGATCAGATCGTTCATCCCGCCACCCTCAACTCATGGTTCGCACGCAGCGGGCCGACGACCCGGGCCCGGCCCTGGAGCACGAGGCTCGCCCCGAAGATCAGCCCCGCCCGACGGAATGCCTCGGCGCGCCGGGCGCCCGCTGCCAGCGCCCGATCGATCGCCGGCCCCGGCAGCGCGCCGACGTCGACCGTGACCAGAAGATCGCCGAGATCCGTATCGTCGCGCAAGAGGTTCGCAGGCGATCGCGCAATCGCCGGATGGTCGCAGTCGACCGCGTTGGCGATCAGGGTCGCGGCGGCATCCGCCAAGGCGGCGCTCGAGGCCAGCGCGGTCACGGCATCGGCGATCCCGAGCGAGAACGACCGCCCCCGCCAGCCCGAGGTCGCAAGCCCGCGGACCGGCATCGCGTGGTCGAGCTCGAGCCGGCCGTCGAGTGCTGGCACCTCCGGGTTGGCGACCAGCCCGGCCGTGAGGCGCTCGCCCGGCGCCAGATGCAGCGCGATGTCGCCGCCGTCGTTGACATACGCCCTGGCCAGCCTCCGGCCGGCGAGCATGGCGGCCAGCACCTCGTCGGCGACCGCGCCGGCGACCGCGGCCATCGGCGTCACGTAGTGCCGCCGGTAGGGCCAGACCGCCGCCACCATGCGCCTGGCGACCGGCCCGTCGACCGCGAGCCCCTCGCCTGGCTCCCAGGGGCGACCACCGGAGGTCGCCCCGGAGCGGCGAGCGGTGATCGGCTGGCGGAGCCGGGCGAGCTCGGCCACCAGCTCGGCGAGGATCGTCTCGAACCGCATGGCCGCCTGCCGATACGCCAACCGCCGCTCCTCCGCGTCCCCGAACGCTTCGGCGACGATGTCGATCGGCCCGTGCTGCAAATGGAGGCGCCGGCCGTCAGCGAGCAGCGCCGCCTGCGCCGCCCCGGTCATGTCTCCTCGACCAGCGGCCGCTTGGGGCGCACCGGCCACGGATTCTGCCGGTTCCAGGGCCGGGTGGTGAGGCGGCGCTCGGCGAGCACGTCTTCGAGCGCCACGATGCTCTCGAGATGGCCGCCGAGGGCCGCGTAGTCCGTGCGCGCCAGCGAAAACTCGATCGGCGCGACCAGGGCCGGCGTCGGCACGTAGCCGAACGAGCCCTCGGGCATGCGGGTGACGTCGACCATGATCGTGATACCGCCGCCCGGCCAGACGTAGACCGGGGCGCCGCCGCAGGTCACGCGCGTCAGCGCCTGCTTGACCGAGCGGGTCAGGCGGACCGGGTTTTCGGTGACGCCCGCGCGCAGGGAGCCGCCGGCCCCGGCCATGAACAGGACCGTGGTCAGCGCCGGCTCGCAGTTCTCGGCGATCCGCTCGACCACCTGGGTGATCGCCGCCGGCATCGGCGCGGGCGCGGGCCGGAGCTGGTCGTCGAGCACGTACCAGGCGGCATCCTCGCCGGTCGTCGACACCATCAGCAACCTCAGTCCGGGCCACGCCACCTTGGCGTCGATCCGCTCGACGATCTCGAGCGGGTCCTTGACGTCGGTGCCGCCCCAGCCAGGCCCGGGCTCGGCAACCTGGAAATAACGCCCGGGGGTCGACCTGCGGCCGCGCACCCGGATCCCGGCCGGCGGCATCTCGAGAAACCGGCCGGCCTGGTGCTCGGTCAGCACGCCGGTGATGTGGTCATCGACCACGATCACCTCGTCGGCATGACCGTGCCACTGCCGGGCGAAGATGCCGATCGTCGCCGAGCCGCAGCCGACCCGCATGCGCTGCTCCTGGACGCCGTTGACCACCGGCGCCTCGCCCGCCTGCAGGACGACCCGGGCGCCGTCCTCGACCTCGACCTCGACCGGCCGGCACGAGCAGAGGTCGAGCAGCGCCTGGCAGGTGATCGCGCCCTCGCGCTTGCCGCCGCCGGTGAGATGGCGGACGCCGCCGAGCGCCAGCATCTGGGAGCCGTATTCGGCGGTCGTGACATGGCCGATCGGCTCGCCCTGGCAGCGCACCGCCGCCCGCTCGGGGCCGAGGAAGCGGTCGGTGTCGATCTTCACCTTGAGCCCGCAGTAGCTGAAGATGCCCTCGGACACCACGGTCACCATGTCGACGCCGTCGACCTCGGAGCCGACGATGAACGGCGCCGGCTTGTAGTCCGGATAGGTGGTGCCGGCGCCGATCCCGGTGACGAAGTTGTCCGCACCCCGGACCAGCGCGCCGTCCCACTCGCCGGCACCCTCGAGGAACGGCACCGTGGTCTCGGCGCGCCGGGTGACCACCAGGGGGTCGACCCGCACCAGCTTGCCGTCGAGGTTGGCGTAGCGGTCGCAGGCGCCGGCCTTGCCCTCGCGGATCCGGCAGAGCACCGGGCAGGCATCGCAGCGGACGATCGAGCCGGCCTCAGCCATCCCTTCGCCCTCGCGCGAGGATCGCGGCCCGCAGGCGATGGGGCAGCGCTGGCACCTCGGTGATCCGGACCCCGGTCGCGTGGCGGATGGCGCCGAGGATCGCGGGCGCGGTCGGGACCAGCCCCGGCTCGCCGACGCCTTTGGCGCCGAACGGGCCCAAGGGCTCCGGGTCCTCGATCAGGATCACCTCGACCTTCGGCACGTCGCCGACGGTCGGGATCAGATAGTCGTGCAGGTTCTCGGTCCGGCCCGGCAGGTACTCCTCCATCAGCGCCATGCCCAGCCCCTGGGCGATGCCGCCCTGGATCTGGCCCTCGACCTGGGTCGGGTTGATCGCCCGGCCGACGTCGTGGGCGGCGACCATCTCGAGGACCCTGGTGGTGCCGAGCTCGAGGTCGACCTGGACATGCGCGATCTGGGCGGCGAAGGCGTAGGTCGGATAGGGGCTGCCCTGACCGTCGTCATCGAGCGGCATGCTCGGCGGGTCGAAATGGCCCTCGCCGAGCAGGACGACGCCATCGGCATCCGCCTCGAGCCGGCCGAGATCGAGACGCTGCGCGTGGCCCGCCTCGTTCACGATGACGATGCGGTCCGCGAGCTCCAGAACCGCATCCGGGCCGGCGTTGAGCCGCCGCAGGATCAGCGCGCGCAGGTCGCGCGCGGCGCGCTCGGCCGCCTTGCCCGAGACGAAGGTCTGGCGCGAGGCCGAGGTCTTGCCGGCGTCCGCCGTGCGGTCGGTATCGCCGGTCACGAGATCGAAGCACTCCGCCGGGACGCCGATCGCGTCGGCCGCAATCTGGACGAGGATCGTGCTCGAGCCCTGGCCGATGTCGACCGCACCGCTGTAGAGGATCAGCCGGCCGGCCCGCGTCAGCCCGAGCCGGATGGTCGAGGGGTGGGGCAGGGCGGTATTGCCGATGCCATACCACATGCAGCCGATTCCAATACCTTGTTTCCCTTTTTTCACACCTGAGTTGAATTTATCGACCTTGACGAGCAGGTGCTGCCAGCGGGGCTCGAGGGCCTCGAGGCAGGCGGCGAGGCCGACGCTCGCCTCGAGCCGCTGGCCGGTCGCGGTCCGGTCGCCCGCGCGCAGCGCGTTGCGCAGGCGAAAGCGCAGCCGGTCGATCCCGAGCTGCTCCGCCAGGTCGTCCATCAGGGCCTCATGGGCGATCGCCGCCTGGGGCACGCCGAAGCCGCGAAAGGCGCCCGACGGCGGGGCGTTGGTCAGGAGCGCGCGGCCGCGGGCCTGCACATGCGGCACCCGGTAGGGTCCGGTCGCATGCACCGGCACGCGGCCGGCGACCGTGGGGCCCCAGGAGGCGTAGGCGCCGGTGTCGAAGTCGGCATCGGCGGTGCAGGCGAGCAGCCGGCCTTCGGCGTCGCAGCCGAGGCGCGCCCTGATCCTGGCCGGATGGCGCTTGGTCGAGCTCGCCATGCTCTCGGGCCGCTCGTAGACCAGCGCGACCGGCCGCTCGACCAGGCCGGCGGCGACCGCGAGCAGCGGCTGCACCGACAGATCGAGCTTGCCGCCGAAGCCGCCGCCGCAGGCGGACGGCACGATCCGCACGCGCTCGGGCGCGACGTCCAGGACCCGGGCGGTCTCGTCGCGGTCCATGTAAGGCGACTGGGTGGTGACGTGGATCTCGACCCGCTCGCCGACCCGCTCGGCCCAGCCGGCCTCGGGCTCGATGTAGGCGTGCTCGACGAAGGCGGTGGTGAAGCAGCCTTCCGCGACGGCTGCACAGTCCGCGAAGGCCTTGGCTCCGGCGCCCGACCTGACGACGCCCTCGATCAAGCAGGTTGCCGGGCTTGTCCGGCTGGACCAGGGGCGCCCCTTCGGCGGTCGCGGCATCGAGGCCAGTCACCGGTGCCAGCGGCCGGTAGATGATCGGCACCTCCTGGTCGCGGACCCGCTCGAGCGCGGCGCGCTCGCCGAGCAGGGCGACCACCGCCTCGCCCCGGTAGCGGACGACGCCGGCGGCGAGCACCGGCTGATCCTTGAGATGCGGATAGATGCCGAAGCCGTTGACCGGGATGTCGGCCGCGGTCAGCACGCGCAGCAGGCCCGGATGGCGGGCGAGCAGCGGCGCGAGGTCGCCGAGCTCGAACCCGGCCGCCGCGTGCGGCGAGCGGATCACCTTGAGCCAGAGCGCGGTCTCGGGAATGGCATCGGCGCCATAGCGCTCGCGACCGGTCAGCTTCGCGGGCCCGTCGACCTTGCCGAGGCGGGCGCCGACCGCAGCGCCGGCCGCCGGATCAGGGCCGGATCCGACCCCACCGACGTCGAGCACCGCCTCGACGATCTTCTGATAGCCGGTGCAGCGGCAGAGCACGCCGCCCAGCGCATCCAGCACCGCGGCCGCGTCCGGCCGCGGCTCGCGCGCCAGAAGATCGCTCGCCGCCATCAGCATGCCGGGGGTGCAGATCCCGCACTGGGCCGCGCCGTGGCGTTGGAAGGCGAGCTGCAGCGGGGCGAGGCGACCATCGCTCGCGAGGCCCTCGACCGTGGTCACGCGCCGGCCCTCCGCCTGGCCGAGCGGCAGCAGGCAGGCGCAGATCTGGGCGCCGTCGAGCAGGACGGTGCAGGCGCCGCAGTCGCCGGCGTTGCAGCCGACCTTGGTGCCGGTCAGGCCGAGGTCGTCGCGCAGCACCGCGCTCAGGCGCTTGATCGGCGTCGCCGCGACCCGGACCGGGCGGCCGTTGACGATCAAGGCGATCGCCCCGGAGCCGGCTTCCGTCCATGGCCGCTTTGCGCTGTCGTTCATAGCCTGGCCGCCAGCTCGCCGAGGGTCCGACGCACGAGCGTCAGGGTGACGTCGCTCCGATAGGCGGCACTCGCCCGGACGTCGTCGATCGGCTCGAGCCCGGCCAGATGCCCGGGCTGAACGAGGGCGCCGAGCCCGGCGTCGCAGGGCGCCCCGGCGAGCGCCCGCTCCGCGGCCGGCAGGCGTCTCGCGACCGGGCTACAGGCGCCGACCGCGATGCGCGCGGCCGCAATGCGCCCGTCGCTCCCGACCTCGAGCGTGGCGCCGACCATGACGATCGAGATCACCAGATAGCGCCGGGCGCCGAGCTTGAGGAAATGGCCGCCGGCGCGCGCAGCCCTGGGCCTCGGGATCAGCACCGCGGTCAGCAGCTGCTCCGGCCGGCGGGCGGTCCGGCGGTTGCCCTGGATGAACTCGGCCAGCGGCAGCTGCTGGACGCCGTCGACCGCGGCGAGCTCGACCAGGGCGTCCATCGCCAGGAGCGGCGGCACGCCGTCGGCCGCCGGCGAGGCGTTGCAGAGATTGCCGCCGAGCGTGCCGGCGTTCTGGATCTGCTCGCCGCCGATCTCGCGGGCGGCCAGCTGGAGGCCCGCGAACCAGGCCGGCAGCCCGGTGCGCGCGAGCGCGCTCCAGGTGGTCAGCGCGCCGAGGCGCCAGTGGTCGTCATGCGGCCTCGATGCCACGCAGCGCCGCGAGCGCGGAGATGTCGAGGATCGCCTCGTCGCAGGGCTTGCCGACCCGCGCCGGATAGTAATCGGTGCCGCCGGCGAGCACGGTCCGGGGGGCTGTGGCGAGCGCCTCGAGCGCCCCCGCAACCGAGTCCGGCCGCCAGTAGCTCTGCAATGTCGGGTCACCCGATCCTTGTGGTCAGCACCCCCATCAAGCGCCCGCCCAAGGCTCGCGTCAAGGGCGGGCGAGCGCGGTCGAGCGTGGCTAGAACCACACCCGGTAGCCGGCGCCCCGATCGTCGATCGGCTGCGGCAGCAGCCGGCCGTAGGGGGCCGGGGCGTTGAGCACCTGCGCCAGCGTCGGGCTCTGCGAGCCCGCCTGCGCCTGGTCACGAAAGGCGCGCGGCGCGGTCCAGATCTGGCCATCGGCGACCGTATAGTCGACCTCGCTCACGCCGAGCTCGAGCTTCGGCTGCACGCTCTCGACGCCGGCCAGCACGGGCGCGGCGGCGGTCGCGGTCGCCGGCGACCCCGCCTGCGCGGTGGTGCTGGCAACGAGCAGAAGACCAAAGGCGGAGATGAGGCGGATGCGGTTCATGATCGATCTTCGCTTGACTGACGACCGCCGGCTGGCGGCGTGATCGAAGCATCGCAGTTATTGGATTGCTTTCGTAGTTTACATCTAGTTTACAACGCATACTTGAGTGCGCGAAAGATCGAGGAGACGTTTCCGAACACGCCGGCGACCGGCGACGGCGCTGGTCGCCGCGGCTCGGATGCCCTCAGGCGGCGTGGTCGAGGTCCTTGACCGACTGGACGCCGCCCGGCGCGACCCCGCTCAGGAAGCGGTCGACGATGCGCTCGAACATGTCCCGGTCGTACCAGTAATAGGAATGCGACTCCAGGAACGGCGGTTGCCTCGGCGTCTCCTTGGAATGGACCTCGATGTTCTCGACCGGGCGCCAATCTTTTCCGCCCCACGCCGGATGGCGCGGGCGGCGCCTCGACGGCCCGGTCCGGGCTCAGGCGTCGGGGGGCGCGTGCCGGCGGCGGCGCACGGCCAGCGCCCACCAGAGCAGCCAGCCCACGAGCGCGGCCGCGATCAGCCAAAGCCAGAGGCCGCCCCGGCCCGACCACAGACGGTCGCCCATCACCACCATCAGGCAGGTGAGCGGCAGGATGCCGAGGCCGGTCGCCCAGGTGAAGGTCCACCAGGAGATCGAGGTCAGGCCGGCGGCGTAGTTGATCAGGTTGAACGAGATCACCGGCACGAACCGGCTGAACAGGAGGACGCCGCCGCCCTGCCGGGTCGCCCAGCGGTCGATCGCGGCGTGATGGCGCTCGTTCACCAGGGCGTGCACGAACGGCCGCCCCAGCCAGCGCGCGACCCCGAACGCGAGCCAGGCGCCGAGCATGGCGCCGGTCCAGGTGATCAGGCTGCCGAACACCGGTCCGAACAGCATGCCGTTGGCCATCGCGACCAGCTCCGCCGGGAAGGGCACGAAGCTGTGCAGGACCATGAGCAGGATCGCGATCGCCACCCCCCACATGCCGAACGCCTGGATCTGCGCCTCGACCGCCGCGACCGACAGCTCGAAGCCGGGCAGCGGCATCGCCGCGCCGAGCGCATAGATCCAGACCACGGCGGTGGCGAGCCCGAGCGCTGTCAGCGCCAGGGCTGCCGGCCACAGGCGGCGGGGGCGGTCGGTCACGGGCGGAGGCGCTCGCAAAGGTCCGCGAGCAGGGGGAGCTGGCCCGCAAGGAGCTTGCGACGCGCCACCTCGAGCCCGAACCAGCCGGCGCGGTCGACCTCCGGAAACTCCCGGCGCTCGCCCGAGCGCGGCGGCCATTCCATGGCGAAGCGGTTGCTGACGACGCTTGCGGGATCGAGGTCGGCCTCGATCGCGAAGGCATGCACCAGCTTGCCGCCGGCCTGGCGGATCGGCCGCAGGCCGACGACCTCGCCGGTCAGGGGCATGCCGGTCTCCTCCTCGAACTCGCGCCGGGCGGCAGCGAGCGGGGCCTCGTCCGGCCCGATCTCGCCCTTGGCGATCGACCAGGCGCCATCGTCGCGGCTCGCCCACAACGGCCCGCCCGGGTGCACCAGGAAGACCTCGAGCGCGTCACCCCGCCAGCGATAGGGCAGGAGACCGGCACTGACCCTCGGCATCACGCATCCGATCCGGAACCTCGGCCGGCCCGAGACTGGCAAGCCGCCGCCCCCTTCGCAAGAGGCCGCGCATCCGGCAGATTGCCGCCGGCCATGCGTACCGAGCTGTTCGCCTTCGACCTGCCGCCGGCGCTGATCGCGCAGCGCCCGGCCGAGCCGCGCGATGCCGCCCGGCTGCTGGTGGCCGGCGATCGGACGCTCGAAGACCGGCGGGTCCGCGACCTCCCGGACCTGCTCGAGCCGGGCGACCTCCTGGTGCTCAACGACACCCGGGTGATCCCGGCGCGTCTGGTCGGCCGGCGCGGCGCCGCGGCCGTCGAGATCACCCTGCATCAACCGGAAAGCCCCGGACCCGGCACCGAGCCCGGTCAAGTTGAGCCCGCAGGCGCTGCCTGCTGGCGGGCGTTCGCGCGACCGGCCAAGCGGCTCCGGGTGGGTGATCGCGTGCGAGTTCGGGGCCGGGCTCGCGGCCGTGGTCCTGGCCAAAGGCGAGGACGGCGAGGTGACGCTCGCCTTCGGCGCCGCCGCCGGGACGCTGCTGGAGCGCCTCGAGGCGATCGGCCAGATGCCGCTGCCGCCCTACATCAAGCGGCCGAAGGCCGGCGACCCGCGGGACCGGCTCGACTATCAGACCCTGTTCGCCCGCCGCCCCGGCGCGGTCGCGGCGCCGACCGCAGCGCTCCACTTCACCCCGCGGCTGATGGCGGCGCTGGCCGCGCGCGGCATCGACCATGCCTTCCTGACCCTGCACGTCGGCGCCGGCACCTTCCTGCCGGTCAAGGCGCTCGACACGGAGGCGCACCGGATGCACGCCGAGCATTTCGAGCTCGGAGCGGAGACGGTCGCCGCGATCGAGCGCACCCGCGCGGCCGGCGGCGCGTGGTCGCGGTCGGCACGACCGTGCTGCGCACGCTGGAGACCGCGGCCGCGAGCGGACGTCTGCGGCCGGCCACCGGCGAGACGCGCCTCTTCATCACCCCCGGCTTCCGGTTCCGGGTGGTCGACCGCCTGCTGACCAACTTCCACCTGCCGCGCTCGACGCTCTTCATGCTGGTCGCGGCGTTCGCCGGGCTCGAGCGCATGCGGGCCGCCTAGCCCACGCGATCGCCCGCCGCTACCGCTTCTACTCCTACGGCGACGCCTGCCTGCTTGACGGGCCGAGCCACGTGGCCTGCTGACCCGGGCCGAGCCGCATGAGCGCGTTCCGCTTCGAGCTCCTGGCCGAGGACGGCGCCGCCCGGCGCGGCCGGCTGCAGACCGCCCACGGCACGGTCGAGACGCCGGCCTTCATGCCGGTCGGCACCGCGGCCACGGTCAAGGCGATGACGCCCGCGATGCTGCGCCAGACCGGCGCCCAGATGGTGCTCGCCAACGCCTACCACCTGATGCTGCGGCCGGGCGCCGAGCGGATCGCGCGGCTCGGCGGCCTGCATCGCTTCATGGCCTGGCCGGGGCCGATCCTGACCGATTCCGGCGGCTTCCAGGTGATGTCGCTGGCGGCGCGCCGGACCCTGGGCGAGCAGGGCGTCGTCTTCTCGTCGCACCTCGACGGCGCGCGCCAGGAGCTCACGCCCGAGCGCGCGATCGAGGTCCAGGACCTCCTGGACGCGACCGTCGCCATGGTCCTGGACGAGTGCACGCCCTGGCCGATCGAGCGCGAGGCGGCCGCGGCCTCGATGCGGCGCTCGATGCGCTGGGCCGAGCGCTGCCGGCGCGCTTATCGCGAGCGCGCCGGCTACGGCCTGTTCGGCATCGTCCAGGGCAGCGTTTTTTCCGAGCTCAGGCTGGAATCCGCCGGACGCTCACTCAGTTGGGCTTCGATGGCTACGCGATCGGCGGCCTCGCGGTCGGCGAGCCGCAGGCCAGGATGTTCGAGATCCTGGAGCTGACGCTGCCGGTGCTGCCGGCCGACCGGCCGCGCTACCTGATGGGGGTCGGCAAGCCGCTCGACCTGATCGGCGCGGTCGCCCGCGGCGTCGACCTGTTCGACTGCGTGCTGCCGACCCGGGCCGGCCGCACCGCCCAGGCCTGGACCCGCCTCGGGCCGCTCAACCTCAAGAACGCCCGCCACGCCGACGATCCGCGCCCGCTCGACCCGGACTGCGCCTGCCCGGTGTGCGCGGCGCACCCGCGCGCCTATCTGCACCATCTGGTCAAGGCCGGTGAGATCCTGGGCGCCATGCTCCTGACCTGGCACAATCTCTTCTATTACCAGGAGCTGATGGCGGGCCTCCGGACGGCGATCGAGCGCGGCGAGTTCGGCGTGCTCGCCGACCGCCTGACCCGCGCCCAGGCGCAGGGCGATCTCCCGCCCTGGCTCGGGGAGGGGCCCGGGCGCGCGCCGGCTTGACGCGGCTTCCGGATTGCCCATGATCGCGGCCGAACCCGGCTCGACCTCAGGCCGGGGCCAGGGCGCGTAGCTCAATTGGCAGAGCAGTTGACTTTTAATCAACGGGTTCTGGGTTCGAGTCCCAGCGCGCCCACCAAACAAATCAGAGACTTAGCGGATTTCGGGGAAGCAATCAGCGGGCAGCGGGGCAACAAGGGGGCATACTGTTGCCCGAGCCCGTAGGACGCTCGCCAGCGAGCGGTCGGGCGCCGGGATCAATTTTCCCACCCGGCCCGGTCGGCCCTCGCCCGCTGGCGCCCCTACGGGCGGGCACCGCGGGGCGGTTGCAGGCGTAGGCCGCGCCCGCCGGGCTCCAAGGGCGCTCCGGGGGCCGCGCGCGGTGTTGCGGCCAGTGACCCCGAGCGGCGTCAACCAATACCTCTCTAAAAACTCTCGCTCGAAACATGGCGTCGGGCCAGTCCTGCCAAAGACTTGTTCTTTGTCTCGAGCCGGCGTCTATATTCTATAGGTTCAGTAGATATAAAGATTTCTGGCTACATCATCTTCGTCTTCATCTCGTTGGACTGCCCATGCTGTTTTTATTCCTTCATAGGGGTGCTCGATGCTCAATTTTTTCAGGGCGTCATAAATCTGCGCCTCCCAGCCTCGGACGTTTTCGTGCATCTTTTCTCTGATCTGTTCATGTATTTTCCCTATAGACGCAACGTACTGGCGAATCATCAGCCGTATATCGACTGGCTCTGGTCGTTTTTGAAGCTCAGTACGTACTGAGGCCTTGAAATCCCTCCCAATTCCTTTTGGATTAAGCAGCACGGCGACCGTCGTCACAAGTCTGCTATCCTCTTCGTCTGGCGTCTCTGTCCAGCCGCTGCTATATCTTACAGAAATTGGAAACCGAGCGTGCTGCGTGTAATTTCGTAAGGCTTCCATAACTCTGTACCCAAGACACCTATCGTACTCTAGACTAGCGCTTTCTCCAAAAAATGTTGCCACAACGCTCATTGGCGTGCCGCCTAGATCAGAAATACGGTTCAGATTATATGGCGCGTGATCAAGGTATCCGCGACAAGCGCTCAACAAGTTCAAAAGTCTACGGTTAGCGACAAGATTTCTATCCCGCTGAAAGAGCTCGTACTCAAGCGTAACGAAGAGCATATGACGTGTAGCAACCGAGAGCAAATCATTCTCAAGGTCTAGATAGTTTCCAAGGACTAGATCAAGCTGTTCTTCAATAGCTAACATTCGCCTCAGATTCGTTCCCGAGGAAGATAGCGCGGCATATTCTTCGGCGGATATCGCGATGAATGCGGAGGGAGCGTGGAGAGTTTTTACCAAAGCATATTCCACCATAGGCGCCGAGTCCCTTTTGATCGTTCGGGGGGGCTTTGCGCTTTCCAGGTTGAAACGCGGAAGCGGACGGGTCAACAGCTTTTCGGGCTCGCTGGGATATGGAATCCCTGAAGCCCTAGGCGCCGCGCCGGTTTTGGCCTCGCGTGTCGGGGCGATCATTCCAAGGGCACCTCGAAGAATGAGGGTTTTGGCGTGAAGCTCGGCGTGCTGGGCGATCTTCGCGGGCCACATCGGGTTCGACGGCTTGGTTTCCGAGGAATTCTTGCCCCACCGGGCCGATTTTTTCCTCCAAGCGCCCAATCCAGGCAGATGGGTCCTCTGAATCCCGTCATGTCGGTGCCGCCACCGTGAGACGCTCCAGTTGCACCAGGCGGCGCATGTTGTAGGCGAGATTCTTCAGCCCGATCCTCGCCTTGGCCCGCACCAGGCCGATGCTGCGCACCAGCGTCCCGCCCATGTCGTTGCTCTGGGCGCCGAACACGTGCTCGACCCGTGCTCGAACCTTCGAACGGGTCTGGTTGCCCTGGTGCTCGCGCTCGCTGAGCGGCCTGCCGCGCCGGCCCTTGCGGTGGATCCGGCTCTTCAGCCCCTTCTCAGCCAGCTTCGCCTCGATCTCCGCCGAGCGATAGGCGCTGTCCGCCCAGACGCTGGCGGCGGTGTTGTCCGGGTCGAGAATGTCCGCCACGACCTGGCTGTCGTGCACCGAGGCGGGCGTCACCTGGTAACGCCGCACCAGCTTGTGCCGCCGGTCCACGTCGATGTGGTTCTTGTAGCCGAAATGGCTCCTGCCGTGCTTCTTGGTCCAGCGCGCGTCGGTGTCCTTCTGGGCGCGCCTGGCTGGCTGCTTCGCCCAGCCCTCGGGGACCTCGCCCGCCTTGATCTTGGCGTTGTCGTCACGGCTGTTGCGCTGCTTGGGCACCGGCACGATCGAGGCGTCGATGATCTGGCCGCCCATCGCCAGGTAGCCCTGGCTCTTCAGATGGCCGTCGAAATCGTCGAACAAGCGCTCGATCACGCCCGCCTGCGCCAACTGCTCGCGGTAGAGCCACACCGTCTTGGCGTCGGGCACCGTGTCCTCGAGCCCGAGGCCCAAAAAGCGGACGAAGGAGAGCCGGTCGCGTAGCTGATACTCCACCTGGTCGTCCGACAAGTTGTACAGCTCGCACAGCACGATCGCCTTGAACATCACGATCGCATCCCAGGGCTTGCGCCCCGCCTTCGACTTCCGCGCCGCCGCCGGCTGGCGCCAGACTGCTTCCAATCGCCCGCGGAAGCTCGCCCAAGGAACCAGCGCATCGATCCGCACCGCGGGTCCGTCTTGGCATCCAGGCCGGCATAGCGCCGCGCGACGTCGAAAAAGCCCATCTTCCTGCGGTCTACAGTTAGCTGAGACACCGCCTTGTGCTTGATGAGGGCAGTGCAAGGAGGTGAGCATGACGGACACGACGGTACGGGGCGCTGGCCCGGCGGAGCGCGCCCATCACGCTGGCGGAGACGGGCCAGCGCCTGAGAGGCGCCGGCGGATGTCGGCCAAACGTAAGCAGAGCGCCGTGCTGCGGCTGCTGCGCGGGGAGGATCTGGAGCTGGTGTCGCGCGATCTTGGGGTGACGGCGGCCGAGTTGAGCGCCTGGCGCGACGCTTTCCTGGCCGGCGGTGAGGCGTCGCTCAAAACCCGGCCCGCCGACGGCCGCGATCACGAGATCGGCCGTCTCAAGGCCAAGGTCGGAGATCTGACCATGGCCAACGAGTTGCTGGAGGTGAAGATCGAGCACCTGGAGACCGGCCGCCCTTTGGCACGGCGGAGGTCGAGGCGATGAGCAGCGTGGTGTCGCCCTCCGCCAACCGGCCCTACGGCGTGCAGCGGGTGACCCGGGTCTGGGGCACGTCGCGGGCCACGCTGTATCGTCATCGTCGATACGACGAATCAGGCACCGGGCGGCGGCCGGGTCCGGTCGGGCCCATGCCGGACGCGGCGTTGGTCGAAGCAATCCGCGAGCTGCTGGCCGCGAGCCCGTTCCACGGTGAGGGCTACCGGAAAATCTGGGCACGACTGCGCTTCGCCGGCATCCGCACCTCCAAGCGGCGCGTCCTGCGTCTGACCCGCGAGCATGGTCTCCAGGCGCCGGGCCGGGTCGGGCGACCGCATGGCCCGAAGGCCCACGACGGCACAATCCGCACCGAGCGGGTCGACGAGATGTGGGCCACGGACCTGACTTCGACTCTGACCGGTGAAGGCCAGGCGTCGATCTTCGTCACGGTGGATCACGCCTCGACCGAATGCCTGGGCATCCACGCTGCCCGACGCGCGACCCGATTCGAGGCGCTCGAGCCGCTCCGCCAGGGTGTGCGCGCCTGCTTCGGCGCGTTCGCCGAGGGGATCGCGAGCGGCCTGAAGCTGCGCCACGATCACGGTAGCCAGTTCGTCGCCGACGACTACCAGAGGGAGCTCGCCTTCCTCGGCATCGCGAGCTCGCCCGCCTTCGTGCGCGAGCCCGAGGGCAACGGCTGTGTCGAGCGCTTCATCCGCACGCTCAAGGAAAACCTCCTCTGGGTGCGCCGCTTCGACACCATCGAGGAGCTGCGGCAAGCCCTGCATGCCTTCAAGGACAGCTACAACCGGACCTGGATCGTCGAACGCCACGGCTACCAGACCCCCGCCGCCGTCAGAGCGGCGCAAACTGCGCCGCTCCCAGCCGCGGCATGAACCCGCAACGCGGTGTCTCACAACTGTTGACCGCTACAATCTGACCCATGCCGCTGCACCCGCCGCCGTGTCACCTCGCCTTCATTCTACCCTGGCGAGATCGCGGCATGCCATTTTTCGAGGTGCCCATAAAGATCACTTCTCGATTATGTCATGATAGAAAAAGTTGGAGATCAGGGTGACTTTCTCAAGAACTTGAGCGAGTTTCATAACAAGGAGTATATCGTTTCTCATCGCAGAGATCTTCTAAAGGATATTCTTGAGATTGGGCACGGCGCAGTGCATCGGCAACACAAACCAGAGCGGGAGGATCTTCGAACCGCACTAGACGTTGTCGAGGAACTGATAGCTCAGATCTATGTGCACCCGGATAGAGCCCGGCGCATGGCCGAACGCGTTCCGGCCAGAAAGAAGCCGCCCAAGAAAGAACCAGAGAGCTGAAGGAGGATCGACCGCCAGGGCCCGACGCGGTTCGCGCTGACCCTGCCCCTGGCGCCCCGCTGACGCGCGGCTGGTGGCCCTCGACCGCCGCTAACAGCTCGTGAAGCTCGGCCACGAGATCGCCGGATTCGTCAGCAACCGCGCCCGGGTCCTGGCCAACGTGGTTGCCCCGGCCCAGACGTGATCCCCATGGACGTTCGGGTCGAGGAAGAGGGAATTGATCCACATCAAAGATTGTTGGCTGCGGTGGACCGGATACTGAACTCCGGGCGGCGGATGGCGGATCGGCCGTCGTCGGCTTCTGTCCGCTCGGGTCAAAACGACAGGAGAACCGCAATGGCAGAGGGTCTGATCACGCCTGAGCAGCTCAGGCGCCTCACCGAAGAGCAGGAGATGGCGAAGGCGA
>CAVSRN010000035.1:0-42345 GCA_963730195.1 uncultured Alphaproteobacteria bacterium
GACGTTCTCGACCGTCTTGTCCTCGAGGTAGGGCTTGATGTCGGCCGCCATGGTCGGCATCCAGTTGCCGAGGAAGACGTCGATATCCTTGTTCTTGAGGCTGGCGTAGGTCACCGGGACCGAGAGGATCTCGATGTCGTCTGATAGCCGAGCCCTTTCAGGACCTCGGTGGTGGCAGCGGTGGTCGAGGTGATGTCGGTCCAGCCGACATCGGAGAAGCGGACCTTTCTTGCAGCTGTCGGGCTCGGCCGCGCGGGCGGCGCCCGTCACCAGCAGGGCCGCAGCACTCGCAGCCACGATGCCCATCATCAACCTGGTCGTCATCTGGAGCCTCCTCGGTCGACGGCAGCGCCACGGCCGTGACCGGACGGCGCTTCCTTTGCGTGCAACGATTGCCCGCCAGCCGAGAGCCAAAGCGCGCCGTGGGCAAAGTCCCCTGCACGCACCGGCACGCATGCGGGTACCGTGAGGGGGGATACCGTGACGCGGCGGATACCGTGACTGCGGCGGATACCGTGACCGGGGGCCGGCGAGCCCTATATGGCCGCAGGGGAGGACGAGCCCGGTCATGACCATCGAGGCAACGGAGCGGCCCCTTGCGGGCGGCGGCTGAGCGGCGCTGATGCGCGTCCGTCTGCGCTACCTCTGGAACCGTCTGAGCTCGAGCCTCTGGCTCGTGCCGGGCGCGATGATTTTTGGCGCGATCATGCTCGCCTTCGCCATGCTCACGCTCGACAGCATGGTGCCCTGGGACTGGGCGAGGTCGCTGCACTGGCTGCTGCCGGTCGGCACCCAAGGCTCACGCCAGCTGCTGGCGACGATCGCGGGCTCGATGATCACGGTCGCGAGCCTCGTGTTCTCGATGACCCTGGTCACGCTCACGCTCGCCTCCTCGCAGCTCGGGCCGCGGCTGATCACGCGCTTCATGCGCGATCCGATCAGCCAGGTCGTGCTCGGCACCTTCATCGCGACCTTCGTTTACGCGCTCCTGATCCTGCAGACCGTGAGCGAGACCGTGACCCAGGCCGGCACGCCGCCGGTCGTGCCGCACCTGGCCGTGCTGGTGGCGCTGATCCTGACGCTCGCGAGCCTCGGCTGGCTGATCTACTTCATCCACCACGTCGCCGAGGCGATCCAGGCGGACTCGGTGATCGCCGAGATCAGCGACGAATTGGCGCTGGCGATCAGGCGGCGCTTTCCGGAGATCGAGCCCGGGCCGACCCTGCCGCTCGAGACCCCGTTCCTCGACCGGCTGGCGGAGCCTGCGGGCGTGGTCGCCTGCCGCCGCAGCGGCTACGTCCAGGCGATCGATGCCCGCGCCCTGCTGCGCGCAGCCTGCGAGCATGGTCTGCTGATCAAGGTCGAGGCGCGCCCGGGCATCTTCGTCGTCGCGGGCGCGCCGCTGCTCCTGGTCTGGCCGCGCGAGCGGCTGTCCGAGGAGCTGGTGCGCGGTCTCGAGCGGCCGGTCGTGATCGGGCCCAAGCGGACCTCGACCCAGGACATCGACTTTGCCGTCAACGCGCTGGTCGAGATCGCGCTGCGCGCGCTCTCGCCCGGCATCAACGACCCGCGGACGGCGATCGGCTGCATCGACCGCCTGACCCAGGCGCTGGCCGAGATGGTCCAGCTGCCGGAACCGCCGGCGCTGGTCCAGGACGACGACGGCGCGCTGCGGCTGATCGTCCGGCCGGCCGGCTTCGAGGAGGTGATCGCGGCCGCGTTCGACCCGATCCGCGAGGCCGGCCGCAACCAGGCCTGGATCCTGAGCCGGCTGGCCGAGGTCCTGGCGGTGCTCGCGCGCTTTGCCAGCACCAGCGGGCAGCTGGGCTGGCGACGCTGGCGCGCCAGGCGAACGTGCTGACGACCACCTGCCGGCAGTCGACCGTCGACGCCGCCGGCCGCGAGCGGGTCGAGCGCGAGCTCGAAACGCTGCGTCGTACGCTCGCTGAGGCTCGCAAGGGTTGAGCCCATCCCGCGCGACATGCCCTCCGGCGCCGCGCCGGAATTTTCCGTCGCTTGCGGGCAGGCAGCCGGCGCTCTATCTGAGCAGACTTCGGGACCGCGCCGAACCTGTCCGCGACCCAGCCTTCGGACGAGTCTCCAGAACGACGGACCGCGACCAGTGCTCGACATCCCCTCGCCCTGCGTCGGCGTCTGCCGGCTCGACCCGGTGACGGGCTTGTGCGCCGGCTGCATGCGCACGCTCGATGAGATCGCCGCCTGGCCGGCCGCCGGCAGCGCCGAGCGGCTCGCGATCGTCCAGAAGCTGCGCGCGCGGCGGCGGGCCGCCGGCCGCACCAGCGCCGCCGACAGCCGGCCGCGCCGGCGCCGGGCCGCCGACGATCTCCACTGACCGCCCGCCGCCACCCTGTCAGAGCAGCAAAGCCATGGCCGACCCGTTGCAGGCGCTCCTCGCCCGGAAACCCGTGCTGCTCGCCGACGGCGCGATGGGCACCAGCCTGTTCGCGGCGGGTCTCGCGACCGGCGACGCGCCGGAGCTCTGGAACCTCGACCATCCCGAACATGTGCGCGCGGTCCATCGGGGCTTCATCGAGGCTGGCTCCGATCTGATCCTGACCAACAGCTTCGGCGCCAATCGCTGCCGGCTCAAGCTGCACGGCGCCGAGGGCCGGGTCGGTGAACTCAATCGCGCCGCCGCCGGGCTCGCCCGCGCCGAGGCGGACGGTGCGGGTCGGACCGTGCTGGTCGCGGGCTCGATCGGGCCCACGGGCGAGATCTTCCAGCCGGTCGGCGCGCTCGGTCGGGCGGAGGGCGAGGCGGCGTTCGCCGAGCAGGCGGAAGCGCTCGCGGACGGCGGCTGCGATCTGCTCTGGATCGAGACCCTGTCGGCCGCCGAGGAGCTCGAGGCGGCGGTCGCGGGCGCGGCGCGGACCGGCCTGCCGATCGTCGCGACCCTGACCTTCGACACCCACGGCCGGACGATGATGGGCCTGACGACGGCGGCCGCGATCGGCCTGCGCGCGGGCCTGGCCGCCCGCCCGGCCGCGTTCGGCGCCAATTGCGGGATCGGGCCGGCGCAGCTGGTCGAGAGCGTGCTCGGCCTCACGGCCGCGGCCGCGGCCGGCGATCTGATCGTCGCCAAGGGCAACTGCGGCATCCCGCACTACCGGGACGGCCTGATCCACTACGACGGCACGCCCGAGGTGATGGCCGACTACGCCTGCCTCGCCCGCGATGCCGGGGCCCGGATCATCGGCGGCTGCTGCGGCACGACGCCGCTGCATCTGGCGCGATGGCCGCGGCGCTCGCCGGCCGGCCGCCGGGCCCGCGGCCCGATCTGGCGACCATCGAGGCCCGGCTCGGGCCGCTCGGTCCTGGGCCGGCGCCGAGCGAGCCCGGGCGCGAGCGCCGGAGCCGCCGCCGGCGCTGACCGGGCTACCCCGGCCGTTCTCCACCGCCGGCGCTGGATCATGGCCAGAGCGCGCACGATATGGTCTAACCAGCGCAGGCTCCCGATTGCAGAGACACCATGACCGAGATCACCTCCGTCGACGACACCGAAGCGCTCCTGGTGCGCGGCAACTATGTCGCCGACCGGGCGCTCGCGACCTCGCTCTATCTCGCCCTCAAGCTCGGCCGGCCGCTGTTCCTGGAAGGCGAGGCCGGGGTCGGCAAGACCGAGATCGGCAAGGTTCTGGCCGACACCCTGCACCGCCGCCTGGTCCGCCTCCAGTGCTACGAGGGCCTGGACGTCAGCTCGGCGGTCTACGAGTGGAACTACGCCCGCCAGATGCTCGAGATCCGGATGGCCGAGGCCGAGGGCGGGACCGACCGCGAGGCGCTGGCCAAGGACATCTTCACCGAGGCGTTCCTGATCCACCGGCCGCTCCTGCAGGCGCTCGAGCTGCAGGAGGGCGGGCCGCCGGTGCTCCTGATCGACGAGCTCGACCGCACCGACGAGCCGTTCGAGGCCTATCTGCTCGAGGTTTTGGCGGATTTCCAGATCACGATCCCCGAGATCGGCACGATCAAAGCCGAAAAGCCGCCGATCGTGATCATCACCTCGAACCGGACCCGCGAGATCCACGACGCGCTCAAGCGCCGCTGCTTCTACCACTGGGTCGATTATCCGAACGCCGAGCGCGAGCTGCGGATCATCAAGGTGCGCCTGCCAGGCGCGCCCGAGCGCCTCTCGCAGCAGATCGTGGGCTTCGTCCAGCAGCTGCGCACGCAGGATCTGTTCAAGCTGCCGGGGGTCGCCGAGACCCTGGACTGGACCCAGGCGCTGATGACCCTCGACCGCCTCGAGCTCGACCCGCAGACGATCAACGACACCCTCGGCACGCTGCTCAAGTACCAGGACGACATCGCCAAGATCCAGGGCAGCGAGGCCGCCCGGATCCTCGCCCAGGTCAAGCGCGAGCTCGCCGCCGCCGGCTGAGCCGTTTGCGGCCTCGGTGGTCCTTCGGCTCACCTTGCGCGTCGACCGGAACATCCGAGCGTGGTCGCGCCCTTGCGAAGCCGACTTGTCTGCGGTTGGTCCGGCCAAGTGGGCCCATGTGACCGCCCCTCGCCGGCCGCAGTGACGCCCAAAGCTGCCGAACGTGGAGAACATCCGGATGAGCGCGAGACCGACGCTGGGCGAGCTTCTGCTCGGGATCGAGGGGCTGGCGTTGCTTCGTCTGGCGTTCAGCGATGACGGCGAGGCCCGCCGTGCCCGCGTCGGCGAGATCCGCGCCCTGCTCGCCCGCCTCGACGCCGCGCCCGAGCTCGCAGCCCCCCTCGAGGCGCCCGAATACGACATGACCGAGGGCTACGCGCTCTGGTCCGAGACCTACGACCAGCCGTTGCGCCTGTTCCCGATCGAAGAGCCGGTGATGCGCGGGCTGCTCGATCCGCTCCCCGCCGGCGGCGTGCTCGATGCCGCCTGCGGGACCGGGCGCTACGGCGCCTATCTCGCGGCCCGGGGGCACCGGGTCATCGGCGTCGATCGGTCCGCGGCGATGCTGCGCCAAGGCGCGCGCGAAGCTGCCGCGGAGCGAGTTCCGGGAAGGCGATCTCGAGGCGCTGCCGCTGGCGTCCGCAGCCGTCGATGCGGCGGTCTGCGCGCTCGCGATGGTCCACCTGCCCGAGGTCGGCAGGGCGGTCGCGGAGCTCGCCCGGGTGGTTCGTCCGGGCGGCCGGGTGCTGATCAGCGACGTCCACCCGTTTCTCGTGCTGCTCGGCTGGCAGGCCCAGTTCCGGACCGCGAGCGGCGGTGCCGGGTTCATGCGCCTCCACCCCCACCTGCCCTCGGCCTATTGCCAGGCGTTCGCCGAAGCGGGGCTGCGCGTGCGAACCTGCCACGAGCCCCTGCTCACGCCGGATGCTGCGCTGACCGCGGCGGCCGAGCGGCTGCCGGACGCCAACCGCGCCGCCTGGGTGGGGCTGCCGGGCGTCGTGATCTGGGATCTGGAGAAGACCTGAGCCGATCCCGTTGGCCGGCCGCGGCGTTCTCTGCTCGAAGAGAGGAGAGCGAACCGGCCGCGGCGGGCCCTTTCGGACCCCGAGGGTCTGCCCCTATATTCGGGGGCAGCAGGAGATGGAGCATGCCCGAGCCCCAGTTGGACTGGCCGCGCACGCTGGAGGAGTTCCGGGTCTGGCACGAGCGCCAGCCGGAGGTCTGGGAGTTTTTCCGCGGTGTGCCGAAGCTGAGGACACCTGGCTCCAAGGCGCGTACGCTCATCAAGGGCAACGTGGCAGGCCTGCTTGGCAACGCCCTCGACCGAACCAGCTGTCACACGCTGGTGAGCGGCGCGATCGTCGAGGTCCATGGCTCGTCCCTGATCCCGGACATCGTCGTGACCTGCGCGCCGCTCGACTTCTCGACGCCCAGGGTCGACGAGCCCCTGATCATCGTCGAGATCCTGTCGCCCTCGAACCAGAACGACGATATGGGCCGCAAGCTCTCGCTCTACCTGGAGATCCCGAGCCTGCGGCACTACCTCGTCATCCATCAGGACCGGCGGCAGATCGTCCACCACCAGCGCCGGGATGACCTCGGCGGCGTTTTCCTCACCAACATCGCACCGCCCGATCCCCTGCCCCTCGAGCCGCCGGGCATCGAGATCGCGCTCGCCGCCATTTACGAGGGGGTGCCCCTCGACTGAGGGGGATCGTCGCCCATGAACGATCAGGCCGCAGCCGCCGAGGCGCCGCGGGAGGACCAGAGCGAAAGCCGGTTCGCCGCCAACATCATGCATTTCGCGAGCGTGCTGCGGGCGGCCGGGCTGCCCGTGGGGCCGGGTAAGGTTCTGGATGCGATCCGGGCGGTCGAGGCGGTCGGGATCGGCAGCCGGAGCGACTTCTACTGGACGCTGCACGCGGTGTTCGTCAACCGGCGCGACCAGCGCGAGCTGTTCGACCAGGCTTTTCACATTTTCTGGAGAAAACCCGACCTGCTCGAGAAGATGATGCAGATGTTGCTGCCGCAGTTCGAGGCCGGCGAGCCCGCGGCCGGCGAGGAGCTGGCGCGGCGCCTGGCCGAGGCCCTCGGCCCGGACAAACGGCCCGGCCAGGACGAGGCGCAGGAGGATGCCGAGCCGCCGATCGAGCTCGATGCGACGCTCAGCTTCTCGGCGCGGGAAATCCTCCAGCACAAGGACTTCGAGCAGATGTCGGCGGCCGAGGTCGAGCAGGCCAAGGCGCTGATCCGCAAGCTCGAGCTGCCGATCAAGCCGGTGCCGACCCGCCGTTTCAAGCCCGATCCCTCCGGCTGGCGGGTCGATCTCCGGCGCACGCTGCGGCAGTCGCTGCGCGGCGGCGGCGCCATGATCGACCTCGCCAAGAAGCGCCGCCGGCGCCGCCATCCGCCGCTCGTGATCCTGTCCGACATCTCGGGCTCGATGGAGCGCTACTCGCGCATGCTGCTGCACTTCATGCACGCGGTGACCAACGATCGCGACCGCGTCTACAGCTTCGTCTTCGGCACGCGCCTCACCAACGTCACCCGCCAATTGCGCGCCCGCGACGTCGACCAGGCCCTCGCCCGGGTCGGCGATCTCGTCGAGGACTGGTCGGGCGGCACCCGGATCGGCCATTGCCTGCACGAGTTCAACCGCGTCTGGTCGCGCCGCGTGCTCGGCCAGGGCGCCATTCTCCTGTTGATCACCGACGGCCTCGACCGCGACGCGGGCGAAGGCCTGGAGCTCGAGATGGAACGCCTGCACAAGAGCTGCCGCCGCCTGATCTGGCTCAACCCCCTGCTCCGCTTCGAGGGCTACGCCCCGCTCGCGACCGGCGCCCGCGCGATCATCCGCCACGTCGACGACTTCCGCCCGATCCACAACCTCGAAAGCCTCGCCGACCTCACCGCCGCGCTCGGCGAACTCGGCCCCCGCCGCGAAGAAGGCCTCACCAGCTGGCAGGGCATGGCCCAGGAGGGCGCCGCGTCGCCGATGTCGCTGGCCGGACCCTAACTGCCGTGGCGCGCTGTCTGATGCGACAGTAGCGCGACGAACGACGCACTAGCAAAGGTACACTTTCTCTGAGCGAAACGTATGGTTGATCGAACGTGCTGCTTACGATAGGGTCTCGTTCCAGGGCTCTTCGCACCCCTACGAGATCGCGCCGGCTCAGCATGAGCGATCAAACTTCGTTCCACCCAGCGTCCTCGGACACCGCGTTCTTGGGCCTTTGTCATCGCGCAGACTACGTGCGCGAAGGCAGCACGAACATCTTCCGCTGGAACGTTCTGGGTCTAGGCCACGTCGTGCTGTCTTACATTTTTCCCCTCAGACTTGACGGATGGTCGATCGGGTTTGCCTTCCAATCAGGCCGCGAGGACATTGCGTTCCGCATTTCCGATGCGCTTGGCAATGGGATCGGCACATTAAACCTAGCTGCAACCACAGCCTCGCCCAACGATGAGGATGCTGTTCTCAAGACTCCGGGCCCGCTGCTCGGCGCCCCTGACTACGGGTGGATGGTTGCATTTTTTCCACTCACCCACACCGGCTGGATAGTTTCCAGACCCGGAGTCTACTACCTCGAGCGCTTTGTCGACGAAACCTGGTTGAAAGTCGGAACACTACAGTTCGCTTTGGTTGATCCACCGCCGCTTACACCGGACCAAATCACCGCCATAAAGAGCGAACCCAACGCGGCCAAGGCGGTACGTATCGAACTGGGTTGCAATCACTGCTCGTCCAAGTTTCGGGCATATGCAGCTCTTGAGAAGATTGAAAAAATGGAGGTAGAAGGCTGGATATGGTATGCCGAGGTGCCGCCACAGTTCGAGTGCGCATGCGGCAGAACGTCGATCGACCTTCAATATATTAGGCGTAATCTATTTGGATTGCTTGGTCAACCCGTGCAATCCTCTGGCGAGATGGATTTTGTCCCTCTCTATCATGCCGCTTCTCTTCGATCAATCTTTGCCAATTTCAATAAGTTGATATCCGGACACCCACCGGAAGAGATTTTGCAGAGATGGAAGAAAATCCCATACTCATGCATCAATTTCCTTCAAATAGGATTATAAAGAAACCGAAGATTTTGCTATCATATGTGGCAGACTTTGGAATTGTAACTCATAGGAAAGAGTTTTTGCTTTTAGAGCTAGAAAAAAGTGATATACAACTCCTGAAGAAGGATGGCGGGATCGCCGCTCCCCTCAGCCACGCGTTCGACCAAGTCAGAGATTGGCTTCACGAGATAGACGAGCATCGCCTGGCAGTTCTCGATTCCCTAGGAATCGATCGTGAAGAAGTGAGTGTCATTCGTGGCGTTGTTATTGCGGGACGTAAATCGGGATACGATGCAAAAGACTTAAGGAAGCTCAAAGGAATGGATTTGGGACGTATCACATTCATGACCTATGACGATCTTCTATTTGCTTTGGATGCTCTCATTCGCAGAGTGGAAAAACTCTAGCCGAGGAAATGGTGTCAGGAGAAACGGGGTCAAGGAGAAACGAGAAAAAGGTGTCAGGAACCTTTTCCGCACTGCCATGATTACGACCGGATCGCCGTGCTGCAGTCGGTCAGCGACATCGGCGACCGGCGGATCGCCACCTTCAACTGCGTCAGCTCCTGAAGTACGCCCGAGCCTGCCGACCGCAGCCGGCTGTCGCTCCAGATGGCGCAAGAGGCGCCGTCTTGGTGCTGGCGCGATCGCGAGGACCGCTTACATTATGCCCTGGACGGGTACCGGAGGCATCGATGAACGAACATGATCAGGTCCTGGAGCAGGTCGCGGCCTGGACCGGGGCCGGGCAGAAGGCGGCGATCGCGACCGTGGTCGCGACCTGGGGCTCCTCGCCGCGGCCGGTCGGCAGCCAGCTCGGGGTCAGCGAAACCGGGGAAATGGTGGGCTCGGTCTCCGGCGGCTGCATCGAGGGGGCGGTGGTCAAGGAGGCGCTCGAGGTGATGGGAGGGGCGCCTGCGAAGCTGCTCGACTACGGCGTCTCCAACGAGCAGGCCTGGGAGGTCGGGCTCGCCTGCGGCGGCAAGCTCGAGGTCTACATCGAGGCGGTCAACTGAGCGGGCGCGCGAGATGAGACGCGCGCTGTTGAATCGTCTGCTCGAGGCCCGCGCGGCCAAGCAGCCGGCGGCGCATCTGCGCTGGCTGGAGCGCGGCGACGAGGCGCTGGTGGTCGCGGGCGAGGTGGTCCTGGGTGAGCCGCAGCCGCCGGCTGTGCTCGATGCCATCCGGGCCGCGCACCGCCGCGACAAAGGCGTTACAATTCAATCCGATGCAGGGCCACTCTTCATCCAGGTCTTCAACCCGCCGCTGCGCCTGATCGTGGTCGGTGCGGTCCATATCGCGCAAGCCCTGGTGCCGATGGCGAGCCTGACCGGGTACGATGTGACCGTGGTCGATCCGAGGCGGGCGTTCGCGAGCGATGCCCGGTTTCCGGGGGTCGACGTGCGCACCGACTGGCCGGACGAGGCGCTCGAAGAGCTCAAGCCCGACGCGCGCACGGCGGTGGTGACGCTCACCCACGACCCGAAGCTCGACGACCCGGCGCTCGATCTGGCGCTGCGCTCGGAAGCCTTCTACATCGCCGCCCTCGGCAGCAAGCGGACCCATGCGGCCCGGCTCGAGCGCCTGAGCGCGCTCGGCCACCAGCCGCCGGACCTGGGACGCATCCACGGGCCGGCCGGCCTCGCGATCGGTGCGGTCAGCCCGGCCGAGGTGGCACTCTCGGTCATGGCCGAGATGACCCGGGTGCTGCGCCTGGAGCCGGCGGCATGAGGTTCGGCGATCTGCCGCTGGCCGAGGCGGAGGGCGCGATCCTCGCCCATTCGGTCAAGTCCGGGAACCTCACGTTCCGCAAGGGCCGGCGGCTGTCCGCGGACGACGTCGAGGCGCTCGCCGCGGCCGGCGTCGGCTCGGTGATCGCCGCCCGCCTCGGGCCGGACGACGTCCACGAGGACGAGGCCGCGCGCCTGCTGGCGGTGGCGGCCGCCGGAGCCCATCTGCGGGTCGACCGGCCGTTCACCGGGCGGGTCAACCTGTTCGCCGAGCAGGCCGGGCTCGTGGTCCTCGACCGGGCCCGGATCGACCGGCTGAACCTGGTCGACGAGGCGGTCACGATCGCGACCCTGCCCGACTTCGAGCCGGTCGAACCCAAGCAGATGGTCGCGACCATCAAGATCATCCCGTTCGCGGTCGACCGGGCGGTGCTCGAGCGTTGTGTGCGGATCGCGGCCGAGGCGGCGCCGCTGGTCAGGGTCGCCCCCTACCGCCATCTCGACGTCGCGCTGATCCAGACCCGGCTGCCGAGCGTCAAGGAGAGCGTGCTCGACAAGACCGTGGCGATCACCGCGGATCGGGTGCGGGCGACCGGCGGCCGGCTGATCAGCGAGGCGCGCTCGGCTCATGCGACCGACGCGCTTGCCGAGCGCATCCGGCAGAGCAACGGCGATCTGTTGCTGATCGCGGGCGCCTCGGCGATCACCGACCGCAAGGACGTGCTGCCGGCCGCGATCGAGGCCGCGGGCGGCGTGGTCGAGCATTTCGGCATGCCGGTCGACCCCGGCAACCTCCTCCTGCTGGCCAAGCTCGGCGATCGCCGGGTGCTGGGGCTGCCGGGCTGCTGCCGCTCGCCCAAGCCGAACGGCTTCGACTGGGTGCTGCAGCGGATCGCGGCCGGCGTCGAGGTCACGCCCCGGGACATCATGGCCATGGGGGTCGGCGGCCTGCTGATGGAGATCCCGAGCCGGCCGCAGCCGCGCGATGCCAGGCCCGCCAAGCCGGGCCGGATCGCAGCGCTGGTGCTGGCCGCCGGCCAGTCGCGACGCATGGGCCAGCGCAACAAGCTGCTCGCCGAGGTCGACGGCCGCGCCATGGTGACCCACATCGTCGACGCCCTGCTCGCCTCGCGCGCGGCACCGGTGATCGTGGTCACCGGCCACGAGGGCGATCGGGTGCGCACAGCGCTCGGCGAGCGGCCGGTCCACCTGGTCGCCAACCCCGACTACGCCGAGGGGCTCAGCACCTCGCTCAAGGCCGGGCTCGCCGCCCTGCCCGACGACGTCGAGGGCGTGCTGATCGGGCTCGGCGACATGCCGCGCATCCGCAGCGCCCAGATCGACCGGCTGATCGCCGCCTTCAACCCGCTCGAGGGGCGCGCGATCGTGGTCCCGACCGTGCGCGGCAAGCGCGGCAATCCGGTCCTGTTCGCGACCCGCTTCCTGCCCGAGATGCGCCAGATCACGGGCGACGTCGGCGCCCGCCACCTGATCGGCGAGCACGACGACGAGGTGGTCGAGATCGAGATGGAGGACGACGCGGCGCTGCTCGACATCGACACCCCGGAGGCTCTGGCGGCGCTGCTCGAGACGGCGTCATGAGCCGGGGCGCGGCCGCCATCCGGGCCGAGTTCCCGATCTTCGAGCATCGCCCGTCCGGCTTCCACTATCTGGACAGCGCCGCCACCGGCCAGATCTGCCGGCCGGCGGCCGAGGCGCTGCTCGGCTTCGAGACCCGCAACCGGGCCAACGTCAAGCGCAGCATCTATCCGCTCGCCGAGGCTGCGACCATCGCCTTCGACGAGGCGCGTGCGGCCCTCGCCGCCTATCTCGGGATCGATGATCCGGACGAGGTGATCGTCACCAGCGGCACCACGCTCGGCCTCAACCTGTTCGCGCACGCCTTCGGCGCCGGTCTGGCTCCGGGTGACGAGGTCGTGCTGAGCGAGCTCGAGCACCACAGCAACATCGTCCCCTGGCAGCTCCTGCGCGAGCGTCAGGGCATCGTGCTCAAGGTCCTGCCGGTGACCGAGGACGGCCGGCTCGACCTCGACCGGCTCGAGGAGGTGGTGACCGGGCGCTGCCGGCTGATCGCGGTGACCCACGCCTCGAACGTCACCGGTGCGATCACCGAGGTCGGCCGTCTGGTCGAGGCGGCGCGCGCGGTCGGTGCCAGGGTGCTGCTGGATGGCGCCCAGCGGGCACCGCACGGGCCCCTCGACCTGCCGGCGCTCGGGATCGACGCCTATGCCTTCTCGGGCCACAAGATGTTCGGCCCGACCGGGGCGGGCGCGCTCTGGGTGAAGCGCGAGCTGCTCGAGGACCTGCCGCCCTTCCTCGGCGGCGGCGAGATGATCGCGCGGGTCAGCTTCGCCGGGACCACCTATGCCAAGCCGCCGCATCGCTTCGAGGCCGGGACGCCGCCGATCGGCGCCGCGATCGGCATGGCGGCGGCGGCCCGCTGGCTGGCCGGGCTCGACTGGCAGGCGGGCGCCCGCCACGAGCTGCGCCTGACCGAGCGCATCCTGGACGGGCTCGGCCAGCTGCCGGGCATCCGCATCCTCGGCCCCACGGGGCTCCAGGGCCGGATCGGCGTGGTCTCGTTCGAGGCCGACGGCGCCCACGCCCACGACCTCTGCCATCTGCTCGGCGCCAGGGGCGTCTGCCTGCGCGGCGGCCACCATTGCGCCCAGCCGCTGATGGAGCGGTTCGGCCTGGTCGCGACCGCGCGCGCGAGCCTCGCGCCTTACAACGACGACGCCGACGTCGACGCCCTGCTCGAAGGCCTCGACGCGGCGCTGGCGCTGCTCCGATGACCGACGAGCTGTATCACCGGGCGATCCTCGAGCTCGCGCGCCAGGCCGGTCGCACGCCGCGGCTCGAGACGCCGGACGCCAGCGTGACGATCGACAATCCGCTGTGCGGCGATCGGGTGACGCTCGATCTGACGCTTACCGACGGCCGGGTCGGCGCGATCGGGCACAAGGTGCGGGGCTGCCTGCTCTGTCAGGCGGCAGCCGCCGTGATCGCGGCCCGGGCGCCGGGCGAGACGCCGGCAGCCCTACGCGAGGTTGCCGAAGACGTCGCCCTGACGATCCGCAAGGGTTCGGCCGTGGCCGCCGGCCGCTGGCCCGAGCTTGCGGCGTTCGCGCCGGTGCATCGGCACAAGAGCCGGCACGATTGCGTGCTGCTGCCGTTCACGGCGCTCACCCAGGCGCTCGCCGAGGTCGAAGCCGATCCCGCTTGACGGGGACCAGCGGAACTCGGACGCTGTCGCGTACGTTCAGACGGCTTGGTGGATTCCCCCGATCTGCTTTAGGGCCTCCGGTGATCCGACATCGCAGATGGCTCCTACCGCTCGCGGTGCTCGCGCTTGGGCTGATCGCGGTCGTGCTCCTGTTCGACTGGAACTGGCTCAAGGGACCGCTGGAGCGGCGGGTCTCGGCCAAGCTTGGGCGCGCGGTCGAGATCGCGGGTCCGCTCGATGTCGATCTGTCGCTTGAGCCCAGGATCACGGTGCAGGATCTGCGGCTCGCCAACCCGGACTGGGCGAGCGATGGCCCGATGCTCGCGGTGGAGCGCGCCGAGTTCGTCATCGATCTACGCGCGCTGCTGCATGGCCGGATCGAGCTGCCCGAGGTCAGCATCAGCAAGCCCACGCTCCGGCTCGAGACGCGCCCGGACGGCCCACCCAACTGGCAGTTCAAGAAAACCCCGTTCAAAGGCCCGCCACCGATTCCGCAAATCGGCCGGCTGCGGATCGCCGACGCCACGGTCCGCTACCTCGATCACGGCAGCGGCCGAAACGTTGTCGCGAGCCTCGACGAGGTCTCGGGGAGCACCGAGCAGCCGCAGGGCGGCGTGAAGCTCGCGGCAACCGGCCGGATCGCGGACCAGGCTTTGGACCTGACGCTGACCGGCCCCCCGATCGCCCAGCTTGCTGAACCGGCCAAGCCCTATGCCGTCGCGCTCAAGCTGCAGATCGGCGCGAGCGATCTTGCCGGCGACGTCAAGATCGATCTCGGCCAGGCCGTGCCGGCGGTCGGCGCCAAGCTGCATTCGGACCAGGTCAGCACGACCGCGCTCGCTTCGCTGATCGGCGGCGCCGCCGGTCAGCCCGGTTCGGCCAAGGCGCCTTCGAAGCCGGCCATGGCCTTGCCGGCGGGGCTCGACCTCAGCCGTCTGCCAGAGCTCAGCGCGGATCTCGACTACACGATCGCGCAGTTGAAAGGGCCCGATTTCGCGCTGCACGACGTCAAGCTGGACGCCGGCCTGCACGACCGCCTGCCACGCCTCGCGCTCGAAGGCAGCGGCAGCTTCCAGGGCGCGCCGGTCACGCTCGACGCCAAGGCCGGGCCGGCCGAGGGCGCCGAGGTCGCCAAGCCGCGCTACCAGATCGACGCCCAGATTGAGGCCGGGCAGACCCGGGTCACCGCATCCGGCGGGGTCGACGATCCGGAGCACCTGCAAGGCATCCATGTCCAGTTCGCGGCCAAAAGCCCCGATCTGACCGAGGTTCTGCGGCAGGCTGGCTTCGACCTGCCCAAGCTGCCGGGGCTGCAGGCCGCGGGCCAGCTCACTCGCGAGGGCGAGGTCTGGCGGCTCGGCGACCTTTACGCGCAGGTCGGCGAGAGCGATCTGTCCGGTCGGCTCGAGGTCGATCTGTCGCGAGCGCGGCCGTTCGTCTCCGCCGATCTGCACTCGGACCGGCTGCGGGCCGCGGACCTGACGCCCGCCCCGGCCGACCGGCCGGCGGCCAAGGACGAGGCGGCCAAGGCGGTGGCGAAGCTGCCCGCGATCATCAGCCCGTCCGGCATCAACCTCGAGGCGCTGCCCGAAGTCGACGCCGATCTCAAGTTCCAGGGCGGCTACGTGCAGGTGCCCGAGGTCGTGTTCGATCAGCTGAAGCTCGACCTCAAGCTCCGCGATCGGATCGTGGTCGTCGACGCGACCGGAGAGGGCAAGTTTCGCGACTTCGAGCCGCTGTCGTTCGAGGTCCATGCCGGCAGCGACGAGACGCTCAAGAACCCGAGGGCCCGCTATCCGGTCGACCTCAGCCTCCAGGCGGGCGACAGCAAGGCGAGCGTCAAAGGCACCCTCGATCATCCGCTCGACGCCACCGGTCTGGACGTCGACCTCGCGCTCCAGGGTCCGGATCTCCAGGACCTGGGCTCGGTCCTGAAGCTGCCGCTGCCGGCGACCCCGCCTTACGACCTCAAAGGCAGGGTCTCGCACCAGCCGGACCACGAGCGCTGGAACCTCGTGGCGATCCGGGGCACGGTCGGCGACAGCGACCTCGAAGGCGACGTCAGCCTCGAGCTCGCGGGCGCGCGTCCGACCGTGGTCGCCGATCTGAAGTCGAAGCGGCTCGACTTCGACGACCTCGGGGTGCTGGTCGGCGCCCCGCCCGACACCCAACCCGGCGAGACCGCATCCGAAGCCCAGCGGCAGGAGGCGGCAGCCGCCAAGGCCGGGCCCCAGATCCTGCCGGACAAGCCGTTCAACCTGCCGGACCTGCGCCGGATCGATGCGCGGGTGAAGTTCGAGGCCGAGACGGTCCAGGCCCGCAAGCTGCCGCTCCAGAACCTGAAGCTCGAGCTCACGCTCGAGGACGGCAAGCTCCGCCTCGACCCCTTGCGCCTGGAGGTGGCGGACGGTCAGCTCGAGGCCGTGGCCGGCCTCGATGGCGCCGGCGAGGTCCCGCACGGCGACCTGGATCTGAGCCTGAAGCAGATCAAGCTCAACCAGCTGCTGTCGCGCTTCAACATCAAGCTCGCCGACCTCAAGCTGGAGAAGGAGGGGGTCGGGACCTTCGGCGGCCGGGCCCGGCTGACGGCGAACGGCAACTCGGTCCACGACCTCGCGGCGAGCGCCGATGGCGACCTCGCGGTGGTCATGGGCGGCGGCCAGATCAATGCGCAGATCATCAAGTCGATCGGCCTCGACGTCGGCCAGACGCTGGGCCTCCTGCTGACCCTGAAGGACGAGGGCGGCGCGACCATGGTGCCGATGCAATGCCTCATCGGTCGCTTCGGCGTGCACCAGGGCGTGATGCAGGTCAAGGCCCTGATCCTCGAGACCAGCGACAGCACGATCACCGGCCAGGGCCAGATCGACCTCGGCCAGGAGACCCTGGGGCTGCAGCTGCTCGCCCACCCCAAGGATGCGAGCGTGCTGACCGCGAGCACGCCGGTCCGCATCGAGGGCACGCTCCAGCATCCCAAGATCGACGTGGTCTCGCCGGAGCTGAAGCAGAAGGGCCTGGCGGCACTGGCGCTTGGGGTCCTGCTACCGGTGGTCGGCGCCCTGCTGCCGTTCTTCGAGCCGGGCGAGGCCAAGGGCTCGAACTGCGGGGATCTCCTCCAGGCGGCCCGGGCGGCGATGCCGGCGGCACCGACCGGGACCGGGAAATAAGGGCCGGGCGCCGCTCGCGGCGGCGCCCGGGACCGCCATTTGAAGTGGTACGCCGACCGACCTTGTTCTATGTTTGCGGATCATGGCCGAGCGCGATCGCGGCAGTTGGGGGGGAAGGTCGGCATGACGTGGCGGGAGATTCTGCTCGCGACCGGTTTGGCCTTGGCCTCGACCACGGTGGCGGCGGACGATGCCCGAATTGACGCCTTCTACGGTCATTGGCACGGCACCGAGGTGAGTGCGAGCGGGCAGACGGCGACTCTGGCGCCCGGCGATCTCGATGTCACGCTCCGGGTCGAGGGCTCCGGCTTCCACATGGCCTGGACCGGCCTCGAACGCCAGGCCGACGGCCCCCTTGCCCGCCAGATGTTCCACGCCAGCTTCACGCCGACCGATCGGCCGGGAGTGTTCGCGTTCGATCCCGGCAAGCCGTCGCTGCTCAGCCGCCTGTTCGCCGACCCCAAGACCGCCAATCCGCTCAAGGGCGAGACCTTGCTGTGGGCGCGCCTCGAGGACTCGACACTCACGGTCTACAGCCTGGCGATCGATGACCATGGCGGCTTCGACCTCGACCGCTACGCGCGCACCCTGACCGACCACGGCATGACGGTGCGCTACACCCATCGGATCGAGAACGAGCGGACCCTGACCGTCGAGGGCCGGCTCGAGCGAGCGGGAGGTTGAGCATGCGGCGAGGGCCCGGGGTGCTGCCGGTCGGCGGTGCGGTCATGGTCAGGACCGCGCTCCGGGCCGGCCTGGTCGCGGTCCTCTGGCTGCTGCCGCCAAGCGCCGATCTGCGCGCGGCGAGCGGCCTCGAGCCGTTCTTCGGCAGCTACGTCGGGGTCGCGACGGTCGAGGACACCAAGACCGGCGAGACCGGTCAGCGCGACATGGACATCGTGATCCACCCCTATCACGACGGTGGCTTCCGGATCGACTGGATCAACGTCACCCTGGTCGACGGCCGGCGCGACCTGCCCGGGGTCGAGCGCCGGGTCCAGAGCGCCTTGTTCGAGCCGGTCGCGGACCGGGACATGTACGTCGAGGTGGAGGCCGAGAATCCGTTCCGCGAACGCGCGGAGACCCAGCCGATGCGCGGCGATCCGGTGCGCTGGGCGAGCATCGACGGGCCCCGGCTGCACGTCTACGCCTTCGAGGTCCTCGCCGACGGCACCTACGAGCTGCAGATCTACGACCGGATCCTGACCGAGAAGGGCATCGACATCGCGTTCCAGCGGATCGTCGACGGCGAGGTGGTGCGGCGGATCTCGGGCACGACCGCGCGCGCCCGATAGGGCTCGGGCGGCGCGCCGCGGCGCGCCAGTTGCGGACCGGCGATCTCGCGCACCAGCTTCTTGACGATGGCGTCGGCGAAATCGCGATAGTCGGCGGCCGCGACCACGAAGGCGTCGGGGCCCGCGATCACCTGACGCTGGTAATAGCGGTCGAGGAACGGCTCGTCGTTGACGATCGCGAGGCCGTTGACCGTGATGCCGCTCGCCAGCGCGCGGGTCCGGATCAAGGTGACCTTGGGGCCACGGTTGTCGCGGCCATCGCCCGACAGATCGACCACCCGGCGACGCCCTTCGAAACCGTTGCCATCGAACAGGCGCAGGCAGAAGCCGAGCGCCGAGGCGAGCGCGGTGCCGGGACCGGTGAACCGGCGTCCGGTCGCCGCGATCCGATCGGCGAAGGCCATGGCGCTCGCCCGATCGCCGATCCAGGTCCAGCCGACGCTGACCGCCTGCTGAGCGCTGTCCGCCCATTGCACCAGGCTGACCGCGATGCCGTTGGCGCCCGCGCTCTCGATCGCCTGCAGCACCTCCGGCTGCCGGAAGGCGCGCGCGTAGCCGGCCATCTGCAGGGCGAACTCGTCGCTGGCGACGCTCATCGAGGTATCGACGCCCAGCACCAGCTCGAGATCGACCGGCGCGGCGCGGGCCGGGGCCGCTTGCCCGAGGCAGCCGACGCCCGCGAGCAGGACCGCCAGCGCCAGGCGAGCGCGTCGCCGAATTCCGATCCTGCCCAACCCCGCCGACATCCCGCCAGCATGGGCGAGCCGCCCGCAGGCCGCAAGCTCACCGGAAGGCCCGCCGCTCGTGGTCGGTCAGGGGCCGGACGGCGGGGCCACGCCCTGGCGCGCGGCCGCGACCGCGGCGGCGATCACCGCCGGATCGCCGATCTGATGGGCCAGCAGCAGGATCAGCTTGCTGTTGACCCACCGGCTCTGCTCGGGCGTGAGGTCGCGATGGGCCTCGACCAGCAGCTGGTAGAGCGCGTCCGGGTCGGCCGCGGGCTTGGTCTCGAGCACGCCGGCCATGGTCATTCTCCCGCCATCGCCCCGGCCCCGGCCGCCGCCCCGGCCCCGGCCGCCACCATGACCGGTGCCGTCCCACCCTCGAGCGCCCGGCGCGCCGCCGCCCGCACCCGATCGGCATCGAAACCGCGCCAGCGCGCGGTCACGTGCTGGTCGGGCCGGACCAGGTAGCAGGTGCCGGGCCCGGCGGCGTAGCGGGCGGCGGCGAGGCCGCTCGGCGTCGACCAGCACAGGCATGCCGTGCAGGCTCGAAGGCGCTGGCCCGCCAGCGGTCAGGATCACCCGGGTCGCGATCGGCAGCGGCGCCTGGGCGAGCCCGCCGAGCGCGGCAGCGAGCGCCGGGCTCAGGGCCTCGGCCCGGTCCAGGAACAGCAGCAGGGTCATGCCCGGGGCCAGCTGGTTGAGCAGCCAGCAAGGCGCTCCGGCCCGCTCGAGCGGCGCATCGGCGCAGGGCGATCCCAGACCGAGGCCGGCCGCGAAGCGGTCGCGATCGGGCGTGTTGAGCGAGGAGAAATCGAGCCGGGTCGGGGTCGAGAGCCGGCCGCTGTTGATCATGCGGCGGGCGAAGGGATGGTCCGCGGCGAGCGCCAGCACGGCATCGCGATAGGCCCGGCTGGCCTCGTTCTTGGGCGTGATGAACTCGGTCGAGCGGGTCGAGTGGCGGATGTTGTCGTCGGCCGCGACCAGGCGCTCCTGGTCGTAGCTCTCGAGCAGACGCTCGGGCGCCAGGCCCTGCAGGACGGCGGCCAGCTTCCAGGCCAGGTTGTCGGCATCCTGGATGCCGGAGTTGAAGCCGCGGGCGCCGAACGGCGAGACCTCGTGGGCGGCATCGCCCAGGAAGATCACCCGGCCGTGGCGAAACTTCGCGAGCCGCCGGCAGCGGAAGGTGTAGATGCTGATCCATTCGAGCTCGAAGCGTCGGTCGCGGCCGAGCATGGCCTGAAGGCGCGGGATCACGCGCTCGGGCTTGACCTCCTGCTCGGCATCGGCGTCCCAGCCGAGCTGCAGGTCGATCCGCCAGACCTGGTCCGGCTGGCTGTGGAGCAGGGCCGACTGGCCGGGGTGGAACGGCGGATCGAACCAGAACCAGCGCTCGGGCGGGAAGTCCGCGTCCATGCGCACGTCGGTGATCAGGAACTTGTCCTTGAAGACCTGGCCCTCGAAGCCCAGGCCGAGTGCCTGGCGCACGGTGCTGCGGGCGCCATCGCAGGCGAGCAGCCAATCACAGCTCAGCGCATAGTCGCCGATCGGGGTCGCGATCTGGACCTCGGCGCCCGCCGGCCCGGGCGTGACGCCGGTCACCCGGTGGCCGAAGCGGAGGTCGATGCCGAGCTCCTGCGCCCGCTCGACCAGAAACTGCTCGAGGTAGTATTGCTGGCAGTTGACGAAGGCCGGCATGCGGTGGCCGGCCTCGGGCAGCAGATCGAACTGGTAGACCATCCGGTCCCGCCAGAAGACCTTGCCCTTTTGCCAGGTGATCCCCTGGTCGAGCATCCGCTGGCCGACCCCCAGGCGGTCCAGGATCTCGAGCGAGCGCTTGGCGTAGCAGATCGCGCGCGAGCCGGTGCTGAGGCTGGTGCCGGCCTCGAGCAGGACGACCGGGATGCCGCGCAGCTCGAGATCGATCGCGAGCGCGAGACCGACCGGCCCGGCGCCGACGACGATCACCGGGTGGTGCACGGCTCGCGCGGCCTGCTGGTCAGGACTGGCGCGAAAGGCGTACGGCCCGGTCCATTGGAGCCCGTCCCGGCGCTCAGGCCTGGAGCGCCCGCCACATCTCGAGGTCGCGCTCCTTGGTCCAGATCCGCGGATCGACGTAGCCGCGGGCCTCGTCATAGGCGCGCGAGATGTCGAACGGCATGCAATGCTCGAAGATCACCCAATGGCCGAAGCGCGGCTTGAGCAGCGCATGGGTGGCATCGAAGACCTCCTTGAGCGACTTGCCCTCGGCGACCCCGCGCTTGACGCTGTCGAACATCGTGGTCACGAAGTCGCGGGTGCCATCGATCCCGGCGGCGACCTCGACCGGGCTGGACAGCGCCTCGCCGCGGCCCGGGACCAGCTTTTCGGCGTCCAGCGCGCGCAGGCGCTCGAGCGTCGCCGGCCAGTCGGAAAGATAGGCATCGCCGGTGTAGGGAGCGGCGCCGTACTCGACCAGATCGCCGCTGAACAGGACCCGCTCCTCGGGCAGCCAGGCGATCGTGTCGCCCTTGGTGTGGCCGCGGCCGGGATGGCTGATCTCGACCCGGCGCCGGCCGAGCCAGACGGTCATCGAGGTCGCGAAGGTCATGGAGGGCCAGGTCAGCCCGGGCACGCTCTCGACCGCCTGGAAAAGCCGGGGAAAACGGTTGACCTCGCTCTCGAAGTCCTCCTGGCCGCGCTCCTCGATCAGCTCGCGGGTGAGGTCGCTGGCGATGATCTGCTCCGCGCCGAACGCCGAGGCGCCCATCACCCGGACCGCGTGGTAGTGGGTCAAGAGCACGTATTTGACGGGCTTGTCGGTGACGCTGCGAATGCGCTCGATCAGCGCCTTGGCCATCACCGGGGTCGCGGTGGCGTCGACCACCATGACGCCGTCATCGCCGACGATCACGCCGGAGTTGGGATCGCCCTCGGCGGTATAGGCAAAGACGCCCCTCGGCCAGCTCGGCAAACGTGATCGCCTTCTCGGCAAGATCGCTCTGGGATGCGAAGCTCACGATCGTCTCTCCCGCGCAGCGCTGCTCATGGCCTCAATGTAGAAAGCGCCGCGCGCCTTCGCCACCTGCGATCCGCAAGCGCTCGGCTGGGCGCGCCGAACTCGTCGTAGCCGATGAGCTCCTCGGGTGTGCCCTCCGGGATTATCGGCAGGCTGACGATCTGGTCGGCCAAGCGCAGGATTTGCGCCACCTTCCGCTTGATCTCTTCGTCCGCATCGGCGTCGGAGAGCTGCTGTTCGGTCATGATGCGAAACCACCCCTTCTACGGGCGGGGCGGAGCGTAGCGCACGACCCGCTGGTCGATCGCGCCGAAGATGGTATGGCCGCCCTCGTCCAGCATCTCGATCCGCACACGGTCGCCGAATTTGAGAAAGCCGGTGGTGGCCTTGCCCTGGTCGAGGGTCTCGATGGTCCGGATTTCGGCCAGGCAGGACGAGCCGACCGAGCGGTCCTGGTTCGAGACCGTGCCGGAGCCGACGATCGTGCCGGCGGCGAGCGGGCGGGTTTTCGCCGCATGGGCGATCAGGCGGCCGAAGTCGAACTGCATCTCGACCCCGGCGTCGGGATGGCCGAGCTCCTGGCCGTTGATGGCGGAGCGGACGGCGCCGTGCAGCTTGCCGTCCCGCCAGGCGCTGCCGAGCGCTGCCGGGGTCACGGCAACCGGAGAGCAGGCGCTGCGCGGCTTGCCCTGGAAGAAGCCGAAGCCTTTCGCCAGCTCGCTCGGGATCAGGCGGCGGAGCGAGACGTCGTTCAGCAGCATCACCAGCTTGACGTGAGCGAGTGCCTCCGCCGGTGCGACGCCCATCGGCACGTCGTCGGTGATCACCGCGACCTCGGCCTCGAGGTCGATGCCGAAGGCCTCGTCGGCGACCGCGATCGGGTCGGTAGGCCCGAGGAAGCCGTCCGAGGCGCCCTGGTACATGAGCGGATCGTCCAGGAGCTCGACCGGCAGCTCGGCGCCACGCGCGCGCCGGACCAGGGCGACGTGGTTCAGATAGGCGCTGCCGTCGGCGAACTGGTAGGCGCGCGGCAAGGGGGCGGCGCAGGCGGCCGGCTCGAACCGGACCACGTCCTCCGGCCCGAGCGCGTCGCCCTCGAGCTGCGCCGCCGCCTGCTCGAGCGCCGGCGCGAGCGCTGCCCAGTCGTCGAGAGCCGCCTGCAGGGTCGGCGCGATCCGGGCACCTCGACCGCGCGCGCGAGGTCACGGCTTACGACCGACCAGCCGGCCGTCGCGCCCAGGCCCCTTGAGCGAGGCAAGCTTCATGTCCGGCCCGGCGCCGCTGCCGCCTCGCCGGGCGCGCGCCAGCTGTTGACGTAGTCCTGGTTCTCGACCGCGCGCGCGGCCTCGCCGACCTCGAGCGCGTCGCGGGCATCGAGCATCACCGCATATTCGTCGGTCGCGGCCCGCTTGGGCTCGAACATGCCGCGCAGCGCCTTGGGGTGCGGCCCGTGGGTGAAGCCGCAGGGGTGGAAGGTCACCATGCCGGCCTCGATGTTGTCGCGACTGGAGAAATCGCCCGAGTGATAGAACAGCACCTCGTCGAAGTCGTCGTTGTTGTGGAAGAACGGCAGCTTGAGCGCGCCGGGGTCGGTCTCGAGCGGGCGCGGGCAGAAGGTGCAGACGACGAAGCGCGGGCCGACGAAGGTGGTGTGGGCCGAGGGCGGCAGGTGATAGCGGTGGCTCATCAGGGGCCGGAGGTCGGAGACGTTGATCCGCGCGACCGCGAGATCGCCCGACCAGCCGATCGCATCGAGCGGGTTGAACGGGTAGGTGACGGTGCTGACCGCGCCCCGGCGCTTGATCCGGACCTCTGTCCGGACCTCGCCCTGCTGGCCGAGGAACGCCTCGTCGATCTGGGGCACGTCCAGCATCGCCGGATCGAAGACCGCGTGCCGGCCGACCATGCCCTTGTCCGGCAGCATCAAGGAGCCGCCGGTCGCCTCGATCAGCAGCGCCTCGACCTTGGTCGCGCACTCGAGCCGCCACATCGTGCTGCGCGGCAGGACGAGGTAGTCGCCGGCCTGGAACTCGAGGTGGCCGTAGTCGCAGTAGAGGTCGCCCGCCCCCGCGTGGACGAAGATCAGCTGATCGCCGTCGGCGTTGCGCGCCAGGTGGTCCATCTTCATCGGCGCCCGCCAGAAGGCGAGCTTGACATGGGCATTGTGGAGGACGACCGCGGCGTCCCAGGGCGAGCCGGTGGCGCCCTCGAGCCGGTTGAGGTCGAAGCAGCGCGGCCGCAGCGGCCCCTCCCAGTCGACCCAGCCGGTCGGCGGGTGGCTGTGATACATGTGGGTCGCCGGGCCGAAGAAGCCCTCCTTGCCGAGCTCGCGCTCGAAGGTCCCGGCCGGGAAGTCGGCATGCGCCTGGCGCGAGGCGCGCCCCTGGGTCAGGGGATAGGAGAGATAATGCCGGTCTGCCATCGACCCGCTCCGCCAGTTGCGCGCTCCGGCGCCGAGCCAGGGATCGAGCGTCGTGGAGCGCCGATCGGTTGGAAGGACGATCCCGGCCGGACTATTGGCGCGCGCCGCCCCGGTTTCAAGGGCTATGCTTACTATGCTTCGGCGCGCGTCGGCATCGCTCAGGCAGGCGGGGCGTCGGGCTGGCGCTCGGGCGCGGCGCGGGCGAAGGCGTCGATCCGCCGGCAGCGCTCGTCGATCCGGCGGATGGTCGGATAGGGGGCGAGGTCGCAGTCGTAGCGGCGCGCGTTGTACACCTGCGGCACCAGGCAGACGTCGGCGAGACTCGGCGCATCGCCGACGCAGAACGCGCCGGCCGAGCCGGCGATCATCGCCTCGAGCGGGCCGAAACCTTCGGCGATCCAGTGGCGATACCAGGCCATGCGCCTCGCCTCGTCGAGGCCGAGCTCGCGCTCGAGGTACTGGAGCACCCGCAGGTTGTTGAGTGGATGCATCTCGCAGGCGATCGCGACCGCGATCGCGCGCGACTGGCAGCGTCCGGGCAGGTCCTTGGGCAGGAGCGCCGGCTCCGGATAGCGCTCCTCGAGGTAGTTCAGGATCGGCAGCGACTGGGTCAGGACCGCGCCCTCGTCCTCGAGCACGGGTACGAGGGCCTGGGGATTGAGCGCCAGGAACGCCGGGTCGCGCTGCGCTCCCTGGCGCAGATCGACCGCGATCTGCTCGTAGGCCAGGCCCTTGAAGTTGAGCGCGAGCCGCACCCGGTAGGCGGCCGAGCTCCGCCAGTAGTCGTAGAGCCGCATGGTCGTCCCCCCTCGCCTCGACTGCGCCCGAGCTTGCCACGGCGCGCGCCTCTTCACCACCGAAAGTCAAGAAAAAAGGCCCCGGACGATGCCGGGGCCGAGTTGCGCTGGGAGGGGATCACAGGGAGGCAAGGGGTGGGACGCGGCAGCGGGTGACTCCATCAAGCGAGGCCGCGTCGACCACCTGCCCCTGCCTTCGGGATAGAAACGCGGGCCCGCCGGTTGCGTTCTGGTCGGCGGCACGAAAAAAATCGCTCGCCGGCGCGCCGCAAGCGCTGGACCCGGCGCGCGCCCTGGTTGCGGGCGGCCGCACCGCTCTTTAGGGTGGGCCCACCGGGGGAGGATGGCATGGCTCGGACGCTCGGGCGCTCTTGGGGCTTTTGGGGCTTTTGGATCCTGATCGGGGCGCTGGCCGGCTGCGGTTCCGCGCTGCCCACGGCCGGTTCCGACCATGTGCGCAGCGCCGCGGGCGGCTACGTTCTGGCCGATCCCCCGCCGGGCATGATCGTCCGGATCGGCTCGAAGCCGCTCCTGAACACAGGCGGACGCTGCCGCCGCGAGCGCTCCCGGGCCGGCCGACATCGCCCGTTTGCCAACACCTCCCTGAGCGAGCGCCGCGCCAAATCAGGAAGAATCGGAGAACTCCATGGCCAAGATCCGGATCATGTTCTCGCGCTTCTCGGCGTTCTACAGCCCGCTGATCGCGACCGAGGCCGGCGGGTTTCTCGCGGCCGAGGGGCTCAGCGCCGAGTTCTCGGTCGCGGGACCGGGCCGGGTCCCGCGCGCGGGTCTCGAGGACGGCAGCCTGGACGTGATCCAGTCGGCGCCGTCGGCGAGCTGGGGCCCGCTCGAGCGCGGCGAGGTGTCGGACATCGTGCATTTCGCCCAGATCAACCAGCGGGACGGCTTCTTCATCGCCGGCCGGCGCGCCGACCCGGATTTCGCCTGGGGCAAGTTGGCGGGCGCGCGGGTGCTGGCAGACCACGGTGGCCAGCCGCTCGCGATGCTCAAGTATGCCCTCCACAAGCAGGGCGTCGACTACGCGAGCCTGGAGGCGATCGACGCCGGCGCGCCGGATGCCATGGTCGCGGCGTTCCGCAACGGCGAGGCCGACTACGTCCACCTCCAGGGGCCGGCGCCGCAGCAGCTGGAGGACGATGGTCAGGGACATGTGCTCGCCTCGGTCGGCGAGGCGATCGGCCCGGTCGCGTTCAGCAGCCTGTCGGCGACCCGCCGCTTCCTCGAGACGGATCTCGCGCGCGCCTTCGTGCGCGCCTTCCAGAGGTCCAGGAGCTGGGTCGCGACCGGCCCGGCCGACGCGATCGCCGAGGCCGAGGCGCGGTTTTTTCCCGATACCGACGAACCGGTGCTGGCGCGCACGATCGCCGCCTATCAGCGCCTCGGCTGCTGGCAGGGCGCGCTCGAGATCCCCCGGGACGCCTACGAGGCGGCGCTGGATGTGTTCCTGCACAGCGGCCTGATCACCCGCCGCCACCCCTACGATGCCGTGGTCGTCCCGCCGCCGGCGACGTGAAGCGCCTCAGCCGAGCACGGAAAAGCTGCTCTCGGGGTTGATCTCGCGGCGGCGGGAGTAGAAGCCGACGTCGATCGTGCGGTCGATGTGGGCGAGGTGGAACTGCACCGGCTCGCGGTCGTGGTCGCGGCCCTGCTCGCAGGCGCCGATCAGCTCGGCCATCATGGCGCCCGCCACGGCTGCGTTCTTGAACTGGTTGCCGCTGGTGCCGACCGCCATGTAAAACCCGGAAAGGTCGGACTGGTCGTAGATCGGGATCCAGTCCTCGGTGACATCGTACAGGTCGACCACGCCCTTGAGCGGGCTCGAGACCGGCAGGCTCGGAATTCGCTGGGCGACGCGTTGCACCTGGACCTGCCACTGCTCGCTGAAGTTGCGGTCGTAGTCGTCGGGGTCGACCCATTCGCGCGGATCGCAGGGCGGGTCCTCGCTGCCGATCAGGATGTGGTTGCCGATCTCCGGCCGGCAGTAGCAGCCGACGTCGCTGTCGGAGGTGACCAGCCCCGCGCGCTCGAAGTCGAAGCCCGGCGGGAACGGCACGTGCGCCACCTCCTGCTTGAGCGCGCGCGTGGTGATCCGCATGCCGGCCTCGACCCCTGCCATGCGGTTGATCTTGGCCGAATGCGGCCCGGCGACGTTGACCACGACCGGCGCATCGATCGCCTCGCCGGAGGCGAGCGTCACGCCCTGGACGCGGCCGCCCGCCTGGCGGATCTCCGCGACCTCGCTGTTGAAGCGGAACTTTGCGCCTTTGGCCTCGGCGGCGCGCTGGGCGTTGTGGCTGGCGAGCTGGGGATCGTTGACATAGCCCGCGAGCGGGAAGAACACCCCGCCGCCGAGCTCGCCCTGCGCCTCGCCGAAGAGGGGATCGTCCGGGCGCTTGGGCGGGCCGAACCGGCCGAGCTCGTAGAACGGCAGGCGCGCCTTGATCTGGTCCGGCCCCCAGTCCTGCCAGGGGATGCCGAGCGCGTCCATGTTGCGGCAGATCGTGCGCAGATGGCCGTTCGCCTCGGTCTTCATGACCAGGCAGCCGCATTTTTCGAACTTCGCGAGGCCGCGCTCATCGGCGACGCCCAGATAGTCCGCCCACGCGTCCCAATAGAAAAAACCCTCATAGGCGAGCGCCGCGCCGTCGAGCGTCGAGTAGTGGGTGCGGATGATCGCGCAGGACGCCCCGGTCGAGCCGTAGCCCGCGGCCGGCAGCTTGTCGAGATTGAGCGTCCGCCAGCCGCGCCTGGCGAGCTCATAGGCGGTACACGCGCCGATGATCCCGGCCCCGATGATGATCGCGTCGTAGCTCTCGCTCATGACCGCCTCTCTGTCCTCATGCAGCACGCACGCGCTCCATTCACCATCATGACCAGACTCGACCGGCAGTCCAGTCCTACTGGATGCCCGGATCACGGCCAGGCATGCAGGCTTGCTTGCGTCCGGTGCGGGAGGGTTGTACGCAGCCACCACGGATGGCAAACCGAGATGTCCGGAAGGCGCGCCTCCGCACGCCCACGGCCCTGCCCCGGCGGTCAGGGGACGCCAATCCCCTAACGTGCAGTTGAGCCGGACGCTCGACCGGACATCGTGAGAGGGTGGCAGGGCGACTCATTGTCTTGCCACGTCACCACCGGAACCTGTCATAACGGCTGGTGACCCAGCCTGAGGTGTGGACTCATGTCTGCGGGTGAATTTGCTGGCTACGTGGCATCGATTCTCGTGTTCATCACGTTCTACATGAAGACGATGGTGCCTTTGCGGATCGTTGGCATCTGCAGTAATGTCGCATTCATCACCTATGCCTTGGTGGACGGCCTCATCCCGATCTTGATCCTGCACTCTGCCCTATTGCCTCTCAATGTCTTCAGGTTGTCTCAGATCCTGAAGCTTGTCAGAGAGGCACGAGAAGCGGCGCGCGGCGAACTTACCCTGGAAGCGCTGCTCCCCTTCATGACCCGGCAATGGTTCAAGGCCGGAGAGGTCTTGTTCCGAAAGGGCGATCCCTCGCACGAGATGTTCTACATACGCAGAGGCGTCATCCGACTTTCCGAAATCGACAAGAGAATCGCAGAGGGCGACATTTTCGGCGAGATCAGCATGTTTTCGCCGAGCCGGGAACGGACCACAACCGCCCTCTGTGAGACCGACGGTGAGTTGCTGCGTTTGAGCGACGGCGACGTGCTTCGGTTATATTATCAAAATCCGCGGTTTGGGTTCCATGTCGTGCGGCTGATCACCCGCCGACTGGTCGAAAACTACGCCGCGCTCGAGGCATCGATAGCGCAACCCGTGTCCCTGGAGGCGAGACCGAGAGAGGAGACTCCTGCCGGCCAACCCGCAGGCCGACCGCCTCCGAAGGAATTCAGGGCCGGCGTCGTCCGCAAGATCGAGCAGACGAAGGCGAAGCAGGACCGTTCTCCACGTGCTGGGTTGGTCGAGCGCGGCCGTGGTCCTGCTCGGGTCCGGCGCCTGGTTCCTGGCACCCTACGTGAAGTCGGTGCTGTTCCGTGATGCCGCGGTCACCACCTGGATCAACGTCGCGACCGCGCCGATTCGCGGCGACCTGGACGGGCCTCTGCCCCAACCCGGCCAACGGGTCGGCGCCGATGGCCGGCTCGCGGGCGTGCACAACCCGCAGGCGGACCCCAGCGAGGTCGACACCGCGACGGCCGAGGTCGCCCGTGCCGAAGCCGAGGTGAGCGATCTCGAGGTCTATCTATCCTCCATCCGCAAGCTCGACGAGCAATGGCGGAACCGGACCGCGACCTATGCCGCGACCTTCAAGAAAAATCTCGAGCTCGAGATCGAGGGCACGAAGCGCGAGCTCGATTTCATCGCGCAACGCCTGGCTCTGGAAGCGGCCGTGGCGGATCGCCGACGCGCTCTCGCCAGTCGGGGGAACAGCCCGCAATCCGCTGCCGACGAGTTCGAGGCTGCGGTGATGGAGCTCGAGCGCCAGCGCGCCGAGAACGAGCAGCTGCTTGCGCGCACCGAGCAGCGAGAGCAGGCTGTGGACCAGGGAGTTCAACTTGCTGAGCGACGGCCGCAACCCGGAATGGGCCTATCAGAGCCACGATCGCCTGCGCCTCGAGATCACGCAGACGACCCGTGCGCTGGCCGAGGCCAGGGCCGGCCTGGCCAAGGCGCGCGTCGCGGCCGAGGCGGCCCGGAAGGCGTTCGCGCTGATCAGTGCCAGCCCCGTCGTCGCGCCGCCCGGCAGCCTCGTGTGGAGCACGATGGTCGGCGCCGGCGCTGCCGTCAATGTTGGCACGCCGGTCGCCGAATGGATCGACTGTAGCGTGATGCTGGTCGATGTTCCGGCTTATGACGCCGAGATCGGACTGCTGCATCCGGGCATGGCGGCGGATGTCCTGATCGAGGGCGAACAGGAGCTGCGCCATGGCACCGTGCGGTTGACCCGCGGAGCGGCTTCGACCCTGGACGCCACCGATCTTGCTGCAATCGCCAAAGGCCGCGATCCCGGCCTCGGACAGGTGATCGTGAGCCTGAAGCCCTCGCCGAAGGATGTCGACAACTGCGCCATCGGCGCGGCGGCCTGGGTCGATTTCCCGCAGATCAATGTGATCGATCTCCTGCGGGCCCGCCTCAGGCTCTGACCACGGGGCCACGATGCCGGCTCATCCGCGCTCTCCGGACCGCTCACTGGCGGCACGCCGGAACGCCCGGGTCGTCGGCCGACACGCGCTGGTAGGCCCACTTGCAGGTGCCGAGGATCTCGGTCCCCTCGAGTCCCGGCACGGCGCTGCTTTGGTAGAGGCTCTCGGCGTCGAAGGTTCCCGAACCGTCCGGCGTTCGTCAGCACGCGTCGCAGCCGGAGCATCTCTTGCGCGACATAGGCGCCGCCACAGACCGACACCAGCGCCTCGACGCGTGGCCGAGCCGGTGATCGGCGCGACGCGGCCCTCGTAGATCAGCGCCCTGGACCCGTCCTGGGCGGCCCGGCGAAGGCGCAGGCTTTCGCCGGTCTGGGTGATCTCGACCCGATCGTCGGCCACGAAGTTGTCCTGGTCGCCGCCCCTGTAGTCATCACAGACCAGAAGACCCTTCCAGGTTCCGGTGAGATTGGCGCTCGTCGCGCCACCCGCAGCCATCGCGCCATTGGCAACCAACGAGCCGGCCAGACCAAGGACGAATGCTGCGGCAACTCGATCCATCATGCCTCTGCCCCCTCCCGATTCCTTGCTGCCTGACGATGTCGGCGGCGGCAATTCCGACCTGCACGATACGGTGCGGATCGATTCCGCATTGGCGCCACATCGCCGGTGAACATCACGTTCAAGGCGTCGTCGAGCCGCGCCGCGACCGCCCGCTCACCCGGTGCTGCCATGGCTCTCCGCTCGCCACTTGTCGCCGGCAGGCACGAAGCGTCCCTCCCTCACGACGGGGAGCCTAACACCGGCGGTCGACGCGCACCCCCTGGGTCCCCCCGGTCAAGGTTTCGGCCTCCGGCGCGACCGCCCGACTGGTCGATCTTGGCGACGCCGACCGCCGCGGTTAAGGATCGGACAGGCCTGCGTCCGCACCCTGGCCATGCGGCACTGGCGAGACCGAGCGAGGATCAGCCGATGGACGACCTGAAGCTCCGGGCGGCAGCATTGCATCGAGATGCCCTGGTCTGGGACAGCCACGCCTGCCTGCCGCTGCATCCGGACGCCGACCTCGGCGCGCTCGAGCGCCACCGGGCGAACGGGGTCGACTTCGTCTCGATCAACATCGGCATGGACATGAACCCGCTCGCCGCAGATCATGGCGGTGATCGCGAGCTTTCGCGCGCAGCTGCGGGCGCGGTCGGACGCGTTCGTTCAGGTCGAGGACGCGAGCGACGTGCGGCGCGCCAAAGTGGAGAACAAGCTCGCGGTCGCGTTCGATCTCGAGGGCGGCGTGCCGCTTGGCGAGCGGCCGGAGATGGTGCAGCTGTTCTACGATCTCGGCGTCCGCCAGATCCACCTCGCCTACAACCGCAACAACAGCATCGGCGGCGGCTGCTACGACGAGGACATCCCGCTCTCGAACGCTCGGCCGGCGCGTCGTCGAGGCGATCAACGAAGCCGGCATGCTGATGGACTGCTCGCACACCGGCTACCGCACCAGCCTCGACATCATGGCGGTCTCGGACGCGCCGGTGATCTACAGCCACGCCAACCCGCTGGCACTCGCCGCCAACGGCCGCAACATCCGGGACGAGCAGATCGATGCCTGCGTCGCCACCGGCGGCGTCGTCTGCGTCAACGGCGTCGGCCGCTTCCTCGGCGATCCGGAGGCCGGCACGGCCGCGATCCTCCGGCACCTCGACTACCTGGTGCAGCGGGTCGGCGCCGGATCACGTCGGGCTCGGCATCGACTACGTCTACGACCTTGGCCTCGACGAGGACCCGCCCGGCCTCGATCGCGCCCATTGGTGGCCGCCCGAGCACGGCTACGGCAAGGACGGGCCGCGGCTCAGGATCGCCGCCCCCGAGCAGTTCCCCGAGATCACGGCGGGACTGCTCGGGATGGGCTATGCCGAAACCGACATCCGAAAGATCCTGGGCCAGAACATGCTGGCGGTCGCCGGGCGCGTCTGGCGCCCGCGCGCCGCCTAGAAAGCCGCTCGTCGCTCAACGCCCAAGGATTCGTCCTGAACCGGCCGAACTCTCACGGGTGATTGGCGCGCATCGATGCCGGCTGCCCCGGGAGCTGCAGCGTCTTGCCGGTATCGGTGACCTCGGTGCCGTCGACCTTGAGGATCGAGACGTTACCGTCGATGAAGTTGCCGACGTAGAGATGGCTGCCGTCCGCGCTGAACACGATGCCCTCGGGCAGGCCGCCGACCGCGACCTCGCCGGTCTTGGTGACCTTCTTGCCGTCGATCGTCAGCACCGCGACCTTGCCGGTCGGGTTGGCGAACCAGGCGTCCTTCGCCACCCCGCCGCTGCCGTTCAGGAGCACGGCGGCCGCGATCTTGCCGGTCGGGCTGATCGCGAAGCCCTCGGGCGCATCGCCGACCACCACCTTGTCGATCGCCCGCGGCGGCTCGGCCTCGAGGTCGATCACGGTCACCGTGTCGACCTGGCCGTCGGAGCTGCCGGCGTTGCCGTTGTCGGCGGTCAGCGCGAGCTTGCCGTCCGGGGTGATGGCGAGATTGTACGGCCAGAGCCCGACCGGGATGTCGTAGCCGTCGTAGCTGACCTTCTGGCCATCGATCGCCAGCACCGCGATCTTGTGGTCGGGGAACTTGGCCGCGAGCGCCCGCTTGCCGTCGGGCGTGATCGCCACGGCCGCGACCTGGGTGCCCATCTCGACGGTATCGACCAGCTTGACCTGCTTGCCGTCGATCGCGAGCACGCTGATCGAGTGGCCGGCACGGTCGGCGATCAGGGCGAGATCGCCCGCGGCGTTGATCGCGAGCCCAGAGGGTTGCTGGCCGACCTCGACCGTGTCGATCAGCGCGGGCGGCTTGGCCTCGAGATCGATCACATAGAGCTTGTTGTCCGGCACCGTCTTCCAGAGGTTGCCGTCCGGGACCCAGTTCATCGCGTTGGTGGCGATCGCCAGGGTCTCGTCGGGGGTGATCGCGAGGTTGACCGGCGGCCCGAAGATCGAGTTCATCAGCGGTAGACTGGCGATGATCTTGGGGTTCTCCGGGTCGGTGCCGATGTCGACGATCGAGATCGAATTCGTCGCCCGGCGCCGAGGTGACGAGCTTGCCGGCATCGTCCCAGGTGACCTTCTGATCGTTGCCCACGATCATCAGCTCGGCATTCGCGATCGCCGGCAAGGCGGCCGACACCGCCGCGGCGGCGCAAAGATACACGTGTCGCATGGTGATCATTGTCGTCTCCCTTGCCCGTTGGCCTTGTCCGGTTGCATCCGGCCTGCACCCGCGCAGCGCCCTCTCCACTGCACGCGTTGCGGCTGCTGACTATGGCCGGCGGGAGCGGACGCGACAACGCAATTCGCGCGCCGTGCGATCGCTCCGGGCGCTCATGTTAGTCCGACTGCTCGGCGCGATGGGCCGCTGCCATCGCGCCGAGGGTGGGAAAGCGGAAGTCGGGCCGAACCTCGGCCTCCGGGCGGCGGGTCGCGCCGTGGCCCTCCTGGCCCGCCCGCCGGTGGATCCAGCAGGTGGCGAGGCCGCAGCGCTTGGCCGGAACGTGGTCGTGGTAGAGCGATTCGGCGGTGTGCAGGATGTTCTCCCGGGCGATCCCCTGCTCGGCGAGCCTGGCCAGCAGATACTCGAAATTGCGCCGGTCGGGCTTGTAGGAGCCGATGTCCTGGGCGGTGTAGACGGCATCGAACGCGACCTCGAGCTTCCGTTGGCTGTGCGCGAAAGAGGCCCGGTCGACGTTCGAGAGGATCACCAGGCGATAGTGCTGCTTCAGATAGGCGAGCGCTTCGGCGCTGTCCGGAAAGGCGGGCCAGTCCTCGATCGAGGCGCCGAAGGCCGCGGCCGCCAGCGGGTCGGGCGCGACCCCGAAGCGCTGCGCGATCGCGCCATGGACGCGGGCCAAAAGCGCCGGATAGAGCAGGTCCGGGGTCGCCGCCTGCTGCGGCGCCTCCGCCTCGGCGAAGGCCGCCAGGATCGGCTCGCGGCCCGCCCGGACGCCCGCCTGCTCGAGCCACGGTGTGAGCGCCGCCACGATGCCGCTCTCCCAGTCGATCAGCGTGCCGTAGCAATCGAAGGTCAGGACCGAATGGTCGGAAAGCCGCATGCCGTCCCCTCCCCGCGTTCGGCGCCCCCCGCTGTGCTGCGCTCGCGCCCGATCGCTATCGGAGGGCTGCGGATCAGACCAGCGCGCTCCTCCGGCTTACCGGCGCGGCATCGGCATCGTCCGTTTGTTCAGGGCACCGTTGTTGCGCGAGAGTCGATTCCGCCCGTTGCGGACGCCAGTGCGATGCACAAATTAGGAGAGGCTCCCCGATGGCCCGGGTCCTCGGAGCGAGGCTTGGCAGGCGAGGCAACCATGCGCACGACTGCCTATCGTCCCGAGATCAGCCGGATCACCGACTGGCTGATCGAGCAGGGCCTGCTCCGGGCGAGCTTCGAGAGCCTGGTCGAGGGTTTCTGTGAGCGCCTGGTGGCGCTCGAGGTGCCGATCTGGCGCGGCTACGTCAGCGCCCAGACGCTCCATCCCCGCTTTCGCGGCATGGGCTGCGACTGGCGCGCCGATCAGGGCATCAGCACCGACGTCTACATCCATCAGCTGACCCCGGCCGACGGCTATCTCACCAGCCCCTTCAAGCGCATGGTCGACCTCGGGGTCAACGATCTGCGCGTGCGCCTCGACGTCAACGAGCCGGTCGAGTTCCCGCTGCTCGAGGAATTCCGCCAGGATGGCGCCACCGACTACCTCGCCCAGCGCACCTGGTTCGGGGTCAACGGCAGGCTCGACGAGAAGAAGACCGGCCTGATCTCGTCCTGGACCACCAAGCGGCCGGGCGGTTTCACCGATGCCGACCTCGCGGCGCTCCGGCACCTGATGCCGCGCCTGGCGCTGGCCCTGCAGGCGCGGCTCGGCTACGACATCGCGGTCAACCTGCTCGACACCTACGTCGGCCCCGAGGCCGGGCGGCGGATCCTCAACGGCGAGATCCGGCGCGGCATGCTCGAGGTGATCAGGGCGGTGATCTTCTACGCCGACCTGCGCGGCTTCACGGCCAGCACCGATCGCCTCGCGCGCGAGCACGTGGTCGAGATGCTGAACGCCTATTTCGACTGCCTGGTGCCGAGCATCGACGCGTTCGGCGGCCAGGTGCTGAAGTTCCTGGGCGACGGTCTGCTCGCGACCTTCCCGCTCGAACGGCCGCCCGGCCGCCGAGGTCTGCGAGCTGGCGCTCGATGCCGCCGCCAAGACGCTGGGCGAGGTCCGGGCGCTCGGCGCCGAGCGCGTCCGCGCCCGGCAGCCGGTCATGGACCTCGACCTGGTCCTGCATCTGGGCGACGTCTACTACGGCAACGTCGGCAGCACCGACCGGCTCGACTTCACCGTGATCGGGCCGGCGGTCAACGAGGCCGCGCGGATCGAGGCGCTGTGCGGCCAGCACGACCGCAACCTCTTGATCTCGGAGGCGTTCGCGCGCGCCGCCAGCCAGTCGACCGACCGCCTGGTCTCGATCGGCCGCTACGCGCTCCGCGGCGTCCGCAGCGCCCAGTCGCTCTACACCCTGGACGGGCTGTGACCCGGATCGGCGGTATACGACGCCCTTGGCGATAGACGCCTTTGATGCGCGGGCCGCCTGAGCGCCGGCCCTGCCGGTCTGCGCGATGGTTCGTAATCTCGACCGGACGGCTCATGATCGGAATGGGCTGGCCGGACTGCGAACGCGCCAGAACAGCGTGCGGCGGGAGGACAACGGCATGGACGGACAGGACCTCGGGTTCGTCGGGCTCGGGCGCATGGGTGGCCCGATGGTCGTACGGCTGCTCGATGTCGGCCATCGGCTCACGGTCTATGACGTCGACGATGCGGCCATGCAGCGCCTCACGAGTCGCGGCGCCCACGGCGTCGGCTCGCCCGCCGAGGTGGCGGAGGCGGCCGAGATCGTGCTGACCAGCCTGCCGACCCCGGAGATCGTGGAGCAGGTGGCGCTCGGCGCCGGCGGGATCGCCGAAGGGTCGCGGGTCAAGAGCCTGATCGAGCTCTCGACGATCGGCCCGGGCACCGCGATCCGGGTCGCGGCCGGCCTCGCGGAGCGCGCCATCCAGTGGATCGAGGCGCCGGTCTCGGGCGGCGTCAGGGGTGCTGAGAACGGCACGCTCGCGGTCATGGTCGCGTGCCCGCAAGGACATGTTCGAGCTCGGCCCGGCCGATCCTCCGGACCTTCGGCAAGGTCTTCTTCGTGGGGAAAAAGCCGGGGCTCGCCCAGGTCGTCAAGCTCGGCAACAACCTTCTGTCGCTGACCGCGGTCGCGATCACCTCCGAGGCGCTCGCGATGGGCGTCAAGGCGGGCGTCGACCCCAAGGTCATGCTCGAGATCATCAACGCCGGCAGCGGCCGCAACAGCGCGACCCAGGACAAGTTCCCACAAGCCGTCCTGCCCGGCACGTTCGACTTCGGCTTCACGACCGGCCTGTCCTACAAGGACGTGCGCTTATGCGTCGACGAGGCCGAGACCCTCGGCGTGCCGATGGTCCTCGGCGCCGCGGTCCGCGAGATCCTGGCCATCACCAACGCCAGGTTCGGCCCGGACTCCGACTTCACCTCGATCGCGAAGGTGGTCGAGGAATGGGCGGGGGTCGAGATCCGAGGGTGATCATTCGACCGGGGCTGCAACACGCGCCGCTTCAGAAACGTCCTCGGTGAGGTACATCAACGCTGTATCGTCCCTACAAGATCCGTGGGCTCAAGCTCTTGGTTGGCGAGAACGGCTGCGATTGTCGGCAGCTCGGCCAAAGCCCGCACGCCCGCCGGCGTGGTTTCGACCGCCAACGTGCCCAACGCTGTAGGGCTCTCGCTCAGCCGCGCGCCACCATGCACTCTCGTTATCGCGTCGATCGCGGGCATGAGGTTAGCCGCAGCTTCCTTGAGCTGTGCTGCTATCTCTCCACGAAGCTTGCGACGAGCTGCCGGCTCGACCGGCGCAACGCCATCCGGCGCGGCCACGAGCACGACCACCTGCAGCTGCTCATCAGGCCGACTAAACCGCAGGCGACGGTCGAGGTCGGGATCGATGCAGCTGGCTCTGTACGGCATTGCACTGTCCGTCTATGCGAGCAACTTCAGGGCCTCGCAGGGCCGGATCATGCCGTAGCCCCATCGATTGTCGGGCCGGAGCGTCGTGCCGCTCGGATTCCAGGCACTCTCCCTGAGCGCATGCATGATATCGCGAGCACCCTCATCGGGCTTAGCTGCCATCAGCAGCGCCAGGGCGCCCGAGACATGGGGTGCGGCCATCGACGTACCATTCATGTAAGCATACTCATAGCTCCGCCCCTGCATCTTCCTAGGTGGAATAGACGAGTATACCGCCTCGCCGGGCGCGACCACATCCGGCTTGTGGACCAGGGTGTACCGGGAGTCGCTCGGGAAATGCAGGCTGGCACCACTGCTGAACCGGCTGACGTGGTAGCTGCGGTCGAGCCCCTGCATGACCGCGCCCACCGAAAAGGCCGAAGGTGCGTTCCCCGGCGAGCGCGTGTTGCCGTGGCTCTCGTTGCCGACCGAGACCACCGGCACGATCCCGAACTGGTCGATGAGGCGATCGAGGATGTCGGTGAAGCGCGGCTCGAAGACCGGAAAGCCCAACGACATGTTGACGACGTCCGCTCCGGACTCCACCGCCCAGCTCAAGCCTTCGAGCAGGGTCACCAGCGTCGCGCGGCCGATCAGAACCGCGCCGACGACCAGGCTCGCCCCCGGAGCCACTCCGATGGCCACCTTGTCACTCGTCTCTCCGCCTGCGATCGTGCCGCAGACGTGGGTACCGTGGTCGTCGGCATCGAATGCCGGATCAGCCGTGATCCTCCGTCCGAGCGGGTCGAACGCCATGAACCCGCGCACCCGGCCTGGGAGCACCGGATGGCCGTCGTGAACCCCGGTGTCGAGAACCGCGACAGTGATCCCCTCGCCCTTGGTCTCCTCCCAGAGCTTCGGCACCTCTAGCGTCTCCAGCCCCCAAGTGCGGCCAGCCTTCAGCTCGCCCTCGCTCGGTGGCTCCAGCACCAGTTTGGCGGGTTGGATGAGTTCGATACGCTGATTTGGCATGATCGCGAGGACGTTGGGGTCGCTCGCGAGCGTGTTCACCGTTTCGGACGTGACCTCCATCTGAGTTACCGGGAGAACTCCCGAGCCGATCGGCCTGGCGCTAAGCTCGGCCTCGCCCGTGCGCCGGCTTCGGGCATCCAGGGACTTCAGGTAGCTGCCGACTAGGTCGTCCTGCGTAACCGTCTGAGCCCTGGCGATCTCCCTCACCCGACCGAGCCTCGCCTTGATGCTCTGGCGTCGGCGCCGACGCGACACAGCTGGACCAAGATCCTCCGACGGACGGAACAAGACAATTGCATCGAATTGGTCGTTCGCACCGCCGCTGGCGAGAAGTGGTTCGAAAGCCGGCGAGCTATAGCTGAATTTGGGGGATGAGTTTGGTGGTGGCGTATCTTTGGTGATGGATGAAGTCACCGATGGAGGGATACGCCATGGGGGAGGATACCGTTGTTGGGCTGCCGCGGCTGGGAGGAGGGGTCGAGGATGATCCTTTGCTGGCGGTGTTGCGTGAGGGCGCACGGCGGATGTTGATGCAGGCGATCGAGGCCGAGGTTGAGGGCTTTGTCGACGCGCATGCCGATCGTGCGACGACGTCGGGCGCAAGCGGCTGGTGCGGAATGGTCATGGGCCGGAGCGGACCATCCAGACCGGCATCGGGCCGATCGGCGTGCAGCGTCCTCGTGTGCGTGACCGCGGCGCCGGCGAGAACGCCCGGATCCGCTCCACCTCGGCGGTGCTGCCGGCTTATCTGCGGCGGACGAAGAATGTCGAGAAGCTGTTGCCCTGGCTTTATCTCAAGGGTCTTTCGACCGGTCAGTTCGAGGAGATGCTCGCCGTGCTGCTGGGGCCGGACGCGCCGGGCCTGTCGGCGACCACCATCCGGCGCCTGGTGGCCGCCTGGCAGGACGAGCACGAGCGTTGGCAGGGGCGCGATCTGTCGGCCAAGCGCTACGTCTACGTCTGGGCGGATGGCGTCTACTTCGCGCCGAGCCTCGAGCATGACCGGCAGTGCGTGCTGGTGCTGATCGGCGCCGACGCGAGCGGCAAGAAGGAGTTGCTGGCGATCGACGATGGCTTCCGCGAGAGCGAGCAGAGCTGGCATGAGCTGCTGGTGCGCCTGCGCGACGAGAACGGCCTGGTCATCGACCCCGAGCTCGCGACTGGCGACGGCGCGCTCGGCTTCTGGAAGGCGGCGAGGAAGGTCTGGCCCAGCGACACGCAGCAGCGCTGCTGGGTCCACAAGACGGCCAATGTGCTGAACTACCTGCCGAAGTCAGCGCAGAGGAAGGCCAAGGCCGATCTCCACGCAATCTACCAGGCCGAGAGCCGGGCGGACGCCGAGGCGGCGTTCGATCGATTCCTCGCCAAGTACCAGGCGAAGTACGAGAAGGCCGCGCACTGCCTGGCCAAGGATCGTGAGGCCCTGCTGGCCTTCTACGACTTCCCCGCCGAGCACTGGAAGCACGTCCGGAGCACCAACCCGATCGAGAGCACGTTCGCGACCGTGCGCCTGCGGACCGCCAAGACGAAGGGCTGCCTGTCCGGGCGACCGCGCTCGCCATGGTCTTCAAGCTTGCCCGAAGCAGGCGGAACGCCACTGGCGCCGACTGAACGGCTCCGACCGCCTCGCTGAGATCGTTGAGGGTGTCCGCTTCCGCGACGGCGAGCCTGTCACCGCTGCCGAGGACCAAGCCGCTGCCTGACCTCATCCCCCAAAATTGACAAGATCTTGCTTTCCTCGATACTCATTTGGTCCTCTCCAAAAAGCGACGCGCCTCAGCCGATAATGGGTCGGTCCTGTTTAGAATTGGGCGACCTTCGCATAATGAATGAAGATACGCGCCAAATGCACTCCCTAACTCTTTAGCAGCCTCTTCAGAGAGGATCACAGGCGTGCGTCGTCCGCGAACGGCTTGCCACAACTCGCGCCACTGCCCAGCGAGCCACGTGCTGATCTCGGGCAGGTCCGATTGGCAACCGCGAACCAGCAGTCGGGCTAAACGCAGCAGGCTCTCGGACACCAATGAATTCCTCTCGATGTTCTCTTTGCCTCTGGGTTCCGCCGACCTCTCATCCATCTTCCCTTTAACTAGCGCAAGTCTGAGGCAAGGCAGAACAAAACGCTCGAAGCGCTGCCGTTCGGAGATCGCTTCTAGCGCAACCGTCGCTTGAACCGAATACATTTGGGGTGCAGCCTCATCGTAAAGATCCCTATGTAGCGCGAAAAACTGAAAAGCCCGCGCTGATCCCAATCGGTGCAGCGTGTAAATCAATTCCCCGAGCCCCAAAAATCAGCCCATTGCCGTTTAGCTAATTTGTCGAGCTGTATCGATTCATCCAATGCATTTCGATGATCCAACAGCCACCAATGCGCCGCTGACGTCCCGGTGGCGTCGCCCCGCCCGAGACAGCGGTTGGCTATCGGCGTCACATCCTCATCGTCGAATCGGTTAAGCGCCAATGACCAGCCTTTTTCTCCAATCTTTGCGATCCGCGTCATGACGGCAGCACGAAGCGTCCTGTCTTGGCGTAATACCAGACCAGATGTAAAGAAAACTTCGGCCAGCAGACCGAGTCGAGATGATTGCTATCGTCATGGTTAATCAAACCCTCGAGCATGGCGCGGCCTGCGGCGCTGGAAGCAATGCCGCAGTAGAGAGGAATCACTTCGTTCCAACGACCATCAGCGTGATGCCTAACAACATCGCTCGGCGTCACCTTGGCTAGGTTCTCTTCGATCAAAGCACTGGCGGCAAGGTACTCCTAAAACGTCAGGTGAGCGAACAAGAACACCTGGGCCGCCTCTCGATCAGCACGCCCGTACGGTAGCGGATGTGCTCAAGCAGGCGCTCCGCCCGGTCCTCATCCATGAGCGTACTAGCGAAAATATCCCGGATTTCGTTCGCCGGCGCCTCGGCGCGGTCCGCCGCCTGCATGGCGATCGCCACTTCGCGGCAGACCCGAAGCTTTTCGGTAAGGGAGTAGGCGGACACAATAACGCGGCGTTGGTCCCAGTTGTGGAGGAGCCCCTCGACACAGAGCTTATACAGAACGGCGCGATCTTGCGGGAGTTTCCCGCCCTCAAAATAATTGACCAGACAGACAGCTGAGAGCATCAAGGGATTGCGGGCAAGATCTGCAATATATTCGTATTGATCGAAGCTGCCCACGATAAGTTGACCCTCCTCTGCTCCTTTCTTCTCCGCTTCGGCTTTTGGTTCGTTGCGGGCGAGCCGGATGGCCGTGCACCAGTGGCTGGCATAGCTGCCGACCTGCTCTTTGGAGAAGTCGCAGACCTCGTGCTCGGCGAATTCGAGCCTGCGCAGAGAACCCGGCGGATATCCCACCGGACGCGAGGATACCAAATACCGGCATTCCGGGTAGTGACGGCACAGCCTCGCAAACCATGGCAGCAGCTGGCCGTCCCGTAGCTCGGGCTCGGTCTCGTCAAGTCCGTCGAGCATGAAGACGACCCGACCTGCTTGCATCTGCCGGTCAAGCCAGCGGCTCGGCATCTGCCGCGCGCGGTCCTCGCCGTCGGTAGCCGCGGCGACTAATCCTGCACCTTCGGTAGCTTATTCGGATCGAGCTGACGCACGCGCAGCAATACCGGGATCGCCTGCTGATCGCCTTGGACAAACTCAAATTCGGCACTAGCAAGTAGCAGGTTGAGCCATTCGAGGAATGTGGACTTCCCAGCACCCGGTACGCCAATGATGACAAGCCTTGGGTGTTCTGCAAAAGGCTCCAAAGCCGGCACGCGGTTCTGGTCTCTCGGTGTGTCAGCCTTGCGGAAGCGTTCCCGCGCTTGTGCCAGACTGAAAGGCGTCGGACGCTGACGCCGCATCTGAGCCATCAGATGCCACAGGCACCGGTCTGACATCGGGCAGGACAAACAACTGGCGTAAATCGATGAACGTGCCGGCGGTCATCCGAACCGTGCCGGCTTCGACTTGGTAAAAGCGCTGAAGGATATACTCGCGGTAGTCGATCTCGAAACGTTCGTCATCACTCGAATTGGCGCCCGGCGCGAGTGCGACGATGCGATTGGTGATTTCGTCGAATTCGGCAATGGTCCGGTCGAGCTGGTCGAAACTGCGCGGGTACCCGAGCCTCTCCCAAGCAGCGAACACCGGAGCTATACGCTTGAGTGTGCGCACGACGCTGTAGAGCGCCAGCCGGTAATCGGAGGCGAGGTCCTGATCCGCGATGGCCGGAGGACAGGCGCAAGCCTTCGCGGCCTCCTCCGCCGGGCTCTCGGCGGTCAGGTT
>CAVSRN010000036.1:0-37976 GCA_963730195.1 uncultured Alphaproteobacteria bacterium
ACGCCCCCCGCTCGGGGGCGTGGATTGAAACCACAGAAATTGGAAAATCGCGGCGATCACCGAAATTTCCCAACTCGCCGGCCATGCGCCACATGACGCATTCATGCGTCACTTTTGCGCTCGAAAGCAGCGGTTTTGGGGCTGAATCCAGGCGGTTTTGCGGCCGAAATCAGACGCATAGCGGCCCCGGAAATTCGCAGGAAAATCCAAAACCGTTGGAATTGACGAAAATCCAACGATGCGCCACATGTGATGCATCTGTGCGCCACTTTTGCGCCCGAAATCAGCGGTTTTTGTGCCCGGAATCGGCGCTTTGGCGCCCAAACCAGGGGTCGAATCGCCAGTAGGGCGAAAAACCCCGCCACCTCAGAGGCTTACGCACACCGCACACTTCTGACGCAGATGTCACGAAAGTGACGCATAGTGTGCACTCGCCGGCCTTTCGGAAATTCGCGCCAGCGCCCGGAAAATCGCCGGAAAATCCGAAAATAGCGGGAAAATGCCTCGGCGCGCGGCGCCAGTCGCGCTCCTACGGCACCGAAATCCGCGCCGATTTCGGAATTTCGCTTCAGCTCACCGACATGGCCAACCCCAGGAGCGGACTGGCGAAAACCCCGTCGCCGAGCCTGCCCCGATCTCATATATCGTATTAATTCCTATTTCCAAGAGATTTTCTCGTGCCGCTCCTCACCTTACCTGCCGCCGCACCGGCGCGGGCTGCGGGCCTCTCTGGACGTCGAGGCGCTCCGGAAGGTTCTTGTAGATATTCCTAAACTCTGGTATGGTTTCCGGTTCCTCGCCCAGCCGCGCCTGTCATCCCGCAAAGGCCCGACCTCATGACCAGCGACCACGGGGCGAGCGCCCGAACGCTTGCCAGCCGGCAGAACGGCGCCCGTTCGCAAGGCCCCACAACCGCAGCCGGCCAGACCCGGAACTCGCGGAACCCGCTGCGGATCGGGGGCAAGGACGGCGAACCGGTCCGCGCCACCAAACGAACCCGAGAAAGGGCGGCAATCCAGCCCCTTGGTCTGAGCGCAGGGCCGATCTGCGTGCCAATGGCGGCCGGGAGGTCATGCCGTGATCGGGTCCGAGGGGATTTCGAGAGCCCGCCGCCTCGACCGCCGGCCGGCGAGGCAGAACCCGCCGCTCGCGGTCCGATCGCGCAGCGTCCGGCTGGTTCGCCTGGCCGGCCGACGGCGGCTTCAGGGCGTGCGCGGCCGACCGCTCGCCAGCAGGGTCGACCCCGAACGCGCGCCCCGGGCGCCCGGGACCGGGCCGCGGACGTCACGGGCGAGCGCGTCCAGCGGCCGGTAACTGCCGTCCGCCCAGACCTGCCATTGCCAGGTGGCGCCCTCGAGATCGCCCTTCGGGTCGAAGGCGACCCGGCCGAGCACCGTGTCGAAGCGGCCGCGATGCAGCATCCTGACGACCGCGGCCAGCTCGGGCGCACCCGCCCGCTCGACCGCCTCGGCCCAGACCTGGACCGCCGCATACCAGCCAAGCCCGCTGCTGCTCTTGGTCAGGCCCCGGGCGCGGAACCGGGCCAGCAGGTCGTCGGCCGCCGGCAGCCCCTTGGCGTTGGGCCGGGTGCTGAACAGCGTGCCCGTGCCATCCCGGCCGGCGAGGGTCCAGAACTCGTCCATGCCGAGGCCGTCGCCGCCGACCAGCTGGAGGTCGTCGCCGCGCGCCCTGAGCGCCCGCAGGATGCGCGCCGCGTCCGGTCCGTAGCCGCCGAGATACAGCACCTCGATGCCGGCCGCCTGCAAGCGCGCCGCGAGCGCCGCATAGTCGGGAGCACCCGGCGTGTAGCCATCATAGATCGCCTCGACCACGCCGTCCGCCCGCAGCTGCCGGCGCGCCTGCATCGCGAGGCCCTCGCCGTAGACGCTGCCGTCGTGCAGGATCGCGATCGCGGGGCCCGGCCAGCGGGCGGCCAGGAGGTCGGCCGCGAGCCGCCCCTGCTGATCGTCCCGCCCCTTCAGCCGGAACACGTTCTGCCGGCCCTCCTCGGTCAGGCGCGGATGGGTCGAGGCGGGCGTGATCATCAGGACGTCGGCGGTCTCGTAGATGCCGGCCGCGAGCAGCGAGGAGTGTGAGCAGAGGTGCCCGATCACGGCACGGACCCCGGCAGCAACCAGCCGATGCGCCGCCTCGATCGCCTGCTGCAGGCCGCAGGCGTCGTCGGCGACCGCGAGCGTCACCGGCTGGCCGAGCACGCCGCCGTTGCGGTTCAGATCGGCGACCGCCAGCTCGACCGCGATCCGGCTGCGGGCGCCGGAGGCGGCATAGGGTCCGGTCAGCGGGCTGGCAAAGCCGAGCGCAATCTCGGCCGCGGCGCTGCCGGACAGGCCGAGCGCGAGCGCGCCGACCAGCAGACAGAGAGGACGCCGGCCCATGACAAATCTCCTTCGGCCCGCGCTCCGGGGCGCCAATCTCTGCGCGCCCCGGCCGCAAGGCGCCATGCCTCATGATCCCTGAGCGGAATTTAGCGCGGCGCCCGGCGCCGACTTGTGGCTTGGTTCACAGCGCCAGATCATTTGGTTAAGTTTGTTTCCTCGCACGCCATGCCAGCCTTTCAACCGCGCCGGCGGGCGCTCGCGGCCGCGGCCGGTCGATCGCGATCGGGAATCCGCGCTCGGCGCTTCCGTTTCCGCTGCTCGCGGGCCTAGAATGGGGCCAGCGTCGGGACCGCGACGCCGCCGGCAGCGGCGGGCGGTGATCGAGTGCGGGGACAATCAGGGCCGGGCACCGACGGTCGCCGCGGCCAAGCTTCGGGGGGCGAGTTCATGACCAGCCAGCTGTTGACCAACGTGCTGATCTTCGATGCGACCGGCCGGGCGCCGTTCCCGGGCGAGGTGCTGGTGCGCGGCAACCGGATCGCCAAGGTCGCCGAAGGCACCCGGCAGATCGCGCGCGAGGAGGCCGAGCAGGTGATCGACGGCCAGGGCCTGACGCTCATGCCGGGCATGACCGAGGGCCACTGCCACATCAGCTTCACCGGCGTCGCGAGCCCGGCCGAGCTCGGCGAGCTGCCGCCCGAGGAGCACACGCTGGCGACCATGCACAACGCCAAGCTCCTGTTCGACCACGGCTTCACCAGCGTCTACTGCGCCGCCTCGGCCAAGCCCCGGCTCGACGTCGTGATCCGCAACGAGATCAACGCCGGCCGCATCCCGGGGCCGCGGATCCGGGCCGCAAGTCCGGAAATCACGGTGACCGCGGGCCTCGGCGACGAGCGCAAGCTGCACCTCTACCGCGAGAGCTTCGCTTTGATCGCCGACGGCGTCGACGAGATCCGCCGGACCTGCCGGATGTGCATCCGGGAGGGCGTCGACAACCTCAAGATCAACATCTCGGGCGACGAGTTCGTGACCCACTGCAAGGCCGAGATGACGGTCATGATGGACGACGAGATCGCAACCGCGGTCGAGGTCGCGCACGACTTCGGCAAGCAGATCGCCTGCCACGCGCGCGCCGCCGGCTCGGTCAAGCGGGCGGTTCGGAACGGCGTCGACGTCATCTACCACTGCGACTTCGCCGATCGAGGAGGCGCTCGACCTGCTCGAGAGCGTGCGCGACAAAATCTTCGTCGGGCCGGCGGTCGGTCTCCTGCACAACACCCTCTACGAGGCCGAGGCCTACGGCATGACCGAGGAGGTCTGCGAGCGCCTGGGCTTCTATCGCAAGCTCGAGGCGACCCAGGCGACCTACCGCGAGATGAGAAAGCGCGGCATCCGCGTGGTCCCGGGCGGCGACTACGGCTTCGCCTGGACCCCCCAGGGCACCAACGCCCGCGACCTCGAGCACTTCGTCAAGCTGTTCGGCTATTCTCCCACCGAGGCGCTGCTGTCGGCCACCAAGGTGGGCGGCGAGCTGATGGCGCAAGGCGACGAGCTCGGCCAGGTCAAGGAAGGCTACCTCGCCGACCTGCTCCTGGTGCGCGGCAACCCGGTCCAGGACGTCTCGCTCCTCCAGCACCAGGCCAACCTCGCGATGATCATGAAGGACGGCGCCTGCCACAAGCTCGACCTCACCCCCGAGCTCGGCCAGCTCGCCGCGGAGTGAGGCGGCCGGCAGCAACGACGACCCCCGATGGCGGAGGAGCTGATCGGCCATGCCGTCGCCATGGTCGATCTGCCCTTCGATCATACCTACGTCACGAGCTCCGCCCGCGATCGCTGGGACTGTAAGGGCAGGAGCCAAGGCGGTCGGATCATCTGTCGAGGATCAGGCGGTCTTGACCTGGCCCGGTGCCTCGCCTGCTCGAACGGCCAAGCCGGGATCTGCTATGGCGTCGACCGGCGTCTGTCACCAGATCGCGAATCGGATTCTGTACCCGGCGAGCATCCGGGTCGATCGCGCCAAGGGCTATAACCGATCGTTCAGATTCTACGGTGACTATGGCGCCGATCTCGGCACGGGGCCGTACTGGCCCGAGCGTTCCCGCTGCCTCGCTGAGCTTGGCAGTGGGCCACGTGAAGCCGCACGTGACTTCGTGCCGGATGGGCTTCGGGAACCGGAAGCGGCGTATGTGATGCAGAGCGATGCCTTCGTCGAGCAGAGCGTCCAGAGGATGAACTTCCTCCTGGACCGCGCGCTCGGCGACCGGCTCGATCCTGGGGTGCGGGCACGGGTCGAGCAGATCGTCACCGCGACCGCGGCCAAGCAGCGCGAGCTGGTGCTGGCGTTCGAGGACGGCAAGATCGCGCCCGAGACCTACCTCGACGCCTTCAACGAGCTGGTCGCGACCGATTTCGCCGCCTCGACGAGGTGCTCGGCCGCGACGCCTTCCTCGCCATCTTCGGCGAGCCGCCGGACGTGGCCGCGAAGATCATCGACCCCAAAGCCTTCGCCGCCGCCCACGGGCTCAACCAGCCCGACTGAGCCCGGCGCCGCGCCCGGCATTTTGCCTGCGAGGCCCACAACACCCTTGCCGAAGCGTCGCCCCGTGAGGGCGACCGTTCCGGCCGAACCAACTTCGCGCAAGCAGCTGGAGCGATGATCACCTTTTACGCCGGCAGCACGCGGGAGTAGACTGAGGCGTCAGATTGGGAACGCTGGGGATGCCGAACTACACGTGCCTGCTCGCCGATGTCGGGGACCTGACCGATCTGGAAGGCGTTTGAGCCGGGCCGGTTCGTGATGCGCGCAGCAGCTCACCCTCCATCGATCTCTCCCCACGACCGGGCATGGGAGTTCGACGCTTTCCTCAGCTACAGCCGGCATGACCGCGCGATGGTCGAGCGGCTCGCGGCGGCCCTCTCTGGGCGCGGTCTGCGGGTGTTCAAGGACGACTGGTATCTGCGCCCCGGTGAATACTGGCCGTCGGCGCTGGAGAAAAAACTCGCCGCCAGCGCCGCGATCGTCGTCGCCATCGGCCCGAGTGGCCTCGGCCCCTGGCAGCAACGCGAGGCGGTGGCGGCGCTGGATCGCCAGAGCCAGGAAGAGAGAGCCGGCAAGCCGCCATCGCCGGTGATCCCGGTGCTCCTCGAGCAAGGCAGCGACCAGAACGCCGGCCTCGTCTTCCTGCTCCAGAACACCTGGGTCGAGGCGTGGGACCCGCGGGCAGCGGACCTCATCGCCGGCGCCGTCCGCGGCAAGGCGCCTGCCGAGCTCTATGATGCGGACCACCCGGACCCGCGTACCCTGATCTGCCCTTACCGGGGGCTCGGTGCTTTCCGCGAAGAGGATGAGGCCTTCTACTTCGGCCGGGAGCCTGACCTCGAACGACTGGTCGCAGCCGTCGACCGGCATCCCCTCGTCGCCATCGTCGGCGCCTCCGGCAGCGGCAAGTCTTCGCTCGCCCGTGCCGGTCTCTTCCCGCGCCTTCGCCAACGAGCGCGCGAACGGGTCTGGCAAGTCGTGGACATGACGCCCGGCCGCGATCCGTTTCTCGCCTTGGCGCGGTCGCTGCTGCCACTGCGCGAGCCCGAGCGCTACCTGACCTGGTCCAAGGGCCATATCGACGATGAGTGCGATCACCTTCAGGCTCACCTAGAGCGCGACGGCGCCGGACATCTGTCGTATGTGATCGCGCAGATCCTGAAGGAGGAGCCTGGCACTACGCAGCTGCTGCTCCTGGTGGACCAGTGGGAAGAACTTTACACCTACCGGCCGACCGGCGCCGCCGCGCAGGTCCATGCAGAGCAAGGGCGGCGGTTCGTCCGAATGCTGCTCGAGGCGGTTGGCCGCGACGGTCTGCAGGCCGTGCTCACGCTGCGCGCCGACTACTGGGGCGAAGTGCTGAACGACCAGCCCCTGGCCGCGCACCTGCCCGACGAGGCCATAACCCATCTTCGCAGCTTGGACCGCGGGGCCCTGGAAGCCGTGATTCGCAAGCCGGCGGAGATGACCGGGCTTACGGTTCCCGACGCCCTCACTGAGGTGCTGCTGGACGCGGCCGTCGGTCAGCCCGGCGATCTGCCCCTGCTCGAATTCGCGCTGCAGCAGCTCTGGTTCGAGCGTGAGCGCACCGGCTCAGGGGCGCTCTCACTCGACGCCTATCGTGCCATGGGCGGCCTGGAGAAGGCCATCGTCACTCGTGCCGAGACCGTCTACGCCCGCCTGAAACCGCAAGAGCAGGAGGCGGTGCCCGGCGTTTTCGCCGCCCTGGTCCAGGTCGGGGAGGCGCGCACCGACCTCCGCCGCCGCGCCCGCCTCGCCGAGCTGAGCGAGGCGGGTCAGGCCGTGGCCCACCGGCTCGCTGACGAGCGGCTCCTGGTCACCAGCCGCGACTGGACCACCGGCGACGACCTCGTGGAGGTGGCCCACGAGGCGCTGCTGCGGCACTGGCCCAAGCTCGAGACGTGGATCGACGCGCGGCGAGGCGCGCTGCTCACCATCCGCCAGCTCCAGGCCGATACCCGAAACTGGCTCGATAAGGAGAGGAACCCCAGCTACCTCTGGTCCCACGAGCGGGCGCGGGAGGCAATCGCGGCGCTCGCGCAGCTCGGCCCGGAGGTGATGCTGAGCAAGGAAGAACAGGATTTCCTCGGCCCGATCGATCCCGACGAGATGCTGGCTGAGCTTGAACGGCCAGAAACCAGTCACCGGCGCCGCGCCCTGATCGGTGAGCGCCTTGACGTCCTGGGCGACCCCCGGCCTGGCGTGGGCATGGATGGCAAAGGCACCCCTCAAATCGAGTGGTGCACCGTGCCCGGCGGCGAGGTCGCCATTCAGGTCGACCGGCGCGTGCTCGGCGGCACCAAGCCGCGCTCAAAGCAGGTCGACAGCTTCTGGATTGCCCGCTACCCGATCACCGTCGCCCAGTACCGCGCGTTCCTGGAGGCAGAGCACGGCTGGCGCGATCCGGCATGGTGGGCAGACGATCTCTACCGTGACTCGCAGGGCGACAGCTTCGACGTCGGGCGCTTCGGCAACCACCCGGCAGTCTACGTCAGCTGGTTCGACGCCATGGCCTTCTGCCGCTGGCTGAGCCGACGGCTGGATGCCACCATCCGGCTGCCCGACGAGTGGCAGTGGCAACAGACGGCCACCGGAGGAGATGTGGCGAACGTCTTTCCTTGGGGCCCCGACTGGGACCCGACACAGGAGCCGCACCGGGCGAATACCTTCGAGAGTCGCCTCGGCGGATCCATCGCGGTCGGCATGTATCCGGCCGGCGCCTCCCGGCCTGGCGTAAGGGACATGGCTGGCACGGTCTGGGAATGGTGCCTGAACAAGTACGACTGGCCCCACGAGACCGGGTCCCGTACCGACGACTTCGGTCCCCGCGTGGTGCGCGGCGGGTCCTGGGTCACCCTCAGGGCTTCGCGCGGTGCGCCTTCCGCGTCCGGCGCTACCCGGACTTCCGGTACGACGACATCGGTTTTCGTGTTGTGAGTTCGTCCCCCATCTAGGTTTCTGTTCCCTGAAGGGTGCCGCGCCAGCGGCGCCCACGGCGCGCAGCGCCGTTCGCGTTATTTTCGCTCGTTGATCTGAGGAATGGGGTCGGAGCGGATCACGCTGAGATCGGACACATGCGTCGAATCCGCGCCATGGACCCGATTGATTTTTGGCCATCAACCTCCTCCATATCACTTTATGCCAATCGTCTGCTGTGAATATTATCCGCCGAAACCCTAAGAAAAAGCGTCGGCGATGGAGCGAACTCCAGCGGATTGAGTTTAGGCTGGCCTCCATCCTTGATGCTCGGCGCTGTTCTTGCCAAGCCATTGTAATTCACGCGCCAGAAGTGTGACCTGGCCGCACGAATCCGTCGCCTGGGCGTGATCGCCGAAGATAATGCCGAGGTCTCACAACCTAAAGTTTTGATGCGATGGGCGGATCTACATCATCGGGCGAAGGCGGAGGGGGCGATATCAGCGTCTGTTCTTTCCTGTCCGAAGCACAGGCGGTAAGGTTGTGAGCGAAGACCACCGTAACGATTGGAGAGTCGGATGACCGAGCGGCTGGAGGGCGGCTGTACCTGCGGGGCGGTGCGGTACCGGATGGAAGTCGGCGCCGATGTTCGTGCATTGCTGTCATTGCCGCGACTGTCAGCGCCAGACCGGCAGCGCCTTCGTGCTCAACGCCCTGATCGAGACCGACCGGATCACGCTGCTGGCGGGCGATCCGGAGCCCGTGCCCGTGCCCACCGACAGCGGCCGGCCGCATGACATCTGGCGCTGCCGGGTCTGCCGGACCGCGGTCTGGAGCGACTATGGCGGGCGCGCGGCGCTCCGTTTCGTCCGGGTCGGCACGCTCGACGATCCCGCGGCGCTGCCGCCGGACGTGCACATCTACACCCGCTCGAAGCTGCCCTGGATCGGGTTGCCGACAGACGTCCCCGCGTTCGAGGTCTACTACGACTCGCGGACCCTCTGGCCCGCGGCCAGTCTCGAGCGCCGCCGCGCGATCCTCGGCTAAACCGGGGGCCGCCGACGAGCTGCAAGCGGTTGCCGCGGCGGCGTTCAGGCGGCGAGCGGCGGGGTGCGGTCCAGGACCTCGAAGGCGTCGTGGCGGACGTGGTTGCGGGCCATCTCCTCGCGCAGCATGGCTTCCGAGATCACGCCCTGGTCCAGACATTCGCGGAGCAAACCAAAGAAAAAACGCTCCTGGTTCGGGTCCCAGTGCGGCTTATAGGCGCCGAGCATGGCGTAGCGCCCGAGCAGCGCCTCGCGCGCCCGCTGCAACCAGCCGAGCGGGGCGAAGCTCCGGGTCTTGTCCGCGGGCGTGAAGTCGACCGGCAGACCGGTCTTCCAGGGCTGGTTCCAGCGCTTGGTGTTGTGCAGGAGCTTGGTCTGCTCGCTCAGATGGTCGAAGTCGTTCCACTCCGGCTCGAACAGGCCGATCGTCTCGGGCGCCTCGAGCTTGAGCGAGATCCAGTCCATGTAATCGCGCTTGACTTCGAACATCTCGTCGAACTGCTCGGCCGTCCGCCAGTGCTCGAGCTTGGCGCAGTCGAGCAGCATGACGGCGCTCGACAGGCTCTTCGGCCCCTTGCGGGCGCGGCACATGAGCGCCTTGCCGGCCATGTCGCGGGTCAGGAGCTCGAAGACGTCGCCGACCGCGAACACGTCGGGGTCGATCACGATCGCCCGGCCCTCGTAGCCCATCAGCTCGGGCGGCATGAAGCGGAGCGGCGTGAACGACTGCAGATCCTCGAGCAGCCACTGCCGCTGGTGGCCACCGCGCAGGTAGAGCTGACCCTCGCGCGCCTTCAGGAACGCCTGGTCCTGGGTGTGGATGATCCGGACGTCGAACTGATCGCCATGGGCGCTGTTGCGCCGGATCGAGTGTTGCGAGACCAGCGCGCCGACCATCTGCCGGTGGTTGGTATGGACGAAGACGCATCGGTTCACAGGGTCAGATCCATCGCTTGAGGCCAACCGTTTGTGGGCGCTCCATAGCAGACCGCGCGCCGGACCCGCAAGCCGGCGCCTCAGGCGCGGGCGCGGGCGGGCGCGCTGGCGGTGCCGTAGCCGAACACCGGGTCGAGCTCGGCGTCGATCAGGGCCTCGATGCGCCCTGCCTCCGCATCGGTGAAGTGATCGCGCCAGCCGCCGACCTTGCCGCGCCGCACCTTGAAGGACTGAGGATTGTTGCGATCCCGGGGCCGCATGCGACCGCTCCACCAGAAGGTGCGCTTGGCCTCCATCCGCTGCATGTTCTCGAACGAAGCAAAGGCGACCGCATCGTGGATTTCGTCGGCGGTCCCGGGCGTGCCGATGAACGCCAGGAGCCCGGCGAGCGTCGGCTCGGGCCGGGCCCGCAGGTCCTCGTAGCGGACCACCAGCAGGTCCGGCAGGCGGGGCAGCTCGCGCGCCCAGTCGTTCATGAAGTCGATCACCTTGCGCAGGCCGGCCTGGCGCTCGGTGACGAACTCGGCGACCTCGACCGCCTCGCCGTGGCCGGGATAGGCGTTCAGCGCCTTCTTGTTCGGCCGCATGCGATGCTGCCACTGATGGTACTGCGAGACCGCGACGTCGGCCGGATGGCGGACCAGCAGGACGACCTTCCGGTCGTAGTAGTCGACCTTGCTGTCGGCGTGGCCGGTGTAGTCCTTGAGATAGTTGTCGTGGGTGAAGAAGATCCTGGGGATCGCGGGGTCGCGCAGATGCAGATTGTCGAAGCCGAGCAGATGGCGCTCGGCCAGGCCATGCCGGACCTGATAGAAGCGCCACAGCATGACGCGCAGCCAGGTTCGCCCGCTCTTGCCGAACGAGACGACCACGCAGTCGGCCCGGGCGAGCTTTCCGGCCTGCTCGCGGCCACGCAGCCGGCGCTCGGCCCGGACCCGCTCGCCCTCCGGCAGGAAGAACAGGGGCTTCAGGACGACCAACCGCGTGAGCTTCTTGAGCACGGTGTCGAGAGCGGGGCGGAGCAGGGCCTGCATCAGGGTTTCCGATCGGCAAGCGAGAACGCGGGCTGGCTATAGCAAGGGGCGGGCCGGGGAGGCAATGCCGGGCAGCGCAGAGCTGCACCAGCGAAGTCTCGTGCCGCGAACAAACCAGCACTCTGGCCGATGTGGCAGGCCCCCTCCACGGACGGGCGAGGCTCCTACAGATGCTTCACGTTCAGCGCCCCGTTCCATCGGTCATTGAGGTATTCACAAACGAGACGGCGATGGCAGTGGTGAGGCGTCGCCTCCGAGCAGAGCAGACACGCGCCGTCCAGCATCTTAGGCCTCAGATGCCTTTCGATCTGCCGTTCAGCCATCAGTTTGAGGAAACGAGTTCTCGTACACTCCCCAATCGCCCTTCCCTTTCTTGTAGGCCTTCAACATCGTGTCCGTCGGTGCGAGGAGGGGCTGATGAGCGTATTCGATCCCGCCGATCGTTTTCAAAAAGTATGCGAGATCGTCAACCTTCGCGAATCCTGCAAGCTGAGAGGTATTGTGTAGACGAACGTCGATAATCTTCTTCACTCCCGCCTTGCGAAGGCGCTCGAAGAAGTCCTCCGCGGCCGTCTGAGTGAATCCAATAGTTGCGATGTTGACCTTGTTCACGATGCTACTCCGCTGCGATTCTGTTCCCGTGGGTCGGAGGATGAGTCCATAAACGCAACCCTGCGCGCGCGATCCCGATAGGCCGCGGCTAACCTTTCCTCCCGTGACATGAGGAGGTCGTCGGCGCTACGGCCTGAAAGCTTAAGAAGCTTCTCTTCAGCTTCCATCTGAGTAAGTGTTGAACCATTTTCAAGAATATGCTCTACGTGCACACCACGCTCCGATAGTGCGCGCCCGATGAGAAGGCAACGGTGACAGTCCAGAGGGTCGCGCTCCGAACACATTAGTGCGATACGATACTTCATAGCTCCCGCGGTGAGGCGCTCCAGCCCTCTCTTAAATTGTTCTGCGGTCGACATCTTCTCGTAGTCGGCGACGTTGTCGCAATAGAACGTGCGGTCTCTCGGCCGCCCTCCTAACTCCTTGCCGAGGAAGACGTACGCGACATTGCTGAGCCGCAGTTCCTCACGGAGTTGTTGGATGTTGAAATGAGGAGAGTGACGCGAAAATGGCGCTGCCCGTACGTCGGCGACGGCGGTCACCTCCGCCCTTCTCAAGAGCGAAAGAAAGCGCTCATAAGAATGGTTGGAATGACCGACCGTCAGGACGCTCAGCGCATCGCTCCCTCGCATTTGACCTCCAGGGCTCTGTACTACAACACGCCGTTAACCATCAGATAGCACCCGAGCGGATTTCCGAACGGACGCGCCAGACCGATCCGCACGCACAAGGTGGCCCGATTGGGAAGTGCGGATCTGGCTGCTGCGAGCCCGCTCTTCCGCCAAGCCTCCTTCAATAGGAGGCTCGACACGGCAAGCTGATAGCTCGCGGAGCCGTCGTGGATGATCGCCCTGAGCTTGTCAAACGCTTCGGACAGCACAAGCTGCGCGCGGCCAACGCGAGCACCAACCAGAGATCTACACTGGCTGTCCGGCGCTACATGTAAGCCTTGGCGGGTCTGATTCCACTCCCAATTCCACCTCAAAAACCCACCGAAAGCCAGTTCCAAGTTCGTCTCCATTTCTGGCGCGGCCGCCCCAAGCCAGTCTGAGAAGCCTTGGCCGATGACCGTCATTGCCGAGGCATCTATGGGCGTGTCCTCCGTTCGGTGGGGGAAGGAACTCGCAGCCATGCCCGTCGGGACGACCCTCAGTGTGGCGCCGGGAGCGATTCCGTACTGAGCGAGCAAGGCCATCGTCCAATTCGCCCCGTTTGGTAGCGGCCGTATCATCCGGTGTGCTGCAACGTTCCATCCAGCGACGCAATAGTTGCCGCCATGCATTTCAGTGACATCGGTGATCAGGACATCCATATCGGTCCCCAACGCCACCAACCAGTGCCGTTGTCCGCGATATGGGTTCGTCGATACTCTCGCGCAAGTTGCTATGTACGCGGAAGCCAACGCGGCGGCTTGAGACCGGCGGCCGCCGCAACCCTCTGGGGCCCGTCAGACCGGCCAGGCCTCGCGCCGCCAGGCGCTGTCCCAGAACATCCACTCGAGACGGGACGCGCGCACGAAGGCCTCGAGCATCTGGGTCCGCACCGCAGGCGTCGCGGCCGCCGCGACCCGGTCGCAGATCTCGATCACCTTGCGGACGCCCTCGGCGAAGGCCTCGTCGGCATAGGTGTCGATCCAGGCCTGGTAGGGATTGTCGGGCCGGGCGATCTCGAGCAGATGCTTGCCGACCTCCCAGTAGATCCAAAAGCAGGGCAGCAGCGCCGCGACGCTGACCTCGTAGGGCGCGTTGTAGGCGAGCGCCAGGAGGTAGTGGGTGTAATGCGCGCAGGTCGGGGACGGCTCGGTCGCCGCGGCCTCGGCCGCCGAGATGCCGAAACGGCGGAAAAAGCCCTCGTGCAGGGCGCGCTCGACGACCACCGCCGCGCGCGCGCTGCCGGCGAACTGGATCAACGCGTCGGCATCCGGGGCGCGCGCCGCCGTGACCGCGAGCGCGCGCCCGAACCAGGTCAGATAGTGCGCGTCCTGGAGCATGTAGAAGATGAAGCGCTCGCGCGCGAGCGTGCCGGCCGCGAGCTCCCGGTTGAACGGCAGCTCGAGGATCGCGGCATAGAGCGGCCCGATCCGCTCCCAGGCGTCCTGCGAGAAGGTCATGCGCGCTCCTCCCCGGGCCAGAGCGCATGGAAATGATGCACGGGCCCGTGGCCATGGCCGACCTGGAGCTGGTCCGCGGCCTGGAGTGCCGCGGTGAGGTAGGCCTTGGCCGCCGGCAGCGCGGCGCGCAGCGGCATGCCCTTGCCCAGCAGGGCGGCGATCGCGGCGGACAGCGTGCAGCCGGTGCCATGGGTGTTACGCGTGGTGATCCGCGGCGCGACCAGGGTCAGGGGCTCGCCGCCGTCGTCCAGGACGTCGATGCTGCAGCGCGCCCTCGATGTGGCCGCCCTTGACCAGCACCGCCCGCGGCCCGAGGGCGCGCAGCGCCGCGGCTGCGGCGGTCATGCCGGCCTGGTCGCGGGGCGCCTCGATCCCGAGCAGATCGCCCGCCTCCGGCAGGTTCGGCGTGATCACGGCGGCGAGCGGCAGCAGCCGCTGCTTGAGCGCCGCGACCGCGTCCGGCCGGAGCAGACGGGCGCCGCTCTTGGCGACCATGACCGGGTCGAGCACGATGTTGCGGGCGCGATGGCGCTCGAGCCCGGCGGCGACCGCCTCGATGACCCCGCCGCTCGAGAGCATGCCGATCTTGACCGCGGCGATCTCGATGTCGGCGAACACCGCGTCGATCTGGGCGGTCACGAACTCCGGCGGCACATCATGGATCGCGGTCACCGTCTGCGTGTTCTGAGCGGTCAACGCGGCGATCACCGAGCAGCCGTAGGTGCGAAGTGCGGCGAAAGTCTTGAGGTCGGCCTGGATGCCGGCACCGCCGCCGGAATCCGAGCCGGCGATGGTCAAGATGTTCGGAACCGTCATCGGGCCGCCTCGAGCGCGCGCCGAAGCTGCCGGCTCGCCGTCTCCGGATCGGCGGCGGCGACGATCGCGCTGACGACCGCGATGCCATCGGCCCCGGCGCGCACCGCATCGCCGGCGTTGAGGGCGTCGATGCCGCCGATCGCGACCAGCGGCAGCTGCGTCAGCGCGCGCACCGCGGCGAGCCCGGCGGCGCCGACCGGACCGCCGGCGTCGGGCTTGGTGGCGGTGGCGGCGAACGGCCCGTGGGCGACGTAGTCGACGATCTCCGGATCGACCGCGTGGACCTGAGCCACCGCATCGAGCGAGACGCCGAGGATCGCGTCGGGCCCAAGCAGCGCCCGCGCCGCCGCGGCCGGCAGATCGCTCTGGCCGACGTGGCAGCCGGCCGCTCCAGCGGCGACCGCGACGTCGACCCGGTCGTTGACGATCAGCGGCACGCCCAGGGGATCGAGCAACGCCTTCAACGCCCGTGCCATCTCCAGCAGCGCCCGGCCGCCGGCCGCCTTGTCGCGCAGCTGCACGAGGGTCACCCCGCCCTTGACCGCGGCCGCCACCACCGCTGCCAGCGGCCGCCCGCGAGCGAGCTCGGGGTCGGTCACCAGGTAGAGGGTCGGGTCGAAGGCGGCGGGCCGTCTCATGCGATCCGGACGCCCGCGCGCAGGGTCGCCTCGTCGAGCAGAGCCAGCTGATCGACGATCCGGACGCGCAGGCTGCCGGGCCCCGGCGTCTCGGCCGCGGCGCGCTCGCCCGCGAGCCCGAACACCGCGAGCCCGGTGGCCGCCGCCAGCAGCGGGTCGGGCTCGACCGCGAGGAAGGCGCCGATGATGGCGCTCGCCGCGCAGCCGAGCGCCGTCACCCTGGTCATCCTGGGATCGCCGTTGCTCACGCGCAGCCAACGGTCGCCGTCGGTGATCTGATCGACCGCCCCGGTCACCGCGACCACCGTGGCCCAGCGCCGCGCGAGGTCGGCGGCCGCCTGGGTCGCCTCCTCGGAGCCATGGGTGCTGTCGACGCCCCGGGTCGGCCCGCGCGCGGCGCCGGCCAGCGCCAGGATCTCCGAGGCATTGCCGCGGATCACGTTCGGCTGCAGCTCGACCAGCTTGGCGGCGGTCCGGGTCCGATAGGGCGTGGCGCCGCAGCCGACCGGGTCGAGCACCCAGGGCTTGCCGAGCGCCTGGGCGCGCAGCGCCGCCCGCTCCATCGCCGCGACCCAGGGCGGCGACAGGGTCCCGATGTTGACCACGAGCGCGCTCGCGATCTGGACGAAGTCCTCGACCTCGGCCTCGGCATGGACCATCGCCGGCGAGGCGCCGAGCGCCAGCAGGCAGTTGGCCACGACCTCCATCGAGACGAAGTTGGTGATGTTGTGCACGAGGGGTGCCCCCTGGCGGAGCGCTTGCAGCCTCGTCCAACTTGCGGCAGCATGATCCATCGACTGACGCTCCCTCGGGAGCCGACCGCCGCTTGCAGCACTTTGGGGAAGTGGGCCTGGCGGCCGTATCGGCTCCCTTCGCTGGCATGACCCAGATCAGGTTCGACGGGTGTGCTCTCAGCCCCCGCTAGGGGCACCCCGGCGTGATACGACGTCGGGCAAGGTGAGCCTTCGCCGGCCCGGTGTCAACCAGGGTCGGGCCGCGTCTGCGGCCGGCTCGCAGGGAGGGAGAGCCATGACTGTCGATCGTCGCACGATTCTCACCGCTGGCGCCGCCTTGGGGGCGGGCGCGCTGGCCGCGCCGGCGCTGGCCCAGGGCCAGGTCCGGTGGCGGATGGTCACCACCTGGCCCAAGAACGCGCCCGGCGTCGGGGTCAACGCCCAGCGCCTGGCGGACCGGATCGGCGCCATGAGCGGCGGCCGCCTGACCGTCGAGCTGTTCGCCGCGGGCGAGCTGGTGCCGCCCTTCGAGGCGCTGGATGCGGTCCAGCAGGGGGTCGCCGAGCTGTCCCATTCGGCGTCGTTCTTCTGGATCGGCAAATCGGAGGCGCTGAATTATTTCGGCTCGATCCCCTACGGCCTGACCGCGAGCGAGATCGCCGGCTGGCTGTATTTCGGCGGCGGCCTGGGGCTCTGGGAGGAGACCATGGCCGAGTTCGGCATCAAGCCCTTGTTCGCGGGCTCGAGCGGGATTTCGGCGGGCGGCTGGTTCCGCAAGGAGATCAACAGCCTGAAGGACCTTCAGGGCCTCAAGTTCCGGATCGCCGGGCTCGGCGGCGAGGTCATGCGCCGGCTCGGGGCGACCACGGTCGTGACCCCGCCGGCCGAGGTGTTCCCGGCGATGGCCGCCGGTACGGTCGACGCCGCCGAGTTCATCGGGCCCTGGAACGACCAGACCTTCGGGCTGTTCCGGGTCGCCAAATACTACTACCAGCCGGGCTGGCACGAGATCGGCCCGACCGCCGAGCTTCTTATCAACCGGGCCGCCTGGGACGGCCTGCCCGACGATCTGAAGGCGGTGGTCGAGGCGGCGACGATGGCGAGCGCGATGCAGTACCACGCCGACTATGCGTTCCACAACGTCGTGTCCCTGGAGCCGCTGGTCCGGGAGCACGGCGTCGAGCTGCGGCGGTTCCCGGACGACGTCGCCCAGGCGCTCGGCCGGACCAGCCTCGAGGTACTGGACGAGCTGGGCGCCAAGACCCCGCTGACCCGGAAGATCCACGCCTCCTACATGCCGTTCCTGGAGCAGGCCAACCCCTACAGCCAGTGGTTCGACCTGCCGATGCTCCAGATGCGCGCGGCCGCGCTCGGGCGGATCTGAGCTAACTGCAGCGCGCGCGGATCGCGGCCGCGGCGACGCATTCGTCGGCGCCGCCGCCGAGCGCGCAGCTGTAGGTGGTCCAGAGATTGTCGGCGGCGCTGCAGGCGGCGCCCGAGAACACCGCGCCCGTGGCCTGGGCGAGGACGCTCTTGTCGCGCCAGATCACCAAATCGTCGAACTCGTCGCCGACCGCCTGGCTCGGTGCCTTGTCGACGAACGGCGCGGCGCCGTCGGTGTTCTCGGCTTCGTGGGCGGAGATGCTCGCGGTGGTCTTGCGCTGGCCGCTCGGCAGCCAGGCGCCGAGACCGTTCTCGCCGTGGCTGATCACGACGAACGCGGCCTGGGCGGTGAGCTCGGTCGTGCCCGCAACGCTGGCGGCGCCATCACGGATCGAGAGGTCGCCCGGGCCGGCGGCGCCGGCGGTGGTCAGCGGCGCGCTCACCTGGTAGGTCAGCCGCTGCTGCCAGCCGTCGAACGACAGCGCCTCCTGCAGGCCGAGGGTGCGCCAGGGCAGCACCCGGTGGGTCGCCGCGACCCCGGTGCAGGCGCCACTGGTCTCGGGCTGAGCGCGGCCGTAGTTGGCGTCCGAGCTCGCGAGCGCGCCGTCGGCCGGGCAGGGCAGATAGGCATGGGCGACGTAGAACGCGGTCAGCGCGTCATAGGCCATCCGGAGCCGGTCGCGGGTCGCCTTGAGCCGGCTCTGATCGAGCTGGCCGCCGAGCAGCTTCATCGCCCCGGCCAGCAGGATGCCGGCGACCGCCATCACGATCGCGAGCTCGACCAGCGTGAAACCCTCCTGACCCCGCCCGGCCGGGGCCGGGCCACGGCGTCGGGCGCGCCGGGTCAGGCGCCAGCGATGGCCCGTTTCTGATTCGGGCGCCACGGACCGGGACCGGTCGGCGCGGTCAGTTGAGCTCGAAATACATCAGGCACTGATCGCCGCTCGGATTGTAGGTGCCGGCGGTGATGCAGGCCGCCGTGGTCGTGCGGACCGAGCCGGTGCCCGGCCGGCCGTCGTCGATCTTGCGGTCGATGGTGTCGGCCTGGACCCCGGTCGCGACCCCGGTCGTGAGGTTGGTGCCGTTGCCGAGCCGCAGCCAGTGAGTTGCCCGGCCGCCGATCGTCTGATATTGCACCGCGAGGCCGCCGCCGATCGCGGCAGACGGGATGCCGGCGCCCATCGAGGTGTCGGGAACGGCGGCCACCTGGATGCCCGTGATCAGGTTGCCGAGCGCCAGATGCTGCCAGAACAGCAGGGTCTCGTTGGTGATGCCGTTGCCGTCGATCGTGCCGTTGCCGTCGCAGTGCTGGCTGCTGCCGTTGCAGGCCGGCGAGGTCCAGGTGATGCCGTTCGGCGTGCCGAGCTGCGCCTGGCCCTGGAAGTAATCGCCCGGCAGCCCGCCATATTTGTCCTGGAAGGTGGCGCTGGCGGCGCGCACCGCGTCGAGCTGGGTCATGGTCGACTTCATCCGGGCGCTGGCGATCAGCTCCTGGCCCTTGAGGATGCCGCCGATGATCAGGCCGATGATGACCAGCACGATGGCCAGCTCGACCAGGGTGAAACCCTGCTCCGGCCCGTCCTCGGCCGTCGCGCGGGCAGAATCTGCTTGGGGACTGATCATCCGTCTCGGTGCCTCGTTGCTCCAACAGTGGCGCTTCCGGCCAGTCGGCAGATCTCACGATGGTGCCGTTTCTGCCAGCAATGCGATAACAACCGATGAATCATCACAAGAAATGCACGCGCCCGCTACTGACACGTTAACCAAATATGACTACCACGATCCTTGCCGGGCCGGGGCGGCGGTGGTGGCCGCCGGGGCTTCCGGGGGGGCCAGCTGGTGGTCGATCAGGCGGCGCATGAAGGCCTGCTCATCGGCGGGCAGGTTCGGGTCGGTCGCGAGGATGGTCGCGAGCAGGTCGCGGGCCGCCTCGTGGTCGCCCACCGCGGCGAGCGCGAAGGCGGGCATCTGCCGGACCCAGAGCGGCGCCTGGGTGCCGGCGAGGCCGGCCAGGTGGCGGGCGATCCCGAGCGCCAGCGGGACATCGTGCAGGCGGTGCCGGGCGAGATACACGGCCTGGGCGAGCCAGCGCCAGTTGTGGGCCGGATCGCGGGCGCCGACCGCGCTCAGATAGGCGACGATCCGGCGCAGATCGGCCGGCCTCGAGGTCTGGCCGAAGTACCAGCCGGCGAGCGTCGGCACGTAGCTCGCCGCCGGGTCGAGCCGGTCGAGCAGGCGGAACCAGCTCTCGAGGCGCCCGTAGTCGTAGGCGGCGAGCGGTGTGGTGCGGCCGCCGCCATCGCCTAGGTTCTGCAGGCCGAAGGCGGCCGCCCGATAGAACAGCTGGTCGTCGCCGAGCGTCAGCAGCGGGGCAAGCGCCGCCGGCGGCGGGCTCGGCACGCCCGGCCAGCCGGCTTGCACGCCGTGGTACTGCAGGGCGAGGGCGGCATGGGCCGCGAGGGCTGCGAGCACGAGACCGAGGCCGCGCCTCTCGATCACAGCTGCCGCCGGCTGAAGTCGAAGCTCGCGGCGGCGCCCAGCAGGACGACGTAGAGCGCACCCTGGAGCAGCGCCGGGCCGAGCTGGCCGAGGTCGCCGACGCCGTGCACCAGCCAGACGCTCCGGCTCAACAGGTCGAGGCGCGGCAGGACCAGGGCGAGCAGGCCGACCAGCCGGTCGAGCGTCCACGCGATCGGCCGGGCCTGGTCGGGGGCCGCGGCGATCCCGCTGAGCAGGCCGATCATGCGGCCGAGCGCGTAGAGGCCGAGGCAGGCGAGCGCGCTGGTCACCGCGCTCGAGAGCGCGAGCGCGAAGAACAGCGCCGCCACCGCCACGATCACGCCCTCGATCCACAGGCTGAGGGTCCAGCAGGCGGCCGCGACCAGGCCCGGCCGGGCGATCGCGCCGACCGTGACCCCGGCGAGCGCCGCCATCAGGGCGGCACCAAGGATCAGCATCAGGACGTGGGCGAGCACGAAATCGCGGCGCGAGATCGGCCGCGACAGCAGCAGGTCGACCGCGCCCGCCTCGAAGGCGCGGCGCAGGTGGTAGCAGGTGAACAGCACCAGGGCCAGCACGACCACCAGCCGGGTGGCATTGGCCGCGAGCACCGCGGCGAACTCCCGCTGCTCGACCAGGGCCGTGCTGCCGAGGAACATCGCGAGCGCAGCGCTGGCGCCGAATGTGGCGAGCAGGGTCACCAGCAGCCGCTCGCCGAGCGCCACCCGCAGCAGATAGCCGAGCAGCGGCCGCAGCGCCCGCCCGGCGCTCGGAGGTCGCCCGGTGCTCATCGGTCAGCCGGCATCGGGAACGGCCGGCGGTCGCGGCCGAACTCCCGGTAAAGGTCGGCGTCGACCGGCGCGATGCCGCCGTCGCCGTCGAGAATCGTCGCCCGCAGGAACACCACGAGCTCGGTCTTCTGGGTGCTGTCGTCGCGCGCCTTGAACAGATAGCCGAGCCCGGGGAGCTGGCTGATGACCGGGACGCCCTGATCGGTGGCGGTCGCGATGTCGCGCATCAGGCCGCCCATCACCACGACCTGGCCGGAGCGCATCGTGACCACCGAATCGAGCTCCTGGACGGCGACCACCGGGATCTGCGAGACGACCGTGTTGTTCGAGGCGATCGCGACCGCCGGGTCGTCGACCACGGCGACCACCCGGGTCACGGTCGGGCGGAGCGCCAGGCTGATCTCATCGGTGGCGCGATTGATCGCCGGCTGGACCGTGAGGATGACGCCGATCGGCACGGTCCGGATCTCGCTGTTGATGTTGACGTGATCGTTGCCGTTGTCCTGCTCGACGCGCTCGAAGTTCAGGCGGAAGAACACCTGGTTCTCGGCGACCTTGAGGACCGCGGTCTGGTTCTGCAGGACCGTGAGCCTCGGGCTCGAGAGCGTGCGCACGGTGCCGAAGCGCTGGATGAAATGGGCGATCACGTCGAGATCGCCGGTGTCGACGGCGGCCGTGACCACGCCGGCGGTGGCGTCGAGCGGGCTGTTGAACGGCCCCGGCACCACCCGGAGGCCGAGCGGCGCGGCCAGGCTCACGTCGCCGAGCACCGCCCGCCAGTTGATGCCGGAGCTGAACTCGTCCGACAGCCCGACCTCGAGAATCTTGGCCTCGATCAGCACCTGGCGGCCGACCGATTCATGCAGCTCGGCCAGATAGCTGGCGATCAGCCGGTGCTGACGACGACTGGCGAACACCGACACGATGCCCGCTTGCCGGTTGATCGTGAACTGCGCCTCGGTCGGCTCGGCGCCGCCGGCGACCGCCGGGGTCGGGGCGGTCGTGGCAGCGGTAGCCGGCGCCGCCGCGGCGGGCGGCTGGGCCGGCGGTTGGGCGGGCGGTTGGGCGGGGGACCCGGCCGCGTCCCCGGGAGCGTCAGCGGCCGCACCCGGCGCTCCGGAGGTACCATCGCCGCCCGGCGGGGGGCCCGCCGCGGGCGGGACCAGCGGGGGCGGCGCCGCGGCCGGCACCACGGTCAGCTCGCGCGGCCGCGAGTTGGCCAGGATCTGGCTCAGGCTCGCCTCGAGCTCCAGCCAGAAGTTGACGTCCGACTGACCGCTGACGGCGCTGGTCGAGGCGTTGCCGTCGGCGCCCTGGTCGCCGCTCATGACGTTGACCGAGGTCTCGATCCGGCTGTTGGCCTGGCGCGTGAGGTGCAGATAATCGACCCGGTAGTTGACGTAATACGGCTCGTCGAGTTCGATCCTGAGGTTGCTGCCGTGGAAATCGAAGCGCAGCCCGGCGAGGTCGGCGATCCGCTCGATCACCTCGCGCAGCGGCCGCTCGCGCATGGTCAGGATGACGCCGCCCTCGATCCGCGGGTCGAGCTCGAGGTCGACCTCGGCCTTGCGCGCGAGCTCGATCAGGACGTCCTTGAGCGGCACGGTCTCGTCGACCGCGATCGACACCAGCTTGCGCTCGGCCGGCGACAGGGGCGGCGGCAGCGCGATCGGGGGCTGGAGCTCGGGGATCGGCGGGCCGCCCTTGGATGCGTCGGCCGGGCCCGGCGGCGCCGGCCGCGGCTCGAGGGCGGCGCGGAAATCGTCGCGGGTCAGGCCGGCGTAGCGGTCGTGGTCCATGACCGGGAGGGCGGCGCCCTGACAGGCGGCCAGCGCGCCGGGCCCGAGCAGGCTCGCGAGCAGCACGCCGGCCCGCGCCACACGGCGCAACCGCCGTCCCGGCGGCCGGGCGCCGGATCGGAATGCGCTCAAAACCGGTAGCCGGACTGGGTCGGGCCGCCGGATGGCCGCCTGGCGTCGGCCAGCGCGGCCGGTTCGTCCGCGGCCGCGAGCGTCGCCGGCGCCGGCTCGTCGCTCAACGCCTGCAGGGCATGGCGAGCCTCGGCCGGGTCGACATGGCCCGCGGCGACCAGCGCCTGGATCGCCTCGGGCATCAGCTGCATGCCGAAGCGGGCACCGGTCTGGATCATCGAGTTGATCTGCGCGACCTGGTTCTCGCGGATCAGGTTGGCGATCGCGGTGGTGCCGATCAGCACCTCGTAGGCGGCGACCCGGCCGGCGCCATCGGCGCGCTTGAGGAGGACCTGCGCGATCACCGCCAGCAGCGAGCTGCTCAGCATGGTCCGGACCATCGTTTTGTCGGCCGAGGGGACCACGTCGACCAGCCGGTCGATCGTCTTCGCGGCCGAGGTCGTGTGCAGGGTTGCGAGCACGAGATGGCCGGTCTCGGCCGCGGTCAGCGCGAGGGCGATGGTCTCGTGGTCGCGCAGCTCGCCGACCAGGATGACGTCGGGGTCGGCGCGCAGGGCGCTGCGCAGCGCCCGGGCGAAGGAGCGGGTGTCGCGCCCGACCTCGCGCTGGTTGACCAGCGAGCGCTTCGAGGCGTGCACGAACTCGATCGGGTCCTCGATGGTCAGGATGTGGCGGCTGGAGGTGGTGTTGATGTGGTCGATCAGCGCGGCGAGCGTGGTCGACTTGCCGCTGCCGGTCGGCCCGGTGACCAGCACCAGGCCCTTGGCGAGGCCGGCGATCTTGTGCAGCACCCAGGGTGCTGCGAGCCGGTCGAGGGTCGGCACGGCGGCGGGGATGGTCCGGAAGACCGCGGCGGGGCCCGCGCGATTGACGAAGCCGCTCAGGCGGAAGCGGGTGCCCGACGGGTGGACGATGGCAACGTCGATCTCGAGCTCGATCGCGAAGGCGCTGCGCTGCGGCTCGTCGAGCACGCTGTGCAGCAGGCGGTCGATCGCCGTGCCCGAGAGCGGCGGCGCGTCCAGCGGCCGGATCTCGCCATCGATCCGCAGCAGGGGCGGATTGCCCCCCGAAAGGTGCAGGTCCGAAGCGGCTTGATCGATCGCAAGCTGCAGGAGCCGGTCGATGTCCATGAATTCCCCCGGCGCTTCGGGCTCGCTCGCGTCTACCCGGCGGGCTCTGCCCGTCCCGTCGCCCGCGGAGCGCGCTCCGAATCGGGGTCATCCGAATCAAGCGGTTGTTGATGAAGATTTCGCTAAGCAAACGGCGGCCAAGGCCGCGCTCGGTTAACTAGCGGGTCGGGCTCGCCGCCGCCGGGCGCTGCGCCTGGCGCAGATGGTGCAGGCGGATGGCGATCGCCTCGAGCTGGGTGGTCGGCGCCCCGGCGAGGGTCGCGAGCTCGAGCGCCCGCCGATACTGCTCGATCGCGGCGCTCGCTTGACCGGCACGGTCGTAGAGGATCGCGAGATTGGCCCGATAGCCGGCATTGGCCGGATCGAGGGCGACCGCCCGCCGCTCGGCGACGATCGCAGCTCCGAGGTCGTCCTTGCGGGCCAGCACCACGGCGATCTGCGCCGGCAGCCGGTGATCATCCGGATGCTGGCGCGCCAGCCGGCGCAGTAGCGACAAGGCCTCGTCCGGGGCGCGCTCGGCGACGATGCCGAGCAGCGCGATCTTGGCGCCGAGATCGTCCGGGTCGGCCGCCAGCAGGCTCTGATACAGGGCTTGCGCCTCGGCCGACCGGCCGAGCTGCTGCAGCGCGATCGCTTGGCCCAACCGGGCCGCGGGCGCCGCCGGGAACTCGCTCGCCAGGCGCTCGTAGAGGCGGAGCGCGGTCGGCGCGTCGCCCGCGAGCAGCGCCTCCCTGGCCGATCGATCCAGGCTCTCGAGTCGCTGGTCGCGATCGGCGACCGCGACCGCGCGCCCGGCATCCGGGCGGGGCGCGGGGCCATGGCCCACGACCACCGGGTCTGGGGTCGCCGCCGGCCCGACCGTCGCCGGCGGTCCGGCGGCCGGCGCCCAGTCATAGGCAAGAGGCGGTTTCGGCGGCGGCGGCCAGATCGTCTTCGGCGGTCGGATTGATGGCGGCGGGTCCCCGGGCACGGGCTTCAGCTTCGGCAGCCAGGCGATGCGGGGTCCGGCGTCGGGAGGCGGCGGCTTGGCCGGCGGCGGCAACACGACGGCGAGGCGCGGCCGCAGGACCGGCAGGGGCGCGGGCGGGATCGGCCCGTCGATCTCGACCGGGGGAGGCAGCTCGGCAGGCTCGAGGCCGGCCGCCAGCGGCGCCGCCCGAATCGCTGCCGCGGGCCGCTCCAGCAGGGGCCCGCCGAGCGCGAACGGTCCGGGCGGCGGTGGCGCCATGGTACAGGCGCCGAGCAGCAAGAGGCCGAGCACCAGGCCGGCGTGTTCGAGTCGGCGGCCCGGTTCGCGGCGGCCCCAGCGTTGGCCCTGGCGTTGCCCCGGCCCGGCACCCCCTTCGAGCGCCCGCTCCACCATACCGTCCGCCGACCCGCGATCCATCCCGCCCCGATTGGTTCCGGCTGGCTCGGGCCCGCGGCGCGGCGCGCACCGGAGGACGCCCCGAAGGCGCCGGGCAGCGCCCGACGGCCGGCGGGCCTGTGCCGCCGGCTTCGGTCTAGAAGATTGGGGTTACCCGCTGCTTAAGACCGTCAGTCTGCCCCGAAGGGGCTCAGCCGGCCCGCGCGCGCTCCTCGGCCAGGATCTCGAGAGCCATGCGCAGGAGCCGCTCCGAAGCCTCGCGGGTCGCGAACGCGGCATGCGCGGTCAGGGTCACGTTCGCCAGCCGGGTCAGCGGATGGCCGGTCGGGAGCGGCTCCTCGGCGAACACGTCGAGCCCGGCGTGGCCGATCCGCCCGGCCTCGAGCGCCGCCACCAGGGCCGGCTCGTCGACGATCGCGCCGCGCGCGGTATTGATGAAGATCGCGCCCGGCTTGATCAGCCCGAGCCTGCGGGCATCGAGAAGACCCCGGGTCTGATCGTTCAGCACCAGATGCAGCGAGACCACGTCGGCGCCGGCCAGCAGCGCTTCCAGAGCGACCGCCTCGCACGGCAGGTCGGCCGGCACGCCGCTCCGGTTCCAGGCGACCACGCGCATGCCGAGCCCGGCGCCGAGCCGGATCATGGCTTTGCCGATGCCGCCGGTGCCGACCACGCCCAGCGTCTTGCCGGCGAGCTCGATGCCGTTCAGGGTCGCCCAGCGGTCGGCGCGCAAGGCCCGGTCCATGGGCGCGAGCTGGCGCGCGGCCGCGAACATCAGGGCGATCGCGTGCTCGGCGACGCTCTGATCGCCGTAGCCGCCATAGGCGCGCACCCGGATCCCGAGGCGCTCGGCCGCCTTGAGGTCGATGTAGCTGGCCGCCCCGGTGCCGAGGAACACGATCACCTTGAGCGCCGGACAGGCCGCGAGCAGCGCCTCGTCGAACAGGGTGTGGTCGTTCATCGCGAAGGGGCAGTCTGCGAGCAGGGCAACCACCTCCTCGCGCGACGGGCTGCCGAGATTGATCTCGAGATCGGGCACGATCGCCGCCATCTCACCCCGATAGAGCTCGTGCAGGAACGACGGACAGTCGATGAACCGAGCTTTCATGGCCTCCCCCAAAGCCGGGTCTTGGTCGCCTTGCCGGCGCTGGCGGTGAACGCTTCGCCCTGGCCCGCACCGCCGGATCACCATAGGCGAGCGAGGACCGGGCGGCCAGAGCATCGACAGCCGCTTGCGGCGTAGCTGGGGTTCGTCGGCGCTCGCCCCTTGCGGAAGACGCTACCGGGTCGGGCGACCGTCTCAGGCGAGCATCAACGCGGGCCCGAAGTTCTGCAAATGAGATCGTAAGTCGAGGTCCTGGCGTGATTGAGTCCGCCGGCCCAGTTGTCGCCAGGTCCACGCCCTATCTATGGCGCGTGATTTTCTCGAAGCCTGGCCCGGCGATCGGAAGCTGGCCGTTTTCAGCCGATGACTGCTTGCCCAGGGGGCGGGTTGACAAGCTGCCTGATCGACCGCGGCCGGGAAATCGGGGACGGCTCGCTGTTCCGTCCCCGCCGTCGGCAGCGGCCGTCACGGCCTGGCCTCAGAGCGCGCCGCGGGCGTCGATCGGCCAGATGTCGAGCAGCCGGTCGCCCTGGACCACGTGGTAGACGTTGTGCAGGTTGACGGTCGGGTCGCAGTGCGGGACCAGGCACTCGAGCGCGCTGCCGACCGGCAGGTGCCGGGGCGCGTCCTCGAGCTCGACCCGGCCGTGCTCGTCGCCGAAGAAGAAGTATTCGGCGCCCGCGGGCGCGCCGCGAGCGATCACCGGCCGCGGCCCGTCGGTCGCGAACGCCTTGAGCCCGGCATCGGTCGTGACGTGGTCCTTCGCGTTGGCGCTGATCACCGAGGTCCGGACGAACAGCGACGGCCGGAAGGGCTGCGTGCCGTCCGGGCGCAGCGCCACCCGCAGGTAGTCGACGTCGAGGAAGATGTAGCTGCCGCATTGCAGCTCGCTGAACAGGCCGCCCGCGGCGTCGATCGCGTGGCTGCCGGTGCCGGCGCCGGTGACCCGCGGCACCTCGATGCCCTCGGCCGCCAGGCCGTCGAGCACCGCGCGCACGCTCGCGTCCTCGGGCGCGGCCCGGCGCCGGCGCTCGGCGAGCTCCGGGATGTGCTGCAGATGGCCGGCGTAGGCCTGGACGCCGCCGAAGGCGAGGCTGTTGGCGCCCGCGATCCGGCGCGCGACCGCGAGGGCCGCCTCGGTGCTGGTGCAGCCGGTGCGTCTGAGCCCGACCCCGAGATCGACCAGGACGCCGAGCGGCCGCGCGGCGCCGGCGGCGAGGTGGGCGAGCGCATCGACCGCCTCCAGCTGGTCGGCGACCACCATCAGGCCCCTGGCCCGCTCGAGCAGCGCAGCCAGGCGCTCGAGCTTGGCGGCGGTGACCAGCGGCGAGGTGATCAGGAGGTTGTCGATGCCGCCGTCGGTCAGGCGCTCGGCCTCGCCGATCGTGGCGCAGCAGATCCCGGCGGCCCCCGCCTCGAGCTGCTTGCGCGCGATCTCGACCGACTTGTGGGTCTTGGCGTGCGGCCGGAGCGCCACCCCCTGCTCCCGGCAGAAGGCCGCCATGGTCGCAAGGTTGTGCTCGAACGGCTCGAGCTCGAGCAGCAGGGCTGGCGTGCAGAGCCGCGCGCGCGCGCCTGCCTGGCCGATCAGATGGGCATTGGGACCGAGCGCCGGCATGGTTGCTCCCTATCGTCCGATGTTGGTTCTCGATGCTCGCCCGGCCGGGCAGCCGAACGCAGGCAGGATGCGGCACCGGTCGGGCTCGGCCGAAGGCGCGCTCTGGGTCGGTCGCAGTCGCATGACGGGCTCCCCGGAGTGCCAGCCCGACGGCGGCCGGCCCGCTGCCAGCATAGCGGTGGCGGCCGCCCTGGCCAATCCCGTGCGCGCTCGCTACATGGGAAGCTCGGGGCGCGCCGCTGCTTGGGCTGATCCCGCGGGAGCGCGGCCCATGGGGGACCGGCTATGAGTGATGCCTCACTCGAGACCCGCCGGCGCGGCGGGCGGGTCGCGCGCCAGGCGTTGCGGGCGGCACCTCAGCCCGAGGCCGAGCGCGCGGTCCGCCCGGGCCTCGAGGGCGGGCGCTACCGGCCGCTGGCCGAGGCGGATCTGGCGCGGATCCACGGCGCGGTGCTCGACGTGCTCGAGCAGATCGGGCTCGGCGAGGCGATCCCGTCGACGATCGAGCTGATCACGGCGGCCGGCGGCCGGATGAACGAGCACGGCCGTCTGGTCCTGCCGCGCGCCCTGGTCGAGGACGTGATCGCAAGGGCGCCCCGCCGCTTCCCGCTCTGCGGCCAGAACCCCAAGCACGACCTGGAGCCCTGGGGCAAGCGGGTCCACTTCGGCACCGCGGGTGCGGCCGTGCACATGGTCGATCCGACCACCGGCGAGTATCGCAACTCGACGCTCGCCGACCTCTACGACGCCGCGCGCGTGGTCGATGCGCTCGAGCACATCCACTTCTTCCAGCGCTCGATCGTCTGCCGGGACATGGTCGACCCCGCCGACCTCGATCTCAACACCTGCTACGCCTGCGTCGCGGGCACCGCCAAGCACGTCGGCACCAGCTTCACACAGCCCGGCCACGTCGAGGACGCGCTCGCCATGCTGCACCTGATCGCAGGCGGCGAGGCGGCCTGGCGGGCGCGCCCGTTCGTCTCCATGTCGAGCTGCTTCGTCGTGCCGCCCTTGCGCTTTGCCGAGGACGCCTGCCGCTGCCTGGAGGCAGGCGTGCGGGCCGGCATGCCGATCCTGCTGCTGCCGGCGGGCCAGGCCGGCGCCACCAGTCCCGCAGCGCTTGCCGGCGCCGTGGTCCAAGAAATCGCCGAGGCGCTGGCAGGCCTGGTCTACGTCGATGCCATCCGGCCGGGCGCCCCGGCAATCCTCGGCCCCTGGCCGTTCGTCTCGGATCTGCGCACCGGCGCGATGTCGGGCGGCAGCGGCGAGCAGGCGCTGCTGATGGCGGCCTGCGCCCAGATGGGTCATTTCTATGGCCTCACCGTCGGCGTCGCCTCGGGCATGACCGATGCCAAGCTGCCGGACGCGCAGGCGGGCTACGAGAAGGGCTACAACCACGCGCTGGTCGGCAACGCCGGCGCCAATCTGATCTACGAAGCGGCCGGCATGCACGCGAGCCTGCTCGGCTTTTGCATGGAAAGCCTGGTGATCGACAACGATGCGATCGGCGCGACCTTGCGCACGATCCGCGGCATCGAGGTCGACGACCAGACGCTTTCGGTCGACGTGATCCGGGACGCCTGCATCGGCGGGCCGGGCCACTTTCTCGGCCACCCGCAGACCCTCGCCCGCATGCAGACCGACTATCTCTACCCGCTGGTCGGTGACCGCACGAGCCCGAAGGAATGGGTCGAGCAGGGTTCGCCGACGCTGGTCGAGCGCGCGATCAGGAAGACGCGCCAAATTCTCGACGGCCATTTCCCGGGTCATCTGCCGGACGAGGTCGACCGGGCGATCCGCGCCCGCCTGCCGATCAAGCTGGCGCGCGAGCGCATGGGGAGGCGGTGATGGCGGATCATGCGCGCGCAGTAGTCATCGGCGGCGGGGCGGTCGGTTGCAGTGCGCTCTACCAGCTGGCGATGCAAGGCTGGACCGAGTGCATCCTGCTCGAGCGCGCCGAGCTGACCTCGGGCTCGACCTGGCACGCCGCCGGCAACTGCCCGACCTTCTCGACCAGCTGGAACGTGATCAAGCTCCAGCGCTACGGCAACGAGCTGTATGCGCGGCTCGCCGCCGAAGGCGAGCCGCCGCTCACCTGGCATCCGACCGGCTCGATCCGGCTCGCGCATTCCCGCGACCGCATGGACGAGTTCCGCCACGTCTGCGCCATGGCGCGGGCGCAAGGTCTCGAGCTCGCGCTGATTTCCCCCAGAGAGGCACGTGAGCTCTATCCGTTCCTCGAGCTCGACGACCTCGAAGGTGCGTTGTTCAATTCCTATGACGGCGACGTCGATCCGAGCCAGCTGACCCAGGCTTTTGCCAAGCGGGCGCGCGAGAAAGGCTGCGACATCCGCCGCTTCACGCGCGTGCGCGGGCTCGAGCCGCGCCCGGGCGGGAGCTGGCGGGTGATCACGAACAAGGGCGCGATCGACTGCGAGGTCGTGGTCAACGCCGCCGGCTACCGGGCCGGCGAGATCATGGCCATGCTCGGAGAGCCGCTGCCGATCGTCGCCATGTCGCACCAATACCTGGTGACCGAGAGCATCCCCGAGCTCGAAGCGCGCGCCGAGAAGCTGCCGCTGCTGCGCGATCCCGACGTTTCCTATTACCTGCGCCAGGAGCGCGCGGGGTTGCTGCTCGGGCCCTACGAGTGGCAGGCGCGGCCGCACTGGCTGGACGGCATCCCGGAAGACTTCGCGAACCAGCTGTTCGCGGACGATCTCGACCGTCTGGAGCCCTACATCGAGGCGGCGATCGCGCGGGTGCCGATCCTGGGCTCGGTCGGCGTGCAGCGGGTGATCAACGGCCCGATCCCCTATTCGCCGGACGGCAACCCCTACATCGGCCCGGCGCACGGCCTGAGAAACTTCTACCAGTGCTGCTGCTTCTCCTTCGGCATCGCGCAAGCCGGCGGCGCCGGCAAGACGCTCGCCGAATGGGTCGTGCAGGGCGCGCCCGAATGGGACCTCTGGGCGTTCGAGCCGCGCCGCTACACCGGCTATGCGACCAGGTCCTATGCGGTCGCGAGAGCGGTCGAGCTGTACCAGCATGAATACGCGATCGCCTGGCCGTTCGAGGAGCGGCCGGCCGGCCGGCCGGCGCGCACGAGCCCCCTGTACGACCGGCTGCGCACCAAGGGCGCCCGCTTCGGCGCCCGCGGCGGCTGGGAGCGGGCGACCTGGTTCGCACAGCCCGATGCGCCGCCGGAGGAGCGGCTCAGCTTCCGGCGCGCCGAGCGGCCCTGGTTCGAGGCCGTGGGCGAGGAGTGCCGGGCGGTCGCTGCCGGCGTCGGCGTGCTCGACCTTCCGGGCTTCACGAAGTTCATGGTCGAAGGGCCGGGTGCCGGGGCCTGGCTCGACCGCCTGGTCTGCTCACGGCTGCCGCGTCTGGGGCGGATCGCGCTCGCCTACGCGCTGAACGAGCGGGGCGGGATCGTCAGCGAGTTCACGATCACGCGCCTGGCTCCGGATCGCTTCTACCTCGCGAGCGCTGCGGCCGCCGAATGGCACGACGAGGACCTGCTGCGCATGCATCTGCCGGCCGACGGCTCGGTGCGCATCGAGGACCTCAGCGGTCGCCTCGGCACGCTGGTTCTGGCCGGGCCGCGGGCGCGAGACGTGCTGGCTCAAATCACCTCGGCCAACCTGTCCAACGAGGCCTTTCCGTGGCGGTCAGCGCGCCAAGTCGAGATCGACTTCGCGAAGGTCATGCTCCTGCGCGTCAACTACGTGGGCGAGCTCGGCTTCGAGCTGCACGCGCCGGTCGAGACGCTGGTACCGATCTACGACGCGCTGCTGGCGGCGGGCGAGGCGCACGGCATCCGCGACTTCGGCATCTATGCCGTGGAGAGCCTTCGGCTCGAGAAGGCCTATCCGGCCTGGCAGGCGGATCTGACGCTCGAGGCGACGCCGCTGATGGCGAGCCTCGAGCGGTTCGTGGACCTTGAGAAGCGGGATTTCGTGGGTCGTGCGGCGCTGCTGCGGCAGCGGGCGGCGGGCCCGAGCGAACGCCTGGTGCCGCTGAGCCTGGACGATCCGGGCGCGGCGGATGCGCCCGCCGGCGCGCCGGTGCTAAAGGACGGCGCCGTGGTCGGGCTGGTGACCTCGGGCGGCTTCGGCTATCGGGTCCAACGCAGCCTGGCGCTCGCCTGGCTCGGTTCCGATCTCGCGCGACCGGGCGAGCGCGTGCTGATCGAGATCCTTGGCGAGCTCCGTGCCGCCACCGTCGGCCAAGGGCCGCCCTACGATCCAGGCAACGCTCGTCTCAAGGCCTGAGCGAGCCGCGGGTGATGCGGGAAAGGCTTGAACGGCCAAGGTGATCGATGCACATTCGCGGCCTGGGAAAGGAAGGCGCGCCATGCTTGCGCAGGAGCTCCTCGACATCCGGTTTGCGCTGCGCCGGCGCGGTATCATTTTCGCCTACAGCGGCTACGTCACCGAGGCGGTGCTGACCGGGGTCGGCGAAGCCCTCAAGCAGAAGCTGACGATCGAAGACGCGAGCACCAAGACGATGCGCAGCGTGTTCGCCGTGTTCGTCGAGCAGATGCAGAACATCATCCGCTACTCGGCCGAGCGCCTGCCGCCGGACGCCGAGGACGCCCTGCGCTACGGCCTGCTCACGATCGCGCAGGACGACGGCGACTACATCGTCTATACGGGCAACATGATCCGCCGCGACGACGTCGAGCGCATGCGCCAGCAGCTGGGCGAGATCCTGACGCTCGACAAACGCGAGCTCCGCAACCGCTACAAGGAGCAGCTCAAGCTCGCCCCGGGCGTGCTCAGCCGCGGCGCCGGGATCGGTCTGATCGAGATCGCGCGCCGCGCGTCCAAGCTCGAGTTCGACTTCGTGGACTTCGACGAGCAGACGGCATTCTTCGCGCTCAAAGCGTCGATCTGAGGCGGGTCGGGCCGTGGACAACCTGCGCATCGACGCCACCAACCGGTCGCCGGCGGTGGCCTTCGACTTCGCCCGCCATCATCTGCGAATTGAAGGCGAATCCTACCCCGAGGACGTCCCCACATTCTACGGGCCGATCCTCGAGGCGCTCGACGCCTATCTGGCGGCGCTCGGCACCGGCGGCTGCCGCTTCGATCTGTCGCTGATCTATTTCAACAGCGCCACCGCCAAGGCGCTGATGCTGCTGTTGGAAAAGCTCGACGAGGCGGCGGCCCACGGCGCCGCGATCGAGGTCCACTGGTATTACGACGAGCAGGACGACACGATGCGCGAGCTCGGCCAGGAGTTCGGCGAGGATCTCGAGCACGCGACCTTCCATCTGGAGGTGATGCAGCCCTGATGCCGACCGGCGACCTCTTCGACAAAGAGGAGGCGGTGGTCGCGGCGGCGGAGGACCGCCTCGCCAAGGGCCGCTTCGGGACCGTCGACGATCGCGACGCCTACGCCGAGCTGCTCGCCGCCTATCAACGTCTGATCCGGACCACGCGGCGCCTGATGCGCCTGAGCGATCGCAACGAGCGCGAGCTCAACGCGCTGGCCGAGAAGCAACGCCACGCCGGCGACCAGATCGCGCGCCAGAACCGCGAGCTCGAGACCCTGTCCAACAAGCTCGCGAAATATCTCTCGCCCCAGGTCTATCAGTCGATCTTCACCGGCCAGAGCGAGGTCAAGCTGGCCAGCGGGCGCAAGAAGCTGACCGTGTTCTTCTCCGACATCGCCGCCTTCACGGAAGCCACGGAGAAGATGGCGCCGGAGGATCTGACCCAGCTGCTCAACCAGTATCTGGCCGAGATGTCGCGGGTGGCGCTCGCCTACGGCGCCACCATCGACAAGTACATCGGCGACGCGATCATGATCTTTTTCGGCGATCCGGAGACCCGGGGCACGCGCGAGGATGCGATCGCCTGCGTCGAGATGGCGATCGCGATGCAGAAGCGGCTCGGCGAGCTCGCTGCGATCTGGCGGCAATCGGGCATCGAGGCGCCGCTCAAAGCGCGCATGGGCATTCACACCGGCTACTGCACCGTCGGCAACTTCGGCAGCGACGAGCGCATGGACTACACGATCATCGGCACCACGGTGAACCTGGCGGCGCGCCTCGAGGAGCAGGCGCCGGCCGAGGGCATCCTGATCTCCTACGAGACCTTCGCCCTGGTCAAGGACGTGATCCATTGCGAGGAGGCCGGGACGACCGAGGTTCGCGGCCTGCCGTATCCGGTCTCGGTCTACCGGGCGATCGATCTCCATCGCAACCTCGACGCCGCGGTCCAGCCCCTGGCCGCGGACCTGCCGCATCTCAAGCTGAACCTGGATGTCGGGCGCATGGGCGTCGAGGAGCGGCGCGTGGCCCTCGACCTTCTGAGCCAGGCGCTCCAGAGGTTGGAGCGGACCTGAGGTGGCCAACCGGCGCCGCTCCGGGCAGCGCGACGTCCGAGTGGATTGCGGCTCGCGCATCGGCTATGCTGGCCGCGGTCGGGGTGGTGCCCGGCCTTGGTCGCAGGAGGGATTCGTGAAGATGCGTCACATCGTGGCTGCGATCGTGCTGTTGGTCGCCAACAGCGCGCTGGCCGCCGACATCCCGACCGAGCTCCAGGTCAAGCTCCAGGGCGCCATGTTGCGCCACATCGAAGAGATCGTCGTCGACGGTGCCTATACCTACGTCGACCCCAAAGACCAGGCGGTCAAGACCGTCTATCCGGCCAACATCCATCCGATGGTGGTGCCTTTCGGCACCGATTACTTCGTCTGTTCGGAAATGATCGATGAGAACGGTAACAACCTGACCGCAGACTTTCTGGTGCGTCAGGTCGGCGGCGAGTACCGGGTGGTCCAGACGATCATCAACGACCGCCCGGCCATGATGGCGGCCCTGACGAAGCTCGGTAAATAACCGATCGATCGCCCAAACACGTTGGTCGAAGCGATCAAGCGGCTGATCCGACGGCGGCTGTTCGCCAAGTTCATCCTGGCGACCATTGGCATCGGTCTGATTGCCAACAGCGTGGTGCTGCTCGCCTACTTCGAGTACCGGCGGAGCTACGTGATCGGCAGCGTCGCCGCCGAGATCGCGACGGTCGCGAACCGGATCGCGAGCCCGGTCGCGGGCTACCTGGCGGCCGGCGAACCGAGCCCGGCGCGCGACCTGCTCGCGGTGTTCGCAGCCTTTCCTTACGTCATCTGCGCCGACTTCCTGGCCGGTGACGCGCCGGCGGTGTCCTGGCCGGTGATCGGCTGCGCCCGGATCAAGCGGGTGGGCGAGGAGGTGCGCATCGACGTGCCGGCGGCGAGCGGGCCGGCGCAGCTGCTGGTTCGCTACGATCGCGAGCGGGTGCTCGCGGGCCTCCATCAGGAGTTCCTGATCCTGGCGGGGCTCGCGCTCCTCGGCGGCCTCGCGATCATCCTGCCGGCCGTGGCGGCCTTCCGCTGGACCATCAACCGGCCGCTGACCCGGATGCTGACCGCGATCGAGCGGTTCGAGCATGGTGATCTGGCGGCCCGGGTCGACCACCGTTCCGACGACGAGCTCGGCCGGTTGATCCGGAGCTACAACAGCATGCTCGATCGCGAGGTCGAGCGGGTGGCCGAGATCCGGGAAACGCACCGCGCGATCGTCGACAGCGTCAGCTACGCCAGTCGCATCCAGCGCGGGCTGCTGCCGCCGGCGGAACGCCTGGCGACGAGCTTTGCCGATTGCGCGGTGCTGTGGGAGCCGCGCGACGTGGTCGGCGGCGACATCTACTGGGTCCCCGCCGCCGGATCGCGGCCGACGGTGGTGCTGCTCGACTGCACCGGCCATGGCGTGCCCGGCGGCTTCATGACCATGGTCGCGATCTCGACCCTGGAGCGGGTGTTCGCCGAGAGCGACGAGCTCGGCCCGGCGGCGATCCTCCAGCGGCTCAACCGGCTGACCCGGAGCCTGCTCAATCAGGACGTCGCCGAGCCGACCTCGAACGACGGCATGGACGCCGCCGTCTGCCAGATCGACCCCGCCAGCCGGACCGCGCTGTTCGCGGGCGCGCATCTGTCGTTGCTGGTTGCCGAGGGCGACCAGGTCAGGCGCGTCCGCGGTGGCAAGGCGAGCATCGGCTACCCGGATTCCCCGGCCGACCTGCGGATCGAGGAGACCCGCGTCCCGCTCACCCCCGACACGCGCCTGTATCTGGTCTCCGACGGCGTCACCGATCAGCCCGGCGGCGCCCGCCGGATCGCCTTCGGCTACGAGCGCCTGATGCGCAGCATCGCACGCCACCGGGACGACCGCCTCGAGCGGGCGCTCGCGGGCGTCAAGGCCGATTTCGAGGCCTACACCGGGCGCGAATCCCGGCGCGACGATGCCACCATCGTCGCGCTCGTGCCGCGGCTGGCTTGAGCCCCGTCGATCGCCGGACAGGCCTCACACGGCTCCATCCACGATCACGTCGAGCAGGACCGGCTCGGACCCGGCCAGCGCTTCCTCGAAGCTGGCCGCGAACCCGGCGCCGTCCTCGATCCGCCGCGCCGGCATGCCGAGCGCCCGGGCCAGGCCCGCGAGATCGATCGCCGGGTCCTTGAAGTCCATGCCGATGAAGGTGTCGTTGCCGTGGAACGCCTTCAGCCGCTGCTTGATGATCCGGTAGCCGCCGTTGTTGCAGAGGACGAAGATCACCGGCAGCTTCTGGTTGGCAGCGCTCCAGAGCGCCTGGATGCTGTACATGGCGCTGCCGTCGCCGATGATCGCGACCACCCGGCGCCCTGGCTGGGCCAGCTGCACGCCGACCGCGGCCGCGATCCCCCAGCCGATGCCGCCGCTGATGTTGCCGAAATAGGAATAGCGGTCCCGGTAAGGGAAAAAGGCGTTGAGGCTCCGCGCCGTGGTCAGGCCTTCGTCGACCACGATCGCGTCCGCCGGCAGCTGCTCGCAGAGCGCCATCATCAGCCAGTCGGGATCGATCGGCCGGGCGCCGGCCCGGTCCGCCACGGCTCGGCGCTGAGCCGCGCGCGCCGCCGACCAGTTGCTTTCGGCGAGTGCTACGACCGTCGCCTCGGCACGTTGCCGCCGGGCGGCGCCGCCAAGCTCGGCGATCAGCGGGTTGAGCGCCTCGAGGGTCGCCTTGACGTCGGCCCGGAGCGCGAGCTCGGCCGGGTAGTTCTTGCCCATCTCCCAGTCGCGCAGGCCGAGCTGGATCACCGCAATTCCCGGCGGCAGCGGCTCGACCTCGCTCCAGACCGACATCTGGAGCACGTCGGCGCCGATGCAGATCAGGGTGTCGTAAGGCGTCAGCAGCTCGCGCACCCGCCGCTGGTCGCGCGACAGCTGGCCCAGGAACAGCGCATGCCCGGACAGGAAATGGGCGCCGCTGGCCACGGTCTGCTGATAGACCGGCGCGCCCAGGGCCTCGGCGAAGCGCGCGGCCTCCACGAAGGCGTCGCTGGTGACGATCTCGCTGCCGGCGAGGATCACCGGCCGCTCGGCCGCCAGCAGGCGCTTGGCAAGCCGGCCCAGCGCCGCGTCGGACGGACGCCGCGCGGTGTCGACCCGGGTCGGCTCGCCGAGGTCGAGCGCCGCGAAATCGTTCAGGATGTCGCCCGGCAGCGAGATGAACACCGGGCCGGTCGGCGGCGTGGTCGCGACCTTGGCGGCGCGGCGGACGATGCGCGGCAGGTCGTCGAGCCGCGTGACCTCGGTCGCCCACTTCACGATCGGGGCCGCGATCGGCACCAGCGGGGCGTAGAGCAAGGGCTCGGTCAGCCCGTGCCCCTGCTCCTGCTGCCCGGCGGTGACGATCATCGGCGTGCCGGTGAAATGGGCAGTGTACAGCGAGCCGATCGCGTTGCCGAGCCCGGGGGCCACGTGCACGTTGCAGGCGGCGAGCTTGCCCGAGGCGCGCGAGTAGCCGTCGGCCATGGCGACCACGATCGCCTCCTGCAGGCCCAGCACATAGCCGATCTCCGGGTGGTCGTTTAGCGCCTGCATGATCGGCAGCTCGGTGGTCCCGGGGTTGCCGAACATCTGCGTGACCCCTTCGGCCTTCAACAGCTCGATGAAGGCGCTCCGGCCGCTGATCTGGTTGGCAGGCAGGCTGTCGGGCATGAAGGGTCCGAGATCTCCCTGGCGACCATGATGGCGCGAACCGGATCGGCGGTCCGGCGATCGCTGCGGCTGCGACCTTATGGGCGGCCGTGGTCGTGATCGTGCCTGGAAAAACTTTTGACATATAAATACGACGGAAAAACAATTGGTCCAATCGAACCCGGAGGGCGACCTCTGGTTCTGGTGGTCTGCCAGCTGCGTTCGCCGCAGGGAATCAAAACCAAGCAACAGGAGAGGCGGAGGCCCATGCCATGATCGACTTCTCGCTCACTGCCGAACAGAAGGCCTTGCAGAAGGTCGCGCGCGAGTTCTCCCAGGAGGTCCTGAAAGCCCGTGATCCGGGCCGCCGACGCGGAACCGGACCCGCAGAAGGGCT
>CAVSRN010000037.1:0-93953 GCA_963730195.1 uncultured Alphaproteobacteria bacterium
GGGCTACAAAACCCGGACATACCTCGTGCTACGGACACTGCCGCAGATCGCGGTTGACGCCCCGGCCGGGGCGGTCACACTGGGCGATCGGGGGAGGCTTGCCCGCAGCATGAGCGCATGAGCGCCGTCCGGAGGTTGCGTCAACTCCTCGAGCGTCTGCTCGAGGCGGTGTGCATCGCGCTCATGATCGGGCTCGCGGTGGTCGTGGTGCTGGCGGTGATCTTCCGCAAGGCCGGCGCGTCCCTGGTCTGGTACGACGAGGTCGCGGCGATCATGCTCGCCTGGCTGACCTATTACGGCGCCGCGCTCGCCGCGCTGCGCCGCGCCCATCTCGGCTTTCCCGGCTTCTACCAGAGCCGTTCGCCCGCCTGGCGGGTGCCGATGCTGATCGTCGCCGAGACCCTGGTGATCGGCTTCTTCCTGGTGCTCGCCTGGTACGGCCTCGAGGTCATCCGGGTGCTGAGCGGCGACACGCTGACCAGCCTGCCCTGGGTGCCGGTCAGCGTCACCCAGTCGGTGATCCCGATCGGCGGGGCGCTGATCGCGCTCGCCGAGATCCTGACCCTGCCCGAGCGCTGGCGCGCGGCCCGCGCGCCCCGGCCGGCGCCGCCCGGGCGCGGGGATTCACCCGGCGTGAGCGCCCTCCTGATCCTGCTCGCCCTGCTGGCCCTGGTCCTGATCAACGTGCCGATCGCGGTCGCCCTCGGCCTGATCGCAGCGCTGGCCATGGTCGCCAAGTCGGGCCCGGACGACCTGCTGAGCGCCGCGGTCGTGATGTTCGAGGGGGCGACCAAATTCCCGCTGATCGCGATCCCCCTGTTCGTGCTCGCGGGCGCGATCATGAACGCGTCCGGCATCTCGCGCCGGCTGATCGCGTTTGCCTCGGCGCTGCTCGGCTTCATCCGCGGCGGCCTGTCGATGGTGACCATCGGCACGTCTTTGTTCTTCGCCGAGATCTCGGGCTCGGCGGTCGCCGACGTCGCGGCGATCGGCTCGATCCTGATCCCGGCGATGGAGCGGCGCGGCTATCCGAAGACCTTCGCCGCCGCGGTCACCTCGTCGTCCGCCTCGCTCGCGATCATCATCCCGCCCTCGATCCCGATGATCCTCTACGCGGTCATGGCCAACACCTCGGTCGTGCAGCTGTTCGTCGCCGGCATCCTGCCCGGGCTGATCGGCGCCGCCGGGCTGATGGCGGTCTCGTTCTGGTTCGCGGTCCGCTACGCCTTCCCGGTCGAGGAGACCTTCCGGCTCGGGCGCCTCTGGGCGACCTTCAAGGAGGCGGCCTTCGCCTTTTTGCTGCCGATCATCATCTTGGGCGGCATCTTCGGCGGCCTGGTGACCGCGACCGAGGGCGCCGGCCTCGCCGTGGTCGCAGCCCTCGCGATCGGCACGCTCGTCTACCGCGAGCTCGACTGGCGCCATCTGCATCAGGCCCTGATCGATGGCGCCATCCAGACCGCCGTGGTCATGCTGCTGGTCGCCTCCTCGGCGCTGCTCGGCCTCTACCTCACCGAATCCCGCCTGCCCCAGGCGCTCGCCCAGAGCATCGCGGCGCTGACCGACAACCGCTACCTCATCCTGGCGCTGCTCAACGCGCTGTTCCTGCTGCTCGGCTGCTTCCTGCACGGCGCCGCGGCGATCATCCTGGTGGTGCCGATCGTGCTGCCGCTCGTGCAGGCGATCCATCTCGACCTGATCCACTTCGGCCTGATCGTGACCCTGAACCTCGCGATCGGCCAGCAGACCCCGCCGGTCGCGAGCGTCCTGATCACCGCCTGCTCGATCGCCAAGGCGGACGTCTGGGAGGTGACCAAGGTCAACGTCTATTTCATCGCCGTGCTGTTCCTGGTCCTGATGCTGGTGACCTACGTCCCGATCATCCCGCTCGCCCTGGTCGAGCTGTTCTACCGTTGACGCCCATCGAGGAGAGACGCCATGGACTGGACGGGCGGCTGTCTCTGCGGTGCGCTCCGCTACCTCGCGCGCGCCGACCCGATCCGGGTGGTGAGCTGTCATTGCGGCGTCTGCCGGCGGGTCTCGGGCGCGGCGTTCATGACCTTCGTGCACTTCCCGGCGGGCGACTTCGCCTGGACCGGCGGCGCGCCGCAGCGCTACCGCTCCTCGGCCGGGGCCGAGCGCGGCTTCTGCCCGGTCTGCGGCAGCACGCTCACGATGCACGAGGCGGTCCTCGCCGATCGGGTCCAGGTCAGCCTCGGCAGCCTGGCCGGACCTGGTCCGACCCGACGATCACGTCTGGACCTCGCGCCAGCTGCCCTGGCTGGTGCTGGTCGACGACCGGCCGCGGTTTCCGACGGTCAGCGACGCGCTGCCCTCGCGCGCGCTGCCCCGAGCGCGCCGAATGCCGACGATGCCGGCTGAGCCCGCCGCTACGGGTGGTCCGCCCCGGAGGCTGCGGCTGGCCGGCGGCTGCCACTGCGGCAATCTCGAGGTCGCGTTCGAGACCGTGCGGGCGCCCGCCGAGCTCACGGTGCGCGCCTGCGGCTGCTCGTTCTGCCGGCGCCATGGCGGGCGCACGGTCTCCGATCCGGCCGGCCGGGTCGAGATCCGGGTCCACGACCCGGCCGAGCTCAGCCGCTACCGGTTCGGGCTCGGCACCGCCGAGTTCCTGGTCTGCCGGCGTTGCGGCGTGTACGTCGGCGCGGTCATGACCGAGGCCGGCGCGGCCTGGGCGATCGTCAACGTCAACGCGCTGGCGACGCCCGAGGTGTTCGTCGAGACGGCGGTTGCGGTCAGCTACGACCAGGAGTCGGAGGCCGAGCGGCGGGCGCGCCGGCGGGCCCGCTGGACCCCGGCCCGGGTGACCGGGCCGACCGGTCGGCGCCAGCGCTGAGTCCGCAGGGCTCAGGAGCCGGCCAGCGGCGCCGCGTCGCCGCCGGCGTTCAGCTTGCGCAGGATGTCGGCCGCGACCTGCTGATTGTGGCTGCGCACCAGTCCCGGCATGCGGACCAGGTCGATCAGCCACCAGATCGAGCCGAGCGCCGGCCCGACCGTCGAGGTCACGAACAGCGACACCCACATGATCCCGGTCATCGCCCAACGCCCGAGCAGCCCGTAGTGGCAGTAGATCAGCGAGGTCAGATAGGCGAACGTCAGACTTCTCGATTGATTGTGGAAAGCTTCGACGAACTCCGCCTGCTTAGCCTCGGGCAGGCGCGCCAATTCCATCAGGACCGTTTCTGGTAAATATGCCGCAATATCTCTTGGAATGATCGATTGAGGTGCAGCTGCAGACAACTCTCCAAGATTTGTTGAGATCTCGGCCATGTTCAACTCTCCAGATCGGATCGACGACAGTCACACCTAAAGTGATCTTATACCATCTTGATTAAGAGGGCGTTGAAACTTCGGTCTTTCTTTGAGTCCGGGGCAGGCCGGGAGCGGTTGGCAGGGCGTGCAACTCCTCTACAATGGGCTGGCGGGCACCCGCCCGCCCGGTCCGGGAGGGAGCATCGATGGCGGCAGGTATCTTGGTCGAGCGCGAAGGCAGTCTCGCGCGGGTGACGCTCAATCAGCCGGCCCGGCTGAACGCGGTCAACAACGCGATGTGGCAGCGCCTGGGCGAGGTGTTCGGCGCCCTCGACGCCGACCCGGAGCTGCGCTGCGTGATGCTGACCGGCGCCGGCGACAAGGCGTTCAGCGTCGGCGCCGACATCAGCGAGTTCGAGGCCAACCGCAGCACGGTCGAGCAGGCCAGGGCGTACGCCAGGCGCACCCAGGCGGCCATGACCCGGATCGCTGGCTGCCGCCACCCGGTGGTGGCGAAGATCCGGGGCCTGTGCGTCGGCGGCGGCCTCGAGCTGGCGCTGACCGCCGATCTCCGGATCGCGGGCGAGAGCGCCCGCTTCGGCATCCCGGTCAAGCGGCTGGGCCTGGTGGTCGCCTATTCGGAGCTCGAGCCGCTGGTCCAGCTGGTCGGGCCCGCGAACGCGCTCGAGATCCTGCTCGAGGGCCGGATCTTCGGCGCCGACGAAGCGCTGCGCATGGGCCTGATCAACCGGGTCGTGCCGGACGCGGAGCTCGACCGCTGAGCTCGAGGCGACGGTCGCCCGGATCGCCGAAGGCGCGCCGCTCGCCGCCCGCTGGCACAAGAAGTTCACCCACCGTCTCCTGCAGCCCGAGCCGGTGACGGCCGAGGAGGCGGACGAGAGCTACCAGTGCTTCGGCACCGAGGATTTCCGGACCGGCTATCAGGCGTTCCTCGCCAAGACCAGGCCGGCGTTCGAGGGCAGATGAGCGGCGCGCTGCGCGGGCTTCGGCCGGGTCGCGCCAAGTCGAGATCATTGCCGCAAGCGCTGATCGCGGGCTAAGACAAAAGCCGCAATCCGGTGCAGGGGAGAGGTGCGATGGGCCCGCTCGAAGGCCTCAAGGTGATCGATCTGACCCACGTCATGGCGGGGCCGACCTGCACGCTGATGCTGGCCGACATGGGCGCCGACGTGATCAAGGTCGAGAAGATCCCGGGCGGCGACGATACCCGGCGCGGGCTGCCGATGATCGACGGCGAGGCGGCCTCGTTCATGATGGTCAATCGCAACAAGCGGGGCATCGTGCTCGATCTCAAGACCGCGGGCGGCAAGCGGGTGCTGAAGCACCTGCTGGCGGATGCCGACGTCGTGGTCGAGAACTACCGGCCGGGCACGCTCGCCAGGCTCGGCTTCGACTACGAGGAGCTGCGCAAGGGCAACCCGGGCCTGATCTACTGCGCGCTGTCCGGCTTCGGCCGGACCGGCCCCTACGGCCATCGCGGCGGCTTCGATCTGGTCGCCCAGGCGATGAGCGGGATCATGAGCATCACCGGCGAAGGCCCGGGCCGGCCGCCGGTCAAATGCGGGGCGCCGCTGACCGACATCACCTGCGGCATCCTTTCGGCCATGGGCATCCTTGCCGCCTACGCCCATCGCCTCCAGACCGGCCGGGGCCAGATGGTCGAGACCTCACTGCTCGAGGCCGGCATCGTCCAGACCTACTGGCAATCGGCGATCGCGCTCGCCAGCGGGGTCGCTCCCGGCCCGATGGGCTCGGCGCATCCCCTGAACGCGCCCTACCAGGCGTTCGAGACCGCCGACGGCTGGGTCGTGATCGGCGGCAACAACCAGCGCCTCTGGCAGCGCACGCTCGAGGTCCTGGGCGCGCCCGAGCTCGCCTCTGACCCGCGCTTTCGCGAGAACCACGGCCGCATGGCCACACCTGAAGGAGCTCGAAGCGGCGCTCACGCCCCATTTCAAACGCCGCCAACTCGGCCGAGCTGCTGGCCGCCTTCGAAGAGGCCGGCGTGCCCGCGGGCCCGGTCTACGACGTCCTCCAGATGCAGGCCGACCCCCAGGTCCAGGCGCGCGAGATGGTGGTCGAGGTCGAGCACGCGAAGCTCGGGCCGGTCAAGACCCTGGGCCTGCCGGTCAAATTCTCCGACACCCCGGGCGGCGTCCGCACCGGCGCCCCCCTCTACGGCCAGCACACCCGCGAGGTCCTCGAGCAGCACGGTTTTTCCAGTGCCGAAATCGACGCCCTCGCCGCCGAAGGCGCGATCGTACTCGGTGACCAACCTTGACCATCCTCAATGGGGCCATGGCCACAGCGATCAGAACTCACCGCTTCAGTAGCATCCCTTTAGATACGATGTGATCTCAAACTGTGGCATGCATGGCCCACCTCTTATCATATTCATCAAATTCCAATACATTTCTTTGGCAAACGCGTGTTGCACGAAGCGTGGAAATGTATATTTGTACATTCGCGCGCCTGACACTTTTTTCTCGTCATAAACAATCGACGATTGAAATTCTGAACGTAGATAGCGATAGATGCCAATCCGAATATTGTTAAGGAATTCTGCGAGAGTCGAGCCATGGTACGTTAATATATCATCATGAAACTGTTGATAAAATTCTTCCACGATTAGCAATGCTTCTGGAATAGAAAATTTTCTTCCGCTCCTATCAAAGATCTTGACAATGTCATTGCCTTGCCTGCCAAGCCGAGAAAAGTTATGCGTTGAAATATTGCCGCATATTCGGATGAATTCCAAACGATGTATTTGCAGTTGCACCTCCATCTCAATGGATGGAAACCACAAGCTACGGGATCCTGATCCTGAACCGTAATCTACAAATTCCTGAAGCCAGTTCTGAAATAAATGAACTGCACTGCGTAGCGGTCCTATCTAAGAACTATCGAAATGCGGTCTCTCGCACGTTTCCTGCAGCGCGGCCAGGTAAGTGTGGTCAATTTCTAAAATTTGAGTCCGGCTTAGAGAGCAGGTCGACGAGTATGATATTGAAATATTTTTGATGATGGTTTGACTCAAACCGCACCTCCGAATGAGGGTCATTATGATGCAGTCGGAGAATCGAAAGATTGACAGCCTCGTCTATCATGTCCCATACTGCTTTCAGTAGAACGACTTCTTTCTCGCCCGATGTAAGATCAAGTGCCATCATAGAGACTTTCGTCTATCCGGCCGGCTGCAGGGCAGGGGCTATCCGGCGCAGGCCTGCAGTGATCTCGGCGGCGCGTTGCTTCGCCCGCGCGAGATCGTAGGCTGTCTGCATAGCAAGCCACGTCTGAGCATCGCCACCGAACACAGCTTCGAGGCGGAGCGCCATGTCCGGCGAGATGCCGGAGCGCTCGTTCACGAGCCGGTCGACGGTTTGCCGGGTGACCCCAAGGGCCTCGGCGGCTCTGGCGATCGTCAGACCCAAGGGTTCGATGCACTCCTGCCGGACGACCCGCCCCGGATGCGGAGGATTGTACATGCTCATGTTGACTTTCCGCCTTTCAGTGATAGTCGACAAGTTCGACGTCGAAGGCGTTGCCGTCCTCGAAGCGAAAGATGACGCGCCAGTTGGCGCGGACCGTCACGCTCCAGAAGCCGGCCAGATCACCTTTGAGAGCGTGCAGGTGGAATCCGGGCAGGTCCATCGCCTCAATCCGCCCGGCTCGATCCAAGACGGCCAGGAGGTTCTCGATCTTGTCAACCATGTCCGGAGCGAGCCGCGAGCGGTCGCCGCGTTCATAAAGACGTCTCAACCTTCGGTCGCGAAATCCTACGATCATGATGGCGCGATGTAACACGACGCGTTGCACGTGTCAATCATCACCGCAAGATCTTCTACTGAGCGAGTTCACGGCATCGCAGTGGCTGTCAGAAGTTCGTTGGGTCGAAACTGACTACTGCGCCGCGGTGATCCAGCCCATGACCGCGCCGGTCGGGTCCTGGATGATCGCGATCCGGCCGACGCCGGGGACGTCGAAGATCGGGCGCAGCAGCTTGGCGCCGGCGGTGGTCGCCTTCTGCGACCCGGGCGTCGACGTCGTCGACCGCGAGATAGGCGAACCAGTGGTTGGGGATGCCCTCGAAGCCCGGCTGGTTCATGTCCAGGATGCCGGCAACCGGCTGGTCGCCGTCCTTGCAGATCCAGTAGCTGCCGCCCTGCGGCATCGACATGGCCTCGAACCGCCAGCCGATCTGGGCGCCGTAGAACGCCTTGGCGGCCTCGGGATCGCGGGTCATCAGCTCGTTCCAGTAGAAATGCCCGTGCTGCGCCATCATCCTCCCTCCAGAAGCTGGATATGCGGCGACCATCCTAGCGGCCGCCGACCGGGCCGTGTACAGCTTTGAGCGTGCAGCTCTGTGACATTCCCCCTCGCGCCCACGGATGGCAAACCATGACCGAGCCCCTGCTCGCCAACCTGACGATCGATGCCGCCTATCGCGAGCGGACGCCGGGCTCGGCGCGGCTCGCCGAGCAGGCGCGCGGCCTGTTCCCGAGCGGCATCACCCACGACAGCCGCCATCTCGAGCCCTACGGCGTCTACGTCGAACGCGCCGAGGGCCCGTACAAATGGGACGTCGATGGCAACCGCTACATCGACTATTACGGCGGCCACGGCGCGCTCCTGCTCGGCCACAACCATCCGAAGGTCGCTGCCGCCGTCGCCCTGGCGCTGGGGCAGGGGACTCACTTCGGGGCGAGCCATCCGCTCGAGGTCCGCTGGGCGGAGGCGATCCGGCGCCTCGTGCCGAGCGCCGAGCGGGTCCGGTTCACGAGCTCCGGCACCGAGGCGACGCTGATGGCGGTGCGGCTCGCCCGCGCCTTCACCGGCAAGCGCAGGATCCTCCGCTTCCGGACCCACTTCCACGGCTGGCACGATCACATGACCTCGGGCTTTGCCGCCCACTTCGACGGCTCGCCGACCGCCGGCGTGCTGGCCGAGGTCGCCCGCAACGTGGTGCTGCTCGACCCGAACGACGTGGACGCCCTGCGCGCCGTCCTGGCCGCGGACACCGACATCGCCGCCGCGATCATCGAGCCGACCGGCGGCTCGTTCGGCATGACCCCGCTGCGGCCGGGCTTTCTCGAGGCGCTCCGCGAGCTGACCGCGGCCCGGGGCGTGCTCTTGATTTTCGACGAGGTGGTGACCGGCTTCCGGGTCGCCCCCGGGGGCGCTCAGGCGGCATTCGGCATCACCCCGGATCTGACCGCGCTCGCCAAGATCGTCGCCGGCGGCCTGCCGGGCGGGGCCGTGGTCGGGCGCCAGGACGTGCTCGCCCGGCTCGACTTCGCGGCCGCGGCGGCGCAAGGCTTCGAGAAGATCCAGCATCCCGGCACCTTCAACGCCAACCCGGTCTCGGCCGCGGCCGGCATCGCGGCGCTCGAGGTGATCGCCACGACCGATGCCTGCGCCCGCGCCAACGCCGCCGGCGAGGCGCTCCGGCAAGGCCTGAACGAGGTGCTCGAGGCCGAGGCCGTGCCCTGGGCCGCCTACGGCAGCTTCTCGGGCGTGCATCTGTTCACCAACCCGAAGGGGCGGGACGTCCGGCCCTCCGACTTCGATCCGCTGGCGCTGCCCTACGCCGAGCTCAAGGCCCGGGAAGTCAGGCTGACGCACCGCCTGCGCGTCGCCATGCTGGCCCAGGGCGTCGACTTCAACAGCTGGCCGGGCGCGATTCTCTCGGCCGTGCTGAGCGCCTCCGATCTGGCGGATACGGTCGAGGCTTTCCGCGAGGCGCTGCGCATGCTCAAGCGCGAGGGCGACCTCGAGCGCTGAGGCTGGGCCGCTCAGGCGTCGTCGGGGCGCAGCTCGCGGGCGTAGCGCTGCCAGTTGTGGACGTAGTGTTCGGCGCCCTTGCGGATGCGGGCGATGTGCTTGTCGTCGAGCTGGCGTACGACCTTGCCCGGCGCGCCCATGACCAGGGAGTTGTCCGGGATCTGCTTGCCCTCCGGGATCAGCGCCTTGGCGCCGATCAGGCAGTTCCGCCCGATCACCGCGCCGTTCAGGATCACGGCACCGATCCCGATCAGGGAGTTGTCGCCGATCGTGCAGCCGTGCAGCATGGCCAGATGGCCGACGGTCACGTCCTTGCCGATGGTGAGCGGGAAGCCCGGGTCGGTGTGCAGCACGCAGCCGTCCTGGACGTTCGAGTTCAGGCCGACGGTGATCGGCTCGTTGTCGCCGCGCAGCACCGCCTGCCACCAGACGCTGGCATTGTGGGCGAGCTTGACGTTGCCTATGACGACCGCGGTCGGCGCGATCCAGAAGGCGTCGTCGTCGGTGGTCACGCGGACGGCATCCAGGGCGTAGCGCATGCGGCTCCTCCTCACAGCGATCGGCGCATCTTAATGGCCGCGGCCGATCTCGAAAGGGGCCAGCGCCGGAGCGGCGGTCTGGTCCGGGCGTTCGGCCTCGCCCGCTCGCTCGCGATCTACTACGGCCAGCCCTGGCGTCTGCGGGGTCTGCGGCGACGCTACCGCGAATTCGTCGCTCCGGGCGATCTCGCCTTCGACGTCGGCGCCCATGTCGGCAACCGCAGCCGCTGCTTTCGCGCCCTGGGTGCCCGGGTGATCGCGATCGAGCCGCAGCCCGACTTCGCCGCCTGGCTGCGCTGGCAGTTCCGGCAGGATTCGAAGGTCACCGTGGTCGAGGCGGCGCTCGGCGCCGCGCCGGGGCGGGCGAACCTGCTGATCAGCCGGCGCACGCCGACGGTGACCACGCTCTCCGAGAGCTGGACCCGGAAGGTGCGGCAGACCAGAAGCTTCGAGCGGGTCGCCTGGCCGGACCGCCGCGAGGTGCTCGTTCGCGACCCTCGACGAGCTGATCGCGCGCCACGGCCGGCCGCGTTTCTGCAAGCTCGACGTCGAGGGTTTCGAGGCCGAGGTGCTGCGCGGACTGTCGGCGCCGATTCCGGCCCTGTCGCTGGAATACCTGCCGGCCGCGATCGGGGTCGCGCTCGAGGCGGTCGAGCGGCTGGCCGGGCTCGGGGCCTACCGCTTCAACCTCACCGAGGGCGAGCGGATGCGCTGGCTCTGGCCCGAATGGCGAGGCGCCGAGGCGACCCTCGCCTGGCTCGCCGGCCGGCCGCGCGGAGCGCGCTCGGGCGACGTCTGGGCCCGGCTGGAGGCTCGGGGATGAGCCCGGCAGCGCCGGCGGAGCGAGGCGGGCCGCGCGCCGCGGCCGGGCTCCTGGGCGCGCTGGTCTGGCTGTCGCTGGTCTGGAGCCTGCCGGTCGAGCTCGGCGACCTCGGTCCGGCCGCGCTGCTGGCGCTGGCTGGCGAGGTCGCTCTCTTGTTCGGCGCGCTCGCGCTGGTCGCGCCGCTGCGCGCGGGCCGGACCGGGCGCGTGGTCGCCTGGACGGTCGGTCTGGCGACCGCCGTGGTCGCGCTGCTCAAGCTCGGCGAGCTCGTGATCCGCGCCAGCCTCGCCCGCCCGCTCAACCCGCTCCTGGACGTGCAGCTGGCCTCGGCGCTGATGCACCTTCTGACCGGCATGCTCGGCGCCCTCCTCGGCTGGCTGGCGCTCGCGGGCCTGGCGCTGATCCCGGTCCTGGTCCTCCTGGTCACGGTCAAGGCCATGCGCGTCAGCCAGCGCGCGCTCGAGGAGCCGCGCTGGCGACGGGCGACGCTCGGCGGGGCGGCGCTCGCGCTCGTCCTCATGGTCGCCCAGCAGCTCCTGCCGCAGGCCTTCGCGCAATGGCGTCCGGTGCCGCTGCGCACCAGCCAGATGCTCGCCGAGGAGTGGCGGCAGGGGCGCGCCATGCTGGCCGGGCTCGCCGAGTTCAGGCGCAAGTCGGCCGCCGACCCCTTCCGCGCGACGCCGGCGAGGGCTCTGCTGAGCGGACTGGGCGGCGCCGACGTGCTCCTGATCTACATCGAGTCCTATGGCCGCAGCGCCCTCGAGCGGGAGCGCTACGCCGAGCTGCTGCTGCCGCGCCTGGCGACCTTCGAGCGCCGGCTCGCCGATGCCGGCCTGGTCGCGGCCTCCGGCTATCTCACCTCGCCGACCGTCGGCGGCCAGTCCTGGCTACCCCACGCCACCCTCGAGAGCGGGCTCTGGATCGCCGACCAGAACCTCTACGACCTCCTGGTCACGAGCGACCGCTTGACCCTGACCAGGGCGTTCGACCGGGCCGGCCGGCGCACGGTCACGGTCCGGCCGGCGATCGTCCTGCCCTGGCCGGAGGGGCCGCTGCTCGGCTATCAGAAGATCTACGCCGCCAAGGACCTGGGCTATCGGGGCAAGCCCTACAATTGGATCACCATGCCCGACCAGTACACGCTGGCCGCGTTCGAGCGGCTCGAGCGCCTGCGGCCGCATCCGCCGCTGTTCGCGGAGATGGCGCTGATCAGCAGCCACGCGCCCTGGACCCCGATCCCGCCGGTGCTCGAGCGCTGGTCGGCGATCGGCGACGGCCGGATCTTCTCGCGCTGGGCCGATCAGGGCGACCCGCCCGAGGTGGTCTGGCGCGATCCCGAGCGGGTGCGCCAGCAATACGCGCTGGCGATCGACTACGTGCTCGGCGTGCTCGCGTCCTACGCCGCCCGCTTCGTCGACAACCAGACCCTCCTGATCCTGGTCGGCGACCATCAGCCGGCGCCGCTGATCACCGGCGAAGGCGCCAGCCGCGACGTGCCGATGCACGTGATCAGCGGCTCGCGGGCGCTGCTCGAGCCGTTCCTCAGCTTCGGCTTCACGCCCGGGATGCGCCCCCGGCACGGGCCGCCGGTCGCGCGCATGGATCAGTTCCGGGACCTGTTCCTCGGCGCCTTCAGCCAGCCGGACGGCACCCCGGCCGCAAAGGCGGCGTCGTGATCGTCCGGGTCGGATGCTACGCCGGCCACCGCGGCGAGGAGACGCCCCGGCGGCTGCGGTTCGAAGGCCGGACGGTCGAGCTGGTCGAGATGCAGGACGCCTGGCTCGCGCCGGACCATCGCTACTTCAAGATGCGGGGCGCCGACGGCGCGACCTACATCCTGCGCCACGACCAGCCGAGTGGAACCTGGCAGATCACCCTCTACCAGGCGCCGCCGCGACCGCCGCGCGAAGGGAAGGGGTGAGGATGACGGCGATGTCATGGGCCGACCCCGCGAGCGTCGGCGGCTTCCGACGCCGCGCCTGCGCGCAGCCGGCGGAGACAACGCGATGACCGCGATCATCGCCGCCGTCGTGGCCGCATTCGTTGCCATGGTTGGCTGGTTCGTGGGCCATCTTCTGGTGAGCTTGCGCGAGGACAGGACGCGCCGCCTCCAGCTGACGATCGAGCACGCCGAGCGACAGATCGGCGAGTTCTACGCTCCACTGTTGGGTCTGCTTGAGCAACTCGATACGGTCTTTCGCGTCAAGGAAGCCATGGTGGCCCAAGAGCCGCAACATCAGAAAATCATCGCAAAGATTGCGTATACTGAATATTTCTTACCGCTGCATCAGGAGATTCGCGGTATCCTGAAATCCAAGATCCATCTGTTTGAAGGCGTGCAGATCCCCGATAGCTTCATCGAATATATCCATCACTTCACTTCGGAAAGCATCTATTGGCGCCTGACCGAGGAGGAGGGGATAGCGTCGTCGGTGACGGTGAGCGCGTTTCCCAGCCGGTTCTACGACGATCTCAAAAGGGATCTCGACGTCGTGCTGGCTCGGTATGAACGAAGCGTGCAGGAGCTGCGCCGCGGGATTTTGCCCCTGAAGGACTGGCTTGCTCCGGAAAAATAACGGCGGCTCCTTTGAGGAGACCCTGCGACCGGCCGCTCAGCCCAGGCAGCGGGCGACCGCGGTCAGGAGCTCGTCGTCGGTGTAGGGCTTCTTGACGATCGCGCAGGCGAGGTCGGCGACGACGCCTTCCGCCTGGGTCACGAAGTCCGGGAAGCCGGAGGTGATCAGGATCTTGAGCGCGTGTCGCCTGGCCAGCTTGGTCGCGGTCTGGATGCCGTCGACGTCGAGCTCCAGCATCATGTCGACGATCGCCAGCACCGGCCGATGACGCTCGACCAGCTGGATCGCCTCGGCGGTCCGGCCAGCGATCCCGACCACGCGGTAGCCGGCCTGCTCGAGCAGCAGTCGGAGCCGCTCCGCGCCCAGAAAATTCGCCTGGACGAGCAGGATTCCCGCGGGTTGCATCGTCCCTCCGCCCCGTCGCCCCGAAGTGGTCGGGGCGTCGGCCGAGCCTGCCGGACGCTCAGTCCAAAGGGAAGCAAATCTTGCAGCGAACCCCGGCCGGGTCGAACTCGAGGTCGGTGCTGCCGCCGAGGTCGTGGGCGATGCCGCGCTCGATCACGACGCTGCCGAAGCCGCGGTGATCGGGCGGCTCGATCGTCGGTCCGCCCAATTCGGTCCAGGTGAGCAGCAGCGTCGGCGCCGAGGGCGCCGGTTCGACCGAGGCCTGGATCGTGACCCGGCCGCCCGGCGTCGAGAGCGCGCCATACTTGGCCGCGTTGGTGGTCAGCTCGTGCAGCGCCAGGCTCAGCGTCTGCGCCGCCCGCGGGCGCAGCAGCAGGTCGTCGCCGGCGATCGTGAGCGCGGCGCTGTCGGCGCCGACATAGGCGGCAAACTCTTCCCGGATCAGCTCGTGGAGGCGCGCGCCGTGCCATTTCTCGCGCGCCAGCAGGTCATGGGCGCGCGCCATCGCGTGCAGGCGACCGATCAGGGTGTCGGCATAGTCGGTCACCGAGCGGGCGTGCGGCTTGGTCAGCAGGACCATCGCCTGGATCGAGGCGAGCAGGTTCTTGGCGCGGTGGTCGATCTCGGCCATCAGCAGCACCTGGCGCTCCTCCGAGCGCCTGCGCTCGGTGATGTCGCGCACGATGCCGGTGAACAGCCGCTGGCCGTCGAGGCTGAACTCGCCGATCGAGAGGAACAGCGGCACCTCCGAGCCGTCCTTGCGCCGCCCCGTGACCTCGCGGCCGCTGCCGATGATCCGCGCCTCGGCGGTCAGCTGGTGGCGGGCCAGATACCGATCGTGCCGGGCGCGATCGGAGGGCGTCATGAGCAGGCGGACGTTGTGGCCGATCAGCTCGTCGCGCCGATAGCCGAACAGCCGCTCGACCTCGGGGTTCACGAACTCGATGATGGCGTCCTGGTTGATCGTGATGATGCCGTCGGCGGCGGTCCCGACGATCGCCCGCAGGCGCGCCTCGCTCGCCTGCAGCGCCACCTGCCGCGCCTGCAGCGAGCCCGCCATGTCGTTGAAGCTGGCGGCCAGCCGGCGGAGCTCCGGGCTGCTGCCGGGCTCGAGCCGGGCGCGGGCCGCGAGATCGCCGCCCTCCATATGCCCGACCGCCCGCTCGAGCTCGGACAGCGGCCGCCGGATCCAGACCTCGCCGCACAGCAGCGCCGCCACCGCCGCCAGGACGAAGGCGAGCGTCGTCAGGCCCGCCTCGCGCCAGAACAGGCGGTCGGCCTCCGCGACCTCGGCCGCCCAGGGCAGGCCGACGATGGCGAACAGATCGGCCGAGGCGAGCAGCGGCGCAAAGCCGTGCACGCGATCGACGCCATCAATTCCAACCTCTTCGAGCGCGCCCTCGCGCCGCTTGAGCATCGCCTGGGTGAAGCTGGCCTCGCGCACCTGCCGGCCGATCCAGTCCGGCGCGGGCGGCGTCCGGGCGAGCAGGATACCGTTGTCGTCGATCAGGCTCATGGTCGCGTTGGCCGGCAAGGGGGTGGTCATGAGCGAGCTCGAGAGTCGCCCGAGGTCGAACGCGAGCACGACCACGGCGCGGACCTGGCCCGCATCATCCAGCGCCGGATAGGCGAAATTGAGGCTCGGCTTGCCGCTCCGACGGCCAACGATGAAGCCGCTGACCGCGAGGCGCTTCTCGCGCACCGCCGCCTGGAAGTAGCTGCGATCGGCGATGCTGATCGCCGTCTCCGGGTGCTCGTCGCGGCCGCTGCAGAACTCCACCCCGTCGGGCGTCGTCACGCCGATCCCGGCGATGGTCGGGAACAGCTCGAGGAACTCGGTCATGCGGGCGTTGCAGCGCGCGGCGTCACGCTTTTGAACCTCCGGCAGCTTGGCCGCCGCACCGAGCAGATAGCGCGCGCCCTCGATGAACTGATCCTGTTGGGCCGCGGCCAGGCGAGCGAGGGTCTGCGCCTGCTCGGCGATCGCCGCCTTGCGCTGCTCGCGGTCTGCCAGCAGCGCATGCACCTGAAGGGCCAGAACCGGCAGCGCCGCGAACAGCACGAGGATCAAAAGACGGACGCTGAGCTTCATCCGGGCGAGGTCCGCAACCCTGCGCCCGCGCACGACGCCAACGCGGTCGATCTGCAGCCAGGCAGGCCGCGGTCTATCCGGCAGCGCCGGCGGCCAGCGCGAGCGCGGCGCAGGCGCGGCACTCGCTGCGCGCCAGAACCCAGCCGTCGAGCCGCACCGTATCACCGCGCTCGAAGTCGTCGCGGACACGGGCGCGCAAGGCCAGGCGGGCGGCCACCGCATCACCGGCGCCGGCCGGGCGCAGGCCTTGGGCGAGGACCGCCGGCCGGGCGTCGTCCGGGTAGCGGCTGAGATAGCGCCGGCCGATCGCGATCGCGCTGTCCTTATGCTTGAAGGCGAGCGCCAGCCCGGCGTCCGGCGGCGGTTGCGGGATCACCCGGAGCCCGGCCCATCCGGGCCGACCCCACGCCGCCGCCGCGCTCGCGGCGAGCCACAGGAAGGTTCGGCGGCCCAACCGGCCCTGCGAATTCGGCATCGAAAGTCTCCCCCAGAAGCCCCCGGTCGGCAGGCGGCGCATATCGGCGGCGGGCGCGAGCGCCTATGATTGCCGGCAGACCGCCCACCGTGCGCAGCCTGCGACCTATAGCGGAAATCGAGCCATGGCGCAGCCCGATCGATACGACCTGCCGCTCGCCGGCATCCGCGTGCTCGAGCTCAGCCATACGGTCATGGGCCCGACCGCGGGCCTGGTGCTGGCCGATCTCGGCGCCGACGTGATCAAGATCGAGCCGGCGCCCGCGGGCGACCAGACCCGCCGCCTGCCGGGCTTCGCGGCCGGCTTCTTCGACTACTTCAACCGCAACAAGCGGAGCCTCGCCCTCGACCTGAAGACGCCCGAGGGACCGGGGCTGCTCCGGCGTCTGGTCGCCGGGGCGGACGTGCTGATCGAGAACTATGGTCCGGGGACGATGGAGCGGCTGGGCTGCGGCTACGAGCAGCTCACCGCGGCCAACCCGCGCCTCGTCTACTGCGCGCTCAAGGGTTTTCTTTCCGGCCCGTACGAGAGCCGGCCGGCGCTCGACGAGATCGTGCAGTTCATGGCCGGGCTCGCCTACATGACCGGGCCGCCGGGCCGGCCGCTGCGCGCCGGGACCTCGGTCGTCGACATCACGGGCGCCCTGTTCGGGGTCATCGGCGTGCTCGCGGCGCTCCGCGAGCGCGAGCGGACCGGCCGCGGGCAGCTGGTCCGCAGCGCGCTGTTCGAGGCCACCGCCTTCCTGGTCGGCCAGCACATGGCGACCGAGGCCGCGACCGGCGAGCCGCCGCCGCCGATGCCGGCGCGCCTCGGCGCCTGGGCGATCTACCAGACTTTTCCGACCGCGGATGGCGACCAGCTGTTCCTCGGCATCACCAGCGACCGCCACTGGCAGCGGTTCTGCGCGGCGTTCGAGCGGCCGGACCTGTCGGCCGATCCGCGCCTTGCCACCAACGCCGACCGGGTCGCCGCCCGCCCCTGGCTGGTGCCGCTGGTGGCCGCGATCGCCGCCGGGCACACCAAGGCCGAGCTGGCGCGCCGGCTCGAGCAGGCCGAGGTCCCGTTCGCGCCGGTCGGGACGCCCTCCGACCTGTTCGACGACCCGCATCTTTTGGCGAGCGGCGGGCTGCTCGACGTGATCATGCCGGGCGAGCGTCGAGCGCGGCTGCCGGCCCTGCCGGTCGAGCTGGACGGCAGGCGGCCGCTAGTCCGGCGCCAGCCGCCCGGCGTCGGCGAGCACAGCCGCGAAGTGCTGCGCGAGCTCGGGGTCGGCGAGGACGAGCTGGCCGACCTCGAGCGGCGCGGCATCGTCACAGCCGCTTCTCCATGAAGATGCACAGCGGATCCGGCCGGTAGGGGCCGAACGGTCCGCGCTCGACATAGCCGAAGGCGCGATAGAGGGCGAGCGCCTCGGGCTGCTTCACCCCGGTCTCCAGCTGCAACAGGCTGACGCCCGCCTGCGCCGCCCCGTGCTCGAGATGCGCCATGAGCGCACGGCCGATGCCGCGCCCACGCGCCGCCGGCTCGACGAACAGGCGCTTGACCTCGGCCTGGCCGGGGGGCCCGAGCGCGAAGCCGACGCAGCCGACCGCGCGACCCGCGAGCCGCGCGACCAGCAGGCGGACGTTCGGTGCCGCCAGGGCCTCGAGGTCGATCGCATGCCGGCTCTCAGGCGGATAGAGCGCCGAGAGATAGGCGTCTGACCGCCGGATCAGCTCCGCGACCTCGGCCTGAAGCGGCGATTCGACCTCGATCGCGGCCTCCGGCATGGCTTCGAACTCGGGCGGCGGTCAGTCCGGGACCTCGGTGTGCGCCGCCCGCTGGCGGCGCGCGTGGCGGACCTCGAAGAAGACGCTCAGGCCCAGTATCAGGACCACCAGCGACCAGAGCGCCCAGGTGAGCGGGCTCGAGACCAGGACGCTCCAGTCGCCGCCGCTGATCGAGAGCGCCCGCCGGAGGTTGGTCTCCATGATGCCGCCGAGCAGGAGGCCGAGGACCACCGGCACCAGCGGGATGTCGAGCTTGCGCAGCACATAGCCGAGCAGGCCGAAGCTGGTGATCAGCAGGAGATCGAAGATGCTGTGGTTGATCGAGTAGACGCCGACATAGGCGATCATGACCACGCCCGGCATCAGGATCCAGGGCGGCACGCTCAGCATGCGCGCGAAGATCCCGACCAGCGGCAAATTCAGCACCAGCAGCATGAGGTTGGCGACGTAGAGGGCGGCGATCAGGCCCCAGACGACGTCCGGATGCTGCTGGAACAGGAGCGGCCCGGGGGTGATGTTGAGCGAGATCAGGAGCGCCAGCAGGACCGCGGTCGTGCCGCTGCCCGGCACGCCGAGGGTCAGCATGGGGATCAAGGCACCACCGGCCGCGGCATTGTTGCCGGCTTCCGGCGCCGCGACCCCGCGCGGGTCGCCCTTGCCGAAGGTGTCGTTCTGGTTCGAGACCCGCCGCTCCAGGGTATAGGCGACGAAGCTGCCGAGCGAGGCCCCGGCCCCGGGCAGCACGCCGGAGATGAAGCCGACCGCGCTGCCGCGCAGCATCGCGCCGGCCGAGAACACCATGTCCTTGATCGAGACCCGCACCCGGCCGAGCCGCTGATTGGCGAAGTGGGTCGCGTCGGGCTTCTCGATGAAGAACAAAAACTCGCTGACCGCGAACAGGCCGACCAGCGCGATGATGAAGTCGAGGCCCTCGTAGAGCTTGTAGACGCCGAAGGTGTAGCGCGGGATCCCGGTCTGCGGATCGGTGCCGATGGTCGAGAGCAGCAGGCCGAGGAATGCGGCGATCAACGACTTGACCGGGTTGCGGGTGGCGATGCCGCTGAGCATGGCGAAGGCGAGCACGAACAGCGCGAAATACTCGGCCGGCCCGAAGTGGATCGCGATCTGGGCGAGCAGCGGCGCGAACAGGGTGAGACCGATGGTCGAAAGCGTGGCGCCGACGAACGAGGCGACCGCCGAGAGGGCCAGCGCGGTCGCGGCCTGGCCCTTCTGGGCCATGGGATAGCCGTCGAGGGTGGTCATGACCGCCGGCTCGTCGCCCGGGATGTTGAGCAGGATGCTCGAGATCCGGCCGCCGTACATGGCGCCGTAGTAGAGGCTGGCGAGCAGGATCAGCGCCGAGGACGGCGGCAGGCCGAGGGCGAAGGCGACCGGGATCAGGATCGCGACCCCGTTGGTCGGCCCCAGCCCCGGCAGCGCCCCGACCACCGTGCCGACCAGGCAGCCGACGAACGCCATCGCGAGGTTGAAGGGCGTGAGTGCCACCGAGAAGCCATAGGCGAGCGAGCTCAGGACTTCCATCGCGGGTCAGCCCGGCAGCCGCAGCACGCCCGCCGGCAGGGGCAGGCCGAGCAGGTTGTTGAACAGCAGGAACAGGACCAGCGCGATCCCGAGCCCGGCGCTGGCGGACTGCCAGAGCCGGGCCCCGAGCAGCCAGCCGAGCGCCGCGACCGCGAGCACGCTCGCCAGGATGAAGCCGAGCGGCTCGAGCAGATAGGCGTAGGCGACGAAGGCGACCAGGGCGAGGCCCTGCTTGAGCAGCACCCGGCCGCGCGCCCAGTCGGGCTCGGGGTCGGGCCGCGCGATCAGGTAGAGGCTGAGCAGGCCGAACGGGATCGCCAGCACCAGCGGGAACATCGCCGGCCCCAGCGGATCGCCGAACGACGACTGAAAGCCGCTGGCCGTGACCCCGTAGGCCACGGCCAGCACCAGCAGCGCCAGCCCGGCCAGCCGGTCGCTCATCGCCGGTTGCGTCTAGCGGGCCTGCGGCACCCTCACTTGATCACGCCGATGTCCTTCGAGATCTTGCGCATCTTGTCGACCTGGTCCTGGACGAAGCTCTGGAAGTCGGCACCGCCGCGCCAGATCGGCGTCAGGCCGTTGTCGAGCGCGATCTTCTGCCATTGCGGGCTGTCGAACACCTTCTTGAGGGTGTCGACCCAGAAGCCGTAGGCGTCGTCCGACACCTTGCCGCCGGTGTAGAAGCCCCGCCAGTTGTAGCCGGTGACGTCGTAGCCCAGGCTCTTGGCGGTCGGCAGCGAGGCGTATTTGCCCGGCAGCGGCTCGTCGCTCATCACCGCCAGCACCTTGGCCTGCTTGGCGTCGACGAAGCCCGCGATCTCGCCGAGGTCGGTCGAGACCGAGCCCAGGAACCCGCCCAGCATCTGGGTCACCGCGTCGGTGCCGCCATCGTACTGGACCCAGCGGATCTTGCCGAGGTCGGCATCCGGCACGCCGGCCGCCTGGGCGAGCAGCAGCAGGCGCAGGTGATCCCAGCCGCCGACCGCGCTCGAGCCGCCGAACACGATCGAGCTCGGATCGGCCTTGACCGCCTTGAACAGGTCGTCGAGCGACTGATAGGGCGAATCCGGCGTGACCAGGACGACGCCCGAATCGGCGTACAGCATCCCCAGCCAGCGCATCGCGTCCATGTCGGCGGGATAGCGGTTCTGGGCGATCTGGGTGATCCCGACCGTGCTGGTCGCGACGATCAGGTTGGCATCGTCGCTGCGCTTGGACATGACGTTGGCGTAAGCGGTGGCGCCGGTGCCGCCCGGCATGTTGGTGACCTGGACCGTGCCCGGCACCAGGCCGAGGTCGGACAGGAGCTTGCTGACCTGGCGGCAGGTGAAGTCCCAGCCGCCGCCGGGATTGGCGGGCGCGATGCATTCCACGTTCTGCGGCGTGAACGCCGACAGGAACAGGCCGGCGGCCAGAGTCACGGCCGCGGCGGCGGTCTTGCGAAGGAACATGACATGTCTCCCTTGTCGTTCTGCCTCGGGCCGCCGACGCTCCCGGCCGCGACCATCTCGCCAGATCTTTCCGCAATTCGGGCCAACAATCCATCCCCGTTGCGGAAACAACTGAAACCTTGCCGGACATCGTCCTGCAACCAAAGCCCTGCACTCTGCCCCGGATCGACGCTGCGGGCAATGTCGCCCGGGCGGCGAACGGGAGGACCCTGCCATGACACCCGAGCAGATCCTGCTGGTGCGGAGCAGCTTCGCCAGGGTCAAAGCCCAGGGCGACGCCGTTGCCGCGCTGTTCTACGAGCGCCTGTTCGCGCTCGACCCGAGCCTCGAGGCGCTGTTCCGAGGCGACCCGGCGGCCCAGCGTGCCCGGCTCATGGCCACCCTCGAGGCCGTGGTCGGCGCCCTCGATCGGCCGGACGCCATTCTTGCAGAGGTCCGCGAGCTCGGCCGCCGGCACACCCGCTACGGCGTCCTCCCGGAGCACTACGTCACCGTCGGCGAAGCGATGATCTGGACCCTCGACCAGGCGCTCGGCACCGACTTCACGCTCGCGACCCGGCGCACCTGGACGGACGTCTACGGCTTCCTCGCCTGGACCATGATCGCGGCCGCCGAGGCCGAGCTCCGCGACCGGCTCGCGGCCTAAGGGGTCAGGCCGCGGGCGGTCGTGCGGATCAGCTGCCAGGCGCGCTCGACATGGGCGCGCGTGGTGTAAAGCTGGCCGATCGTGAAGCGGATGACGTAGCGTCCACGCACCCGGTTCTGGGTCAGGGAGACCCGGCCTCCATCGTTCAGCGCGTGCAGATTTCAGCGGGCCAGCAAGCTGTTCACTTGAACCGCGCGTCGCGGAAGATCGGACGGTTGAAGGGAGAGACCGGCAGATCCAGGTTGTCGCGCATGGCCCAGACGATCACCTGGTGATGCAGCGGGATGTGGACGATCTCGTCGAGGACGGTTCTCCAGACCTTCTCGATCAGGGCGTCGCGGCCGTAGGTGATCATCGTGCGGTCGATCTGGTCGATGAGCGCGTCGACCTGCGGGTTGGAGTAGCCGGGCGCGTCCACCGCGCCCGTCCGATAGAACTGCTTGAAGATCGTCTCCGAGTTGATCGTTGACCAGCTGTCGAAGAAGAAATCGGTCTCACGATTGTCGATCTTGGCGAAGAACAGCTGCTTGGGTTGCGGGTTGGCAGTGACGTCGATGCCGACCTCGCCCAATTGCGCGGCGATCGCTCGGCAGATCGCCTCATCGTTGATCCAGCGATCGTTCGGGCAGTCGAGGGTGACGCTGAAGCCCCCCGGATACCCGGCCTCCGCGAGCAACCGCTTGGCCGTCTCCGGATCGTAGGGCAGCCGCTGGTCCAGCTCCGGTGCGTAGCCGATCGCGCCGGGCGCGACCAGCATGCCCGCCGGCAGCGCGAGGCCCCGCATGATGTCCCGGCGGATCGCCTCAATGTCGATCGCCTGATAGATCGCCCGGCGCACGCGCCGGTCTTTGAACGGATTCTTGCCCTTGACGTTGGACGAGCGCAGCTCGCCGCTACCCTGGTCCATGCCAAGCCAGATGGTGCGCAGCTCGGGCGCTTCCTCGAGCTTCAGACCTGGGGTGCTCTTGATCTGGTCGAGCGCCGCGAACGGCGGATCGGTCAGCAGGTCGAGGTCGCCTCGGAGCAACGCGGCTAGGCGCTCCTGCGGGTCGGCGATCGGCGCGTACTCGATCCGGTCGATGTTGTGCGGGTAACGCTCGAGACCCCACCAGTTCGGGTTGCGAACCATCACCACCCGTCCGTTCGGCTCGAACTCCTTCAGGATGAACGGGCCGGTGCCGTTGGCGTGACGCGAGGCGTAGTTCTCCTCGCCGGCGCTGACGTTCACCGGAACGCGCGCGTCGTGCGCCTCCGCCCAGCTCTTCGACATGATGCAGATGGTATCTAGCTTGAAATCGAGCTGCGGGTCCGGGAACTTGGTCCGGATGCGCACCTTATACTGGCCGATTGCCTGCACTTGGTCGATGCTGTCGGTGTAGCGGGCGAACCCGATGGGAAGCTCGGTCTTGGCACGCGCAATGCTGAAGACGACATCGGCGGCAGTGAAGGGCGCGCCGTCGTGGAACCGGACATTGGGGCGCAGGTCGAACTCCCAGATCGTCGGCTCGACCAGCCGCCACGCCACGGCGAGCATGGGCACGAGGTTCAGGTTTGAGTCGAGATCGAGCAATTTCTCATAGACTTGGCCTAGCTGGGCGAATGTCGGTGCCTCGTTGTAGGCGTGGGGGTCGAGGGTCAGCGCCCCGCCCGTGCTCGCCCAGCGCAGCACGTTCTCGGCGGCAGCGGGACCGGAAAAGGCAGCCGTGACGCCAATCGCCAGCGCTGCGATCGCTGCGTTAAGTCTGGTCATTCGTCGAGCCCCCCGTGTGGCTGATGATAGACTAGCGCTGGTCTTGGCGAAATAGAGGGCGCGCTTGAGCGGTCCTCGCCCGGGCCGTCACCGCGGCTTCGGGTCAGAGGCGGACGTTCCCGGGGGAACCTCCTGAGCGAAGTTCGGCAGCTTGCGGGCGGCCTCGGTGATGAGATGCCAGGCGCGCTCGACGTGGGCGCGGGTGGTGTAGAGCTGGCCGATCGTGAAGCGGATGACGTAGCGGCCGCGCACGCCGGTTCTGGGTCAGGTAGACCCGGCCGCTGTCGTTGAGCGCCGTGCAGCAGGCGCTCGTTCAGCCGGTCGAGCTGCTCCTCGCCATCGACCGCGGTGGCCGGTAGCGGAACGAGAGCAGGGCGAGCGAGGGCGGCGAGGTCAGCTCGAAGTCGGGCTCGGCGCCGATCCATCTCGGCGAGCTCGGCGGTCCAGGCGATGTGGTCGCGGAGCATCGCCTGGAGGCGCTCGACGCCGTAGCTCCGGATCACGAACCAGAGCTTGAGCGCCCGGAAGCGCCGCCCGAGCGGCACGCTCCAGTCGCGGTAGTCGATCACCTGGCCGGTCTCCTCGGACTTGAGGTAGGCAGGCAGGATGGAGAGCGTGCGGATCAGCGCCGCCGGGTCGCGCACGAAATGCGCCGAGCAGTCGAAGTTGGTGAGCAGCCACTTGTGCGGGTTGAAGACGAAGCTGTCGGCGGCCTCGATGCCATCGGTCATCCAGCGTTGCTCGTCGAGCAGCAAGGCGCTGCCGGCCCAGGCGGCATCGACGTGCAGATAGAGCCCGTGCTCGCGGCAGAGCGCGCCGATCGGCCGCAGCGGATCGATCGCGCCGACCCCGGTCGTGCCGAGGGTCGCGATCACGCCCGCCGGCCGCAGGCCGTTCGCGAGATCGGCCCGGATCGCCGCCTCGAGCGCCTCGGGGCGCATGGCGAAGTCGGCGTCGGTCGCGATCAGGCGGAGGCTCTGGCGCCCCAGGCCCGCGATCCGGATCGCCTTCTCGATCGAGGAATGGGCCTCTTCGGAGGCGTAGAAGCAGAGCTGCGGGCCGCCTTCGAGCCCCTGCTCGTTCGCCTGCCAGTCGGTCGCCCGCTCGCGCGCGACCAGGACCGCGCACAGGGTGGCGCTGGACGCGCTGTCCTGGATCACGCCGGCGAAGCCGTCCGGCAGGCCGATCATCTGGCGCAGCCAGTCGAGCACCCGGGTCTCGAGCTCGGTCGCCGCGGGCGAGGTCTGCCAGAGCATGCACTGGGCGCCGAGCGTGGCCGTGAGCATCTCGGCGAGCACCGAGGGCGGGCTCGAGTTGGCCGGGAAATAGGCGAAGAAGATCGGGCGACTGCCAATGGGTCATGCCGGGCAGGAGGATGCGCTCGAAGTCGGCGAAGATCCGCTCGAGCGGCTCGCCTTCGGCGGGCGGCGTTGCGGGCAGCCGGGCCGCGATCTCACCCGGCGCGACCTGGGCCCGAACCGGGTACCGCTCGACATTCGCCAGATAGTCCGCCATCCAGTCGACCAGCCGATGGCCATGCCGGCGAAACTCGTCCAGGTCCATGACGCATCCTCCCCGGGCGAGCATGGCGGCGGCCGGCGGCCTTGGCCAGCGCTTTGTCGGAGCCGCGTCGGAGCCGCGAGCCGGGTCTGGCCAAGGGCGGGCAGGAGCGGCATGCTGTCGTCCGACCGGAGAGGGTGCCCCGGGGATGCAGGCGACGGCCGGCGGGCGCGGGTCTCTGCGGCCCAAGCCGCCTGCCCTCCGAGCCGGAGGAGTTGGAAGAAATGACCGAACGGCGGGTCGGGATCATCATGCATGGCGTGACCGGGCGGATGGGCATGAACCAGCATTTGATCCGCTCGGTGCTCGCGATTCGCGATCAGGGCGGGGTGGCGCTCGCGGACGGCACGCGGGTCGTGCCCGATCCGCTCCTGGTCGGCCGCGACCCGAAGAAGCTCGAGGCGCTGGCGGATGCGCATCGGATCGCCCGCTGGACCCTCGACCTCGACGCAGCACTCGCCGACCCGCATTACGAGCTGTTCTTCGATGCCGCCTCGACCCGGCTGCGCGCGGACGTCCTCCAGCGGGCGATCGCCGCCCGCAAGCACGTCTATTGCGAGAAGCCGACCGCGACCAACCTCGCGGACGCGCTGGCGGTCTACCGTGCCGCCGAGGCCGCCGGGGTCAGGCACGGCGTGGTCCAGGACAAGCTCTGGCTGCCCGGCCTCGTCAAGCTCAGGACGCTGATCGAGGCCGGCTTCTTCGGGCGCATCCTGTCGGTCAAGGGCGACTTCGGCTATTGGGTGTTCGAGGGCGACTGGCAGCCCGCCCAGCGGCCGTCGTGGAATTATCGCAAGGCGGCCGGCGGCGGCATCATCCTCGACATGCTCTGCCACTGGCGCTACGTGCTCGACAATCTGTTCGGCCCGGTGCGGGCCGTGTTCTGCCTGGGCGCCAACCACGTCCCCGAGCGGGTCGACGAGCTGGGCGCGCGCTACGCCGCCGATGCCGACGATGCGGCCTACGCCACCTTCGAGCTCGAGGGCGGCATCGTCGCCCAGATCAACAGCTCCTGGTGCACGCGGGTGCGCCGGGACGATCTGGTGGTCTTCCAGGTCGACGGCACCCACGGCTCGGCGGTCGCGGGCCTCACCAAATGCTACCTCCAGCCGCGGGTCGCGACCCCGCGCCCGGTCTGGAATCCGGACGCCGGGGTCACCCCGGACTATCGCGGCCAGTGGCAGGAGATGCCGGACACCCAGACCTGCGACAACGCCTTCAAGGCCGAGTGGGAACTCTTTCTCCGCCACCTCGCAGGCGACCTTGCGGACTTTCGCTGGAACCTGCTCGAGGGCGCCAAGGGGGTGCAGCTCGCGGAGCTCGGCTACCAGAGCTGGTCCGAACGGCGCATGCTCGAGGTGCCGCCGCTCGAGGTCTGAGGCCCGGCGGCTCCGAGTTTGTCATTCAAGCGCGCCCACGAACGAATGCTCATTGAAATCATTGGCGTTTTTCGTCGCGAACGCAGCGTTTCGGGCATTCTTCCGCAGGTTCCCGGCGGAACGCGAAGCCCTTGCACAGCCAGAACAGGAGCAACGGCACGGCGGTCACCATGAGCAGCATCGCGATGCGATAGTCGAGACCCAACTGCTCGACCACGACGACCACGATCAGGCTGTTGAGCGCCAGGCCCGCGAGCGCCACGAGCGCGAATCTGAGGAACATCGAGGAGGCGTCCGGGCGGTCGCCGCCGACCTCGGCGCGAAACGTCCAGTGGCGGTGGCCGAGAAAGGAGACGCCGAGGGCGAGCGCGAAGCCCAGGAAATTGGCGAGCAGCGGTCGCAGGTGCAGGGCCTCGATCGCGGCGGCGAAGGTCAGCGCATGGGTCAGGGTCGCGAGCGCGCCGACGACGCCGAAGCGTCCGAGCTGCAGGACCGGCGCCAGCAGGGGCAGGTTCATGCCGTGCTCGCCGGCAGGGCATCCACGGCGGCCCCGGCCGGCCGCGCCGGCATCCGTCCGCTCGCGTCGGCACCGAAGCCGACGGTTTCCGCCACCAGATAGAGCGGGCGTTGCTTGACCTCCATGAACACCCGGCCGAGGTATTCGCCGAGGATGCCGAGGCCGATCATGTTGAGGCCGCTGGAGAGCAGGAGAATGCTGACCAGCGAGGCGTAGCCCGGCACGTCGACCCCCTCGAGCAGCGTCCGCGTCAGGATGTAGCCGAGGTAGAGCAGGCCCAGAGCGGCCGTGGTCATGCCGACATAGGTCCAGACCCGCAGCGGCGCCAAGCTGAACGAGGTGATCCCGCCGAGCGCCAGATTCCACAAGCGCCAGTACCCCCATTTGCTGTGGCCGGCGGCGCGCGCCGGTCGCCGGTAGTCGATCGTAGTCTGGCGGAAGCCGGCCCAGGCGAACAGGCCCTTCATGAAGCGCATGCGCTCCGGCATCTGGCGCAGGGCCTCGACCACCCGCCGGTCGAGCAGGCGGAAATCGCCAACGTCGGCGGGGATCGGCACCTCGCTGAGCCGGTTGATGAGGCGGTAGAACAGGTGGGCGCTGAGCCGCTTGGGCAGCGAATCGCCACCCCGGTCGATGCGCCTCGCGAGCACCACCTGGTAGCCCTGGCGCCAGGCGGCGACCAGGTCGGCGATCAGCTCGGGCGGGTCCTGGAGGTCGGCATCGATCGGGATCACCGCCGCGCCGCGGGCGAAGTCGAGCCCGGCCGACAGGGCCGCCTCCTTGCCGAAGTTGCGCGACAGCGCGACCACTTTGATCCGCCGGTTGGCGAGATGCAGCGCGCACAGGCGCGCGAGCGTGCCGTCGGTGCTGCCGTCGTCGACGCCGATCACCTCGTAGCGCGGGGTGGCCGCCGCGAGGATCGGGACCACCCGCGCGAAGAAAGCGTCGAGCACCGCCGCCTCGTTGTACATCGGCACGACCAGGCTGAGCTCGACCGGCTCGCCCTGACGCGGGCCGGTCGGCGGTGTCATGCGCCTACGGTCCGTCATGGCCGGCCGCGCCGTGAGCGCCGGAGGAGCAGGCAGCCTCGCGCCGCAGGTGCAGCGTCCAGCCGCCGCCCGCAGTGCCGGCAGCGACCCGCTCGAGCCAGAAGGGCGGCGGCCGTGCCATAAGTGCCGGCTGCAAGGCCGGCCTGAAGGCGCGCTCGATCTGGCCGTCGTAGACCAGGACCCGCCCCTTGGGTCGCAGCCTGCAGAGCCAGGCGCGAAGGGCATCGGCGCCCTCGAGGTCGGGCAGCAGGGCGAAGCGCGCGCCCGCGTAGTACGCCAGCTGCGGCTTGCGTGCGACCAGGAGATCGTCCGGCCCGACGAGCGCCCTGGCCGCGGGCACGGCCTCGGCCAGCTCGTCCGCGCCGAAGCTCAGCTCCGCTCGCGCCGCACCGCGCGAGCATCAGCGCCAGCAGGCCCGCCGGGCCGAGCGCGATCCCCAGGGTGAGGGGCCCGATCCCGGTCGCCGGCAGGGTACGCCTGGCCTCGGCCAGGGCCACGCCGATGCCGGCGCCGAGCCAGGGCAGGAGAAACAGCCAGTAGCGCGCCTCGAAGGTCTTGAGGTTGACGAGCAGGACCTCGCCGACCGTGACCAGCCCGAGCAGGCCGGCGCCGGCCGAGCGCCGGCGTGCGGGCAGGAACAGGAGGCCGGGTAGCGCCAGCAGGCCGAAGGGGAAGGCGACGAGCCGGGGCAGCTGGTCGCGGGCAAGGGTCAGGAGGTCGGCGAGGTAGACCTCGAGCAGACGCGCCGGGTCGTAGGCGAGCACCTCCCAGACGCTGTGGAACCGGCCCGCAACCGAGACGTAGGCCTCGTTCGAGACCGGCCAGGCCGCGGTCGCGAAGTAGGTCATGGCGAGGTTGACGTGATTGCTGGTCGGCCAGGGCGGGCTGCCGGTCGCGGCCGCGAACTCGAGCCAGAGGCTAAGCGGCAGGGCGAGGGCGGCGAATGCGAGCGCGGCAGCGCCCGCCCGACGGGCGACGGCGTCGCTTCGCAGAAAGGGGGCGAGCAGCAGGAGCAGCAACGGCAGGGCGTTGGTCCGGGTCAGCAGCGCGAGCGCGATCACCAGACCGAGCCCGAGCCAGCTGGCATCCCGGCCGCCGCGGACGCCCGCCAGCGCCAGCGCGCAGGCCCCGAGGTAGAGCGCCAGGAAGAAAAGATCCGAGCTGGCGCTGGTGGCCTGCGCGAGGTAGGGCGCCGAGGTTGCCAGGGCGGCCAGCGCGCCGAGCGCGGCGACCCGCCCGAACAGCCGGTCGATCAGCCACCAGGTCGTGAAGGCGGTCGCCCCCGCCGCCAGCAGCGAGACCGTGATCCCGGCCCGGACCCAATCGCCGAGCAGGCTCCAGACGAGCGCGATCGTGGCCGGATAGAGCGGGAGATGGAACGCGATCAGCAGCGGCTGGCCGGCGAGCAGCCGCTTCGCCTCCGGCACGAACAGGCCGAGATAGTCGGTCTCGACGCCAAAGCTGAGATAGCTGCGCCCGGCGGCCAGCCCGAGCGGGAGCGCGGTCGCGGCGAGCAGCAGGGTGGCCAGCCAAGGATCGACGACAAGCCATGCTCGGAGCCGCTCGGCGGCCGGCACCATGCCGACGCGCGCGGGGCGTCCGCCGGCACTGGCATGCGTCGCAAGGTCGTGCCTCCTGGCCAACGCCATCGGATCTGATGTATCCAGAGCTCGCACGCCCGGAACTCGGGCCGGGTTTCGTTCAACCGGCCGTACACTAACGGGCGATTCTTAACGGTTCGTTAATTAACCTGAAGTTGAGTATCTGCCGGATCGACGCCCAGACGAGGGCCTGGGCAGCTTGCGGACATCCCATCACGGACGGGAGGGAGAGGTGCGATCGATCAGGCTGCCGACCGCGATCGGCCATCTGGCCGATTACCGGTTGCACGACGCGCGGGAGTTTCCGACTCGGGCCGCCGGCCCCTTCGACCGGGTCGCCTATGCCGCGGCGCATGTGGTCGCCGATCCGCTCGCCGACATCGATCCCTGGCTCGACGTGGCGATCGACTGGGAGCGGACGATCGCCTATCGCGAGCATCTCTGGGACCTGGGTCTCGGGGTCGCCGAGGCGATGGATACCGCGCAGCGCGGCATGGGCCTCGACTGGAAGGCCTCGCTCGAGCTGATCCGCCGCAGCCTCGAGGCAAGTAAGGGCCGCAGCGGCGCGCGGCTCGCCTGCGGTGCGGGGACCGATCACCTGACGCCCTCTGCGGATCTGACCCCGGACGACGTGATCCGGGCCTACGAGGAGCAGATCGAGGCGATCGAGGCCCTGGGCGGCAGGATCATCCTGATGGCGAGCCGGGCGCTCGCCGCCTGCGCGCGCTCGCCCGACGATTACGCCAAGGTCTACGACCGCATCCTCGGCCAGCTCCAGGAGCCCTGCATCATCCATTGGCTGGGCGAGATGTTCGACCCGGCGCTTGCGGGCTACTTCGGGCACCAGGATCACATGGCGGCGATGGAGGTCTGTATCGGGATCATCGCCGCCAACGCTGCCAAGGTCGACGGCATCAAGCTGTCCCTGCTCGACAAGGACAAGGAGATCCGGCTGCGGGCGCGCCTGCCGCAGGGCGTGCGCATGTACACCGGCGACGACTTCAACTATGCGGAGCTGATCGCGGGCGATGGCGAGCGCCATTCGGATGCCCTGCTCGGGATCTTCGATCCGATCGCGGCCGCGGCCTCGGCGGCGCTCACGGCTCTGGCCGAAGGCCGGCGCGCGGCCTTCCACGAGATCCTGGCGCCGACCGTGCCGCTCTCCCGGCACATCTTCAAGGCGCCCACCCGCTTCTACAAGACCGGGGTCGTGTTCATGGCCTATCTGAACGGCCATCAGGACCACTTCACCATGGTCGGCGGCCAGGAGAGCGCGCGCTCGGTTCTCCACCTGGCCGAGCTGTTCCGACTCGCCGACGCCGCCGGCCTGCTGCGCGATCCGGAGCTCGCCGCAGCCCGCATGCGGGCGGTGCTGGCGGTGCACGGGATCGGCGCCTGATGCGCGATCTCTCGGAGGGCGGGCTCGACCATCTGGCGCTCAATTGGGCGACGGTGCGCGAGAAGTGGGACATGGCGCAGGCGATCGAGGGCTGCGCCCGGCACGGGATTCCGGCGATCGCGCCTTGGCGCGAGCCAGTCCAGGCGCTGGGCGTCAAGGACACGGCGCGGCGGATCAGGGACGCGGGCCTCGCGGTCTCCGGCTACTGCCGGGGCGGCATGTTCACGGCCCCCGATGCCGCCGGGCGGCAGGCGGCGATCGAGGACAACCGGCGCGCGATCGACGAGGCCGCGGCGCTCGGCGCCGAATGCCTGATCCTGGTCGCGGGCGGCCTGCCGGCGGGCTCGAAGGACCTCGACGGGGCGCGCGCCCAGATCCGGGACGGGATCGCGGCGATCCTGCCGCACGCCCGTGCGGCCGGGGTGGCGCTCGCGATCGAGCCCTTGCATCCGATGCAGGCCGCCGATCGCTGCTCCGTCAATACACTGAAGCACGCCAACGACTTGTGCGAAGAGCTCGATCCATCAAATGAGACAAGACTAGGGGTCGCGATCGACGTCTACCATGTCTGGTGGGACCCGCAGCTCGAGCGCGAAGTCGAGCGCGCGGGCGCCGCCCGCCGGATCCTCGGGTTCCACGTCTGCGACTGGCGGCTGCCGACCCGCGATCTGGTGTTCGACCGCGCCATGATGGGCGACGGCGCGATCGACCTCCGGAAGATCCGCGGCCTGGTCGAGGCGGCCGGTTATGAGGGCTTCATCGAGGCCGAGATCTTTTCCAAGGACGACTGGTGGCGGCGCGATCCGGACGAGGTTCTGCAGGTCATCGCCGAGCGCTACCGGACCGTGGTCTGAGGCGGCGGCTTCGAACACGCCTTGCTCAAAGCCGCCGGGTCCCTGAATATGACGCCTGGGATCACGGGAGGCCGCAGCCGGGACACCGGCGCGGCCGCGTGAGGGAGGCGACGATGCAACTGGCAAAGTCATGGGTTTGCGGCCTGGCGCTGGCTCTGGCGGCGAGTGCGCCGGCGGCCGCGAACACGGTCAAGGTCGGCGTGGTGCTGACCTATTCGGGCAACGGCGCCGAGTTCGGCGAGCAGATCCAGCGCGGCATGGACCTGTACCTGGCCGAGGCGGGCAAGGCCAAGCTCGGCGACCACCAGATCGAGCTGATCAAGCGCGACTCCAAGGGGCCGGGCGGCGACGTCGCCAAGACCGCGGTCCAGGAGCTGATCGTGCGCGAGAAGGTCGACCTTCTGACCGGCTTCGTGTTCTCGCCCAACATCATCGCGAGCGCGCCCCTGATCCAGCAGGCCAAGGTGCCGACCCTGATCCTGAACGCCGCGACCGCCTGGATCCCGAGCCTTTCCCCGTATCTCGCCCGGGTCTCGATGACCATGTGGCAGACCAGCTATCCGATGGGCCAGTACGCCTTTGAGAAGCTCGATTGCAAGACCGCCGCGGTCGGCTACACCGACTATCCGCCCGGCAAGGATGCGCTCGAGGCGTTCCAGACCGGCTTCGAGCAGGCGGGCGGCCAGGTCGTCGATGCGATCCCGATGGGCGGCCCGGCGGCGGTCCCCGACTTCACGCCGTTCATGCAGCGGGTCAAGGATGCCAAGCCGGACTGCTTCTACGTGTTCGTGCCGGCCGGCAATCACGCGGCGGCGATCTTCAAAACCTACGCCGAGCTCGGCATGAAGGACGCGGGCGTGCGCCTGATCGGCCCGGGCGACATCATCCAGGACACCAAGCTCCAGGGCCTCGGTGACGTCGCGGTCGGGGTGGTCACCCTCGGCCAGTACCAGGCCGACCTCGACAACCCCGCCAACCAGAAGTTCGTCGCCGCCTGGAAGGAGGCCTACGGCGCCGACTCGACCCCGGACTTCATGGCCGCCGCCGGCTACGACGGCATGGCCGCGATCGTCGACGCGGTCGTCCAGCAGAACGGCACGATCGACCCCGAGCGGACGATGCAGATCTGGAAGGGCTGGACCTTCGATGGCCCGCGCGGCAAGGTCATGATCGACCCCGAGACCCGCGACATCATCCAGGACATGAAGGTCGACGAGGTCTACGCCGAGGGCGGCCGCCTGCACACGCGCACGCTCGAGGTCATCCCGCAGGTCAAGGACCCCTGTAAGGCGCTCAAGGTCGGCCGTTGCGGCCAATGAGCTGAGGTGTCTGGCGGTCGCCCGGTCGGTGGCCGGCGCGCCGGCCGGCTCCGGCGGGCGCGCCGATGCAGGTCCTGATCAGCATCCTGTTCGACGGCCTCGCCTACGGCATGATGCTGTTCGTGATCGCGGTCGGCCTGTCGGTCACCATGGGGCTGATGGGCTTCGTCAATCTCGCCCACGGCGCGTTCGCGATGGTCGGCGGCTACGTCACGGTCTCGGCCATGAGCCGGCTCGGCCTGCCGTTCCCGCTCGCGCTGCTGGCGGCCGCGGTCGCGGTCGGCGCGGCCAGCATCGTGCTGGAGCGCGGCCTGTACGCCCGCCTCTATGCCGCGCCCGAGCTCGATCAGGTGATGCTGACCATCGGCCTGGTGTTCATGGCGACCGCCGCCGTCACCTTCGTCTACGGCCCGGCGCCGGTGCCGGTCCGGCTGCCCGACTACCTCAAGGGCCAGATCGATCTCGGCTTCCGCAGCTTTCCCACCTATCGCGTGGTGCTGATCGGGGGCGGGCTCGCTTTCATGGCCCTGCTCTGGCTGGTGTTCGAGCGCACCCTGCTCGGCGCCCAGATCCGGGCCGCGGTCGACAACCGGCGCATGGCCCAGTCGGTCGGCATCAACGTCGACCGGCTGTTCACAGCTACCTTCGCCTTCGGCAGCGCCATGGCGGCGCTCGGCGGCGGGCTCGCGATCGATATCGTGGGCCTGTCGCCGACCTTCGCGATCCAATATCTGGTGCTCTATCTGATCGTGGTCGCGGTCGGCGGCATGGCCAGCCTCGGCGGCGCCTTCGTGGCGGCCCTGATCCTCGGCTTTTTGGACAATGCCGGCAAGTATCTCTGGCCGGAGGGCGGCGGCTTCTTCATCTACGTGGTGACGGTGGTTCTGCTGCTCGCCAGGCCCGAGGGGCTGCTGGCGCGCCGCCGGCGGGGCTGAGCCGGGTGGCGGGCGCGGCGGCCCGGGGCGCGATCGCGAAGCGCCATCGCTGGCGGCCGGTCGAGGCGCTGCCCTGGCTGCTCGCGGTCGGGGCGTTCTTGCTGTTCCCGGACTACGCCTATCTCGGGACCCAGGTCCTGATCCTGATCCTGTTCGCGCTGTCGCTCGACCTGATCCTCGGCTACGCCGGCATCCTGACGCTGGGCCACGCCGCCTATTTCGGGCTTGGCGCCTATGTCGCCGGCATGCTCTCGGCGCGGCTCGGCTGGCATGAGCCGATCAGCGGCCTGCTCGCGGCCGCCCTGGTCGCCGCGCTCGCCGGCTGGCTGTCGGGCATGATCCTGCTGCGCTACCACGGCCTGACACTGCTCATGCTGACGCTCGCGGTCGGGATCATGTTGCAGGAGGCGGCGAACGCGCTCGCCCCCTGGACCGGCGGTTTCGATGGCCTCTCCGGGATCGAGCCGGGGCCGCTGCTCGGCGCGTTCGAGAACGATCTCTACGGCCATACCTACTATTGGTACAGCCTCACGGTGCTGCTGCTCGCCTTCCTGGTCTGCCGGCGGCTGGTCCATTCGCCCTTCGGGCTGTCGCTCAAAGGCCTGCGCGAGAACGAGCGGCGCATGCGCGCGCTCGGCTGCGACGTGCTCGGGCGCAAGGTCCTGATCTTCACGCTCGCGGCGGCGCTCGCGGGGCTGGCGGGCGGCCTGTTCGCCGAGGCCAACGCCTTCGTGACCCTCGACGTGTTCAGCTTCCACCGCTCGGGCACGGTGCTGATCGTGCTGATCCTGGGCGGCACCGGCCGGCTCTATGGCGCCTTCGTCGGCGGCACCGTCTACTATCTGCTCGAGGATCAGCTGGCCAAGGCGAGCCCCGAGTTCTGGCAGTTCGGGGTCGGCCTGGTCCTGGTGCTGGCGGTGCTGTTCTGGCGGGGCGGCCTGCTCGGCCTGGTCGACCTCGGGCTCGCCCGCTGGCGGCGGGTCGCCGGATGACCGCAGCCACCACAGCCGCGCTCGAGACCCGAGGCCTGCAGAAGAGCTTCGGCGGCCTCGCGGTGACCACCAACGTCGACCTCCGGCTGGAGCGCGGCGCGCGCCAGGCGCTGATCGGGCCCAACGGCGCCGGCAAGACCACGCTGATCAACCTGATCAGCGGCGAGCTGGCGCCGAGCGCCGGCGAGGTCCGGCTCGACGGCCGCAACGTCACCGGCCTGCCGGCCCACCAGCGGGTGAGACTGGGTCTCGCCAGAACCTTTCAGATCAATCAGTTGTTTCGGAATCTTCCAGTGGTCGACCAGGTTCTGCTGGCGCTCGGCGAGCGTCGTCGCTCGAGCCGTCGGTGGTGGCGGCCGCTCGGTGCCGATCCGGAGCTGCTCGACGAAGCGTTCGCGCTGCTCGAGGCGCTCGGGCTCGAGGGTCAGGCGCTCGCCCCGATCGGAACCCTGCCGTACGGCCGTCAGCGGCTGGTCGAGATCGCGCTGGCGCTGGCGGCGAGACCCAAGGTGCTGCTGCTCGACGAGCCGGCGGCCGGGGTGCCGACGGCGGAAAGCGACGTCATCCTGGATGCGATCGAGGCGCTGCCCGCGGACATCGCGGTCCTGATCGTCGAGCACGACATGGACCTGGTGTTCCGGTTCGCGCGCCGGATCACGGTCATGGCGGGCGGCGCCATCCTGACCGAAGGGCCGCCTGCGGACATCGCGGCGGACGAGCGCGTGCGCCAGGTCTATCTCGGCAAGCGGCAGGATGCCTGAGCGGCAGGCGGCGCTGGTCCTCGAGGGCGTCACCGCCGGGCATGGTGACACGGTCGTCCTGGAGGCGCTCGACCTCGCGCTCCGGGACGGCGAGAGCCTGAGCGTGCTGGGCCGGAACGGGGTCGGCAAGACCACGCTGATCGACACCGTCATGGGCCACACGCGCGTGCGCGCCGGCAGCATCCGCTTCGCCGGCCAGGACATCGTCCATTGGCCTCCCTGGCGGCGTTCACGGGCGGGGCTCGGTTACGTCCCGCAGGAGCGTGAGATCTTCCGGTCGCTCAGCGTGCGCGAGCATCTGCAGATTGCCGCCCGGCCCGGCCCCTGGACGATCGAGCGGGCGTTCGCGACCTTTCCCAGCCTGGCCGAGCGGCGCCAGCACCGGGGTGACGCGCTCTCCGGCGGCGAGCAGCAGATGCTGGCGATCGCCCGCGCCCTGGTCGGCAATCCCAGCCTGCTCCTGATGGACGAGCCGACCGAGGGCCTGGCGCCGATCGTGGTCGAGCAGCTCGCCCTGACCATCAAGGCGCTGGGCCGGGACCAGGGCATGACGATCGTCCTGGTCGAGCAGCACGCCGAGCTGGCGCTCGAGTTCGCCGCGCGCTCGATCGTGATGGACCGCGGCCAGATCGTGTATGACGGCCCGAGCGCCGCGCTCGCCGCCGACCGGGAGCGCCTGCAGAGCCTGGTCGGCGTGGCGCGCTGAGGTGTCGGTCCGAGCGCGGGGGCGTCACGCTGCGTGACGCCCCCGACCACCAGCCCAGACTCGTTCGATTCAGCGCATTCAGTTCATACCCTTCCGATCATCCTCCATGTCCTCGATCTGAGTCTTGCCTTTGTTCCACTTCTTCACCTTGTGGAGCAGGTAGGCGAAAGTCGTGCCCTCGGAAAGGGAGATTGTCTGCGAGCCGTGTGCGCCGCCGCTGGCGGTGATCTCCAACGCCGCTCCGACGTTGCCCACCGTAGCACTTGCTGATGACGTGGTGGATACCGCCGTGTCAAAGTGCTCAGCGAGATCGGCCGCCATCGCTACCCAGATTTCCGAGACGATCCGCCCGTCTGCGCCCTCCTCAGCAAGATATTTGCGCGCAGCATCGGCATCGTGATTGAGCATGGACGTGAGCGGACCTTCATTGATGAAGAATTTCATCAGAACGAGGTGCCCCTCTTTAGTCTTTTCGTACGAGGCTGACTTCGCCGTCTTCGCGTTCAAGACGAAGTAATGCACAGATCCGTTGATCTCGACGTCGGCTTTCGTCGTCTTGTTCCAGTCGATCGTCACAGGGTCGACGTGCTTGACCTTTCCGGCGAGATACTCACGCTTGACATTCGCCTGAACCGCCAGGTACGCATTGGCGCCAATCGGGTCCTTTTTCTGACCGAAGGAGCATAGCTGCACGTTCTCCGCTTTCCCGCGGAAGTACTTGATCGACCCGATCTCCAGGTAGTGGTTCGTCACCTTCCCTGAACCTGCCATGACTGTCCCCTTTTTACACAAGTAGGTTGATAGCCCGGCGCCCATCAGCAATGTACCCCGATTCACTTGCGACCACAACCCTTAATATTGTCGCGTTAGTACACTGTGCAACCGCTGTTGGAGTTTTCTCGAGATATACAGTCGCCAAGTGGGGAATCGATCGGCGCTCAGCCGCCGAGCGGTGGCGAAGCTTTCCCTCGCCCGGCGGGCGCGATAACGTTGGCGTGACGGGCGGTGGCCGACGATCGGCGGGGGGCAGAGCATGGCGCGGGCGGTTCTGGGTGATCTGGGCCTGATCATCGAGCAGCTGGCGGAGCGCGGCCGGCTGGTCCGGGTCAAGTCCGAGGTCGATCCGGTGCACGACTTGGCGGGCATCGCGGCCCGGCTCGAGGGCCGGCCGGCCGCGGTGCTGTTCGAGAAGGTCAAGGGCCATGACGCGCCGGTGTTCACCGGGCTCTACTGGTCGCGCGCCCTGCTCGCGGACCTCCTGGAGCAGCCCGAGCCGCAGCTGCCGGGCTTCGTCTCCGGCTGCATCAGGCGCTGGCAGCAGCAGCCCATGCCGCCCGTGGTCAAGGATCAGGGGCCGGTGACGGAGGTGACGGAAAACCGGGTCGATCTGGCAAAGCTGCCGGTCCCGACCCACGCGCTCGAGGACGGGGGGCCTTACTTCGATGCCGCGGTGGTGATCGCCAAGGACCCCGAGACCGGCGTGCGCAATGCCTCGATCCAGCGTTTTCTGGTGACGGGCCCGAACACGATGACCATCAACATCGACGCCGGGCGCCATCTCGAGGCCTATCTCGACAAGGCGGGCAAGCGGGGCGAGACGCTGCCCTTCACGCTCAACGTCGGGGTCGGGCCGGGGGTGCATTTCGCCGCCGCGACGCCGTCGGAGGCGGCGCCGATCGAGACCGACGAGCTCGGCATCGCGAGCGAGTTCCAGGGCTCGCCGCTCGAGCTGGTGGCGGGCAAGACCTCGGCGGTCGAGATGGTCGCGAACGCCATGTACGCGCTCGAGTGCGAGATCGTGCCGGGCGAGGTGGCGCCCGAGGGCCCGTTCGCCGAGGTCACCGGCTTCTACGCCCGGCGGGCGCCGCGGCCGGTGGTCCACGTCAGGGCGATCCACCATCGCGAGCGCCCGATCTTCCAGACCATCCTCTCCGGCGTCGAGGTCTGGAACTCGGTCGGCCTGCTCGGCGAGGCGAACGTTCTGGCCCTGGTCCAGCGCCAGGTGCCGGGCGTCAAGGACGTCTACTTCAGCCACGGCGGCTGCGGCTTCTATCACTGCATCGTGGCGATGCGCCCGGTGCGCGCCGGCTGGTCGAAGCAGGCGATCATGGCGACCTTCGCGGCCTTCCCGCCGCTCAAGATGGTGACCGTGGTCGACGACGACGTCGACATCCGCAAAGCCATGGACGTCGAGTGGGCGATGACCAACCGGCTCGACCCGCTGACCGGCGTGATCACGATCCCGGCCTGCTTCGGCCACGGCCTCAACCCGAGCTTTCCGGATTATCTCGGCGCCAAGATCGGCTTCGACTGCACCCGGCCGTTTCCCTACACCTCCGAGCACGACCGCGCGGCCTATAAAGAGGTGTCGCTCGACGACTACGAGCTCGAAGGCGGGCCATGAGCGCGCCCCCGGCCGAGCGCGACTGGCGCCGGCGCCTGATCGTCGGGATCACCGGCGCGTCCGGCGCGATCTATGGCGTCCGCCTGCTGCAGGCCTGCCGGGCGCTCGGCCTCGAGAGCCATCTCTGCATGAGCAAGGCCGCCGAGCGGACGCTCGCTGCCGAGCTCGATCTCAAGACCGCCGAGGTCAAGGCGCTGGCCGACCACGTCTATGTCGAGAGCGACATCGGCGGCGCGATCGCGTCGGGCTCGTTCCGCACCCGCGGCATGGTGATCGCGCCCTGCTCGGTGCGCACGATGTCGGACATCGCGAACGGCACCACCCACACCGCGATCTCGCGCGCCGCCGACGTGGTCCTGAAGGAGCAGCGCAAGCTCGTCCTGATGCTGCGCGAGACGCCCTTGCACGCGGGCCATCTCGAGAGCCTCCTGAAGCTCGCCCGGATGGGGGCGGTGATCGCACCGCCGGTGCCGGCGTTCTACATCCGCCCCAAGTCGGTCGAGGAGCTGGTCGACCACGCGATCGGCCGGGTGCTCGACCTGTTCGACATCGACAACGACCTGCCGCGGCGCTGGCGCGAGGGTGCCTGACGGGTCCGACCTTGCCGGGTCCGGCCAGTTGCACCATTGTCCCGATCGGACCCCAGGATCGGGAGAACACCGATGAGCTGGCAGGCGGCGATCGATCCGAAGTGCGAGCAGCTCGAGGCCGAGCTGAGCCCGATCGAGACCGTGATCGTGCCGCGGGCGCGCGATCTCGGCGGCTTCGAGGTGCGCCGGGCGCTGCCCTCGTCGCGCCGCCAGATGGTCGGGCCGTTCATCTTCTTCGACCAGATGGGGCCGGCCGAGTTCCTGCTCGGCCAGGGCATCGACGTGCGCCCGCATCCGCACATCGGGCTCGCGACCGTCACCTATCTGCTCGCGGGCGAGATCATCCATCGCGACAGTCTGGGCACCTTGCAGCCGATCCGCCCGGGCGAGGTCAACTGGATGACCGCCGGCCGCGGCATCGCCCACTCCGAGCGCTCCGGCGCCGAGGCGCGCGCCAAAGGCGCCGAGCTGTTCGGCATCCAGACCTGGGTCGCCCTGCCGAAGCCGCATGAGGAGACCCTGGCCTCGTTCGTCCACCACGGCATGGCGGATCTGCCGGTGATCGACGACCAGGGCACGACGGTCCGGCTGATCCTGGGCTCGCTCTATGGTCGCGCGTCGCCGGTCCGGACCTTCTCGGAGATGTTCTACGCCGATGCGAGCCTCGCGGCCGGTGCCCGCCTGCCGCTCGACGCCAGCCACGAGGAGCGGGGGATTTACATCGTCTCCGGCACGGTCGAGATCGCCGGCGACGGGTTCGACGCGATGCAGCTCCTGGTGTTCCGCCCGGGCGATCGGATCACGGTCACCGCCCGCACGCCGGCGCGGCTGATGCTGCTCGGCGGCGAGCCGATGGACGGGCCGCGCTACATCTGGTGGAACTTCGTCTCCAGTTCCAAAGACCGGATCGAGCAGGCCAAGGCCGACTGGAAGACCGGCCGCTTCACCCCGGTCCCGGACGATTCCGAGTTCATCCCCCTGCCCGAGTAGTCGCCCCGCCGACCGGCAGGCTGGCGCGGCACTCCGCGGACTACGTCGTTGACGCGGGTGCTTGCGAGGATCGCCGCAGCCAGGACGTGAATTCGTCCTCGGAGAGGGTGCCGTCGGCCAAGGCGATCATCACCGCGACGACCTCCTCTTCGGGCGCCCGATGATCGATGCCGTTGTTGGCGAGAAAGACCGCGGCGACCGCGTGGGCGGTCCGCTTGTTGCCGTCGATGAAGACGTGACCTCGGACGATCGCGAAGGCGTAGCCGGCGGCGAGCGCGAACAAGTCCGGTTGCGGTTCGTCGTAGTGCCATTTGTTGAGCGCCCGGGCGAGAGCGGCCTGGAGAAGATTCTCGTCCCGCGGCCCACCGCCGAGCCCGCCGAACAGGCCGATCAGGCGATGATTGAGTGCGACCGCCTCGAGGTCCGTGATCCAGACCGGCTCGCTCACTTGTCGGCGAGCACTTTGTAGGCCTGCTTGAAGCGCTCGATGACCCGCTCGGCGTTGCGCATGGTCCGCTCGAACTGGGGGTCGTAGGGCGTGACCATGACGCCCTGGCGGGTCTCGATCACGAACAGGCGGTCGCCCTCCTTGACGTTGAGGCGCGCGAGCAGGTCCTTGGGCCAGGTGGTGCTGAGTGAGTTGCCGGTTCTGCGCAGCTTGAGTTCGGTCATGTGTGGCTACCAATGTTATGACGTATGTCTATATGAAACGTCGGAGCGACCACGCAAGCATCAAGACCGAATGCCTTCGATGCGGGGCTCGGCTGTCGCCGTCGTGGCACGGGCGGCCGCGAGCGCTTGCAGCTGGGCCTTGAGCTGGAGGGCGGCGAGCGCGTAGCCGCCGTCGGCGCCGTCGATGAAGTGCACGTGCCGGCTCTGCTCCAGCGAGAACACCAGGCAGGTCATCATCGCGCGATCGGCGAGGTGGGTGCCGTAGACGATCTTTCCCGCAGCCAGCAGGCCGGCGAGGTAGGTGTCGATCGCAGCGATCTCGGGGTCGGTGCAGTCGAGCACCATGTGCAGCGTGTCGGCGACCTTGCGGTGGTCCGAGTTCTGTCGGAGCTCCTCCCGGTAGGCGGGCGCGTCGTAGGGGCCGATCTTGAGATCGAAGCGCTCGGCGACCCCCTGCAGGAAGGACTGCAGCCAGATGCCGAGCCAGCGCAGCCGATAGGGCAGGCGGCCGCGGGTCGCCTTCGCCTCGGCGGCGAGCCCCTTGGGCGGCCAGACGAAGCGCAGGTTGGCGCGCTGGACTGGTCGTCCGCGCTCGCCGTCGCCGACGATCCCGGCCAGGCGCAGGACGATCTCATGCTGGAGGGCCAGGCTGTCGGCCGCGAGCGGGCGCACCAGCAGGGTCAGCATGCGGCCGCGTAGCGACGGGCAGGGCTCCCAGCGACAGGACAGCCCCTCGAGGTCCGGCGGCCCGGCCGCACCCGCATCCTCGAGGGCAAAGCCCGCCTCGTCCTTGATCAGCCGGTCGGCGAGCTGGACCCCGCCGCCCGCGAACATGGCGAGGTGATTGCCGGGGCTGAGCTGGTACTTGGCGACCAGGATCCGGCGGCCGCGCTGGATCAGCTCGGCGAGTGGCACCATGCCGACCCGGAGCTCGAGCCCGAAGCTCTCGCGCGCAAGGCGCCGGGTGCGGATCAGCGCGTCCGCGACCGCCTCGCGCGCCGCCGGCGGGATCAGCACCGTGGCCCCATCGCCACCGAAGGCGTAGGGCAGATCGAGCCCTCGGGTGACGTTGAGCGCCGCGGTGATGCAAGCGGCGCCGATCATGTTGACGTCCTTATAGCGGCCGGCGCGGGCCGCCTCGGTCGAGCCCCGGACGTCGGTCAGGACCAGCAGCCAGTCGTCCGGCGCGGGCACGTAGTGGCGCGGATCGGCGACCCCGGCGAACGCCGTGAACGGCTTCAGCGCGGCATAAAAGGTCGGGTCCGCGAGGTCCGAGATCTGTGGCATCGGCTGGCACCTCAGCGCCGGGATGGCTCCTGCTGCCAAGATACGCGCGCGGGCGTCATCCGGATGCCGGCCGTGTTCAGGCCGTCGATGACGTCTCCAGCAGGGCCTGGAGATAGCCGATCGCGCGGGCAGCCGCAGTCGGGCCGTCGGGCTCGTAGACGAAGGGCTCGACCGAGCAGGCGCCGGCGTAGCCCTGACGCCGGAGCGCGGCCAGGATCGGCCCGAAGCGCAGCTTCCCCTGGCCGGGGGCGCGGCGGTTGGGGTCGTTGAGGTGGATGTGGGCGACCTGGCCGGTCGGCAGCCAGCGGTCGATCAGCTCCGGGATCAGGAGGCTCTCGGCGTTGCCGGCAGCACAGCTGTCGATCATGGTGCGCACCGCCGGGCTGTCGATCGCCTGGGCCATGGCCGCCGCCTCCTCGACCGTGTTGATCAGCGGCGTCTCGCTCGGCGCCAGCGGCTCGATGCAATAGGTGACGCCCGCCTGCTCGGCGTCCCTGGCGATCGCGGCGAAGGCGTCTTTGGCGCGCGCCTGTGCCGAGTCCCGGCTGTCGCCGGGCTCGATCGCGCGCTGCTGGGGCGAGCCGTGGACCAGGATCCGGCCGCCGAGATCGGCGCACAGCTCGATCAGCCGGCGCATGACATCGAGGGTGCGCTCGCGCGTGCCTTCGTCCCGGCTGGTGATCGAGAGGCCCTCCGGCGCCAGCAGCAGCCAGTGCAGGCCGGTGATCTCGAGGCCGTGGTCCTCGGCGATCCGGCGCAGCTGGGTGCGGCGCACGCCGACCAGGCGATGCGGCTGGTGGCCGAGCGTGAAGGGCGCCACCTCGAGGCCGTCGTAACCGAGCGCCTTGGCGAGCGCGCATTGCGCGGGGAAATCGAGCTCGCGGACCACTTCGTTGCAGAGGCTGATCTTCATCGATCGGGCTCCCGAGCGGCGCGCCGTGCCAGCAGCCGGCCGAGGGCTTCGCGCACGGCCTGAAAGCTGAGCAGCACGGTCATCAGGATCGTGACCCAGAGCACCAGGCTGATCGGGCGTGTGAGGAACGGCCCGAGGCCGCCGTCGCTGAGCACGAGGCCGCGCCGGAGGCTCTTGTCGAGGATGTCGCCGAGCACCAGGCCGAGCACGAGCGGCGCCATCGGGTACTTCATCGCCCGCAGCACGAAGCCCAACAGGCCGAAGGCCAGCATCACGTAAACGTCGAACCGCCGGCTCGCGATCGCGAACGAGCCGATCGTGCAGAGCACGAAGATCAGCGGCATCAGCCGCTCGCGCGGCACCGCGAGGACGTAGAGCAGCGGCCGCGTCAGCAGCAGGCCGTAGATCAGGATGCCGACGCCGGCGAGCAGCATCATGGCGACGACCTCGGAGATGAAGGTCGGGAACTCGACCATGATCAGCGGCCCCGGGCGGACGCCGTGGATGAACATCGCGGCGAGCAGCACCGCGGCCGGCGCCGAGCCGGGCACGGCCAGCGTCAGGACCGGGATGACCGCACCCGGCACGGCGGCGTTGTTGCCGGTCTCGGCGGCCATCAGGCCCTCGATCGAGCCCTTGCCGAACTGGTCGCGCTCCTTGCTCGCGCGCCTGGCGGCGGCGTAGGAGGCCCAGGCGCCGAGATCCTCGCCGACCCCCGGAATGATCCCCATGGTGGTGCCGATCACGCCGGAGCGGAGCACGGTCCGCCAGTAGCGGGTGATGTCGGCAAGGCGCGGGATCACGCGATCGGTCGCGACCCGGACCGCCTCGGCCGCCGGCTGCTGCATCACGCCCAGCACCTCGGAGAAGCCGAAGGCGCCGACCAGCGCGGGCAAGAGGCCGATGCCGCCGGCGAGGTCGGTCGAGCCATAGGCAAAGCGCGGATAGGCGTGAATCCCCTCCTGGCCGACCATCGCGACCAGGAGGCCCAAAAAGCCCGCGATCCAGCCCTTGATCGGATCCTCGAGCGCGGTCAGATGGCCCGAGATCACGATCCCGAACACCGCCAGCCAGAAGAACTCGAAGGCGCCGAAGCGGAGCGCGAACTCGGCCAGGACCGGGGCCACGGTCGCGAGGAAGAAGACGCCGATGAGCGTGCCGAGGAACGAGCCGGTGGTGGCGATGCCCATGGCGCGCCCGGCCTCGCCGCGCTTGGCGAGCGGGAAGCCGTCCAGCGTGGTCGCGGCATTGGCGGGCGTGCCCGGGATGTTGAGCAGGATGGCACTCCGGCTGCCGCCGTAGATCGCGCCGACGTACATGCAGACCAGGATCAGGATCGCATCGCCCGCCGCCATCTTGAAGGTGAGCGTCGTCAGGAGCGCGACGCCAAGCGTCGCGGTCAGGCCGGGCAGCGCGCCGACCACGATCCCGAGCAGGGTCGCCCAGGCGACGTCGAACAGCGCGCCCGGCGTCATGAAGCCCCAAAGGGCCTGGCCGAGCATGGCGAGGTTGTCAGCCATGCCCGGGCGTCATGGCAGGCGGACCAGGAAGATCCGCTGGAACACCAGGCTGACCGCGGCCGAGACCAGGGCGGCATAGATCAGGGCGACGGCGAGGCGGCGCAGGCGCCCGGCGCCCGAGGTGGCGAGCGGCCATTCGAACAGGGCGACGAAGGCGGCGACGAACAGCCAGGTCGCGAGCCAGAACGGCAGCCGGCCGACCAGGCCCGCGGCATAGCCGAGGGTCAAGAGGACCGCCAGCAGCAGGCGGCGGGCGCCGGCATCGGCGAGCCAGCCCGACCCGGCAGGCCCGGCGCCGAGCCGCCAGCCGCCGGCGCGGGCGGCACGCAGGCACAAGACCCCGCCGAGCAGCAGGATGACCGCGCCGAGCACGCCCGGCACCAGGCCAGGGGCCGTGTAGGGCTCGATGTTGAGCTCCTCGAAGCGCGGCATGCGCAGGCTCTCGACCAGCGCGCCGGCGCCGAGCGCGATCAGGACCAGGCTGGTGACGAAATCCGCCTTGACCATTACACATCTCATACGGCTGCTCTGCTACGCGATCGTTGTCACGAGGCCATCTCGCGCCGACCCGCGCAACCCCGGCACCGTCAGAGTATAACTCACTTCGTCCGCTCTCGCTTCAGTCCAGCTTGTCATCAATTTTGATCCCATTCTCGTGCATAAAGCGGAGTAGGCAGAAACGAATGATCCTCTCCAGACCAACGAGAGTCGGGGAGCGCGCAATGATTTTCTTGAGTTCTTTATCTTCAACGACCGGTTCCCCAAGAACAACCTCTTCTAAAGGGGTTCGCGCACAAATCCAATACCCAAAGGGAATGCCGGAATGTACATATTTGCTTCGAAGATCATAGGCTGCTTTGATTCGCTCTTCGAAATCCTTGGATTCTAGGCAACCGACTTCTTGTATCGATTTGATGTGCCTCAAAGAAAGAAGAATTGATGAGCTTGGTAAGGGCGATTGTGAACTTTCGCTTGACCTGATACAAATTTTTCGTCATCATCTTGACAATTTTGTCTCCCTGTGGCATTTCCCTCGAAATTCTTTGCATTGCGGCAAGGACTTTTTCATCGAGAAGATCATTTTTATTATACTCATAGAAACCAGATAGCATTTCTCCGCATGTGATTAAATGCAAGAAGCCGATCTGCGGGTTGGTCTCCGCCGATTGGAGGGCTTTCGCGTAGAAAGATCCCGCCTCATAGACAAGATTTCTGGCCTTAGGATCAAGCTCTGCTGCGGTTTCCCACAATGCGGAGATCTTGCCGATCTCCGAGAGATTAAGCTCCACCTCAATGTCGACTTTAGATCGATCGGAATTAAATGGAAGATACGGATTAACAATTTCTTGCAAGGGAGGCCATGAAGGAAGCCGGAAAGTACCGTGGCTCTCCAGTAGGCCATGATTGTCGAATTGTTTCCCAAATAATATGCTAAAACAAGTAAAAAATAGATCTCCCATTGGGGTATAATCCGGAATGATGACTTTATCATCGGCAAATGGCGGGTGTTTGAATGATAGGACCAAAAACGTCCGGGATTGGATCCTTTCCCCGAACGCATGCGTGAGAAGGATGTCTTCTGACTCGTACTCGCCAACGAAATGACATGTCGATGACAGAAGGATTTTGCTTACTTCATTCGTCGGCCTGAGCGATAGGTCACTAGACGTCATTTTTTCGCTGTGGCGCCTTGTAGCAGGGTTCCCATCGCGCGCGCTCGGCCAGCGCCTTGCCTCAGCGGTCACGCCAGCCAGCGGTCGAGGTTGGCGGCGACGAAGGCGTCGTCGGCGAGCTCCGGATAAGCGGCACAGACGCGGTCGATCTCGGCCGCCTGACCGGGGCTCAGACCCTCCTCCGGATCCAGGCACCAGATGCCCTCGAGCAGGCCCTGGCGGCGCAGCACCTCGTGACAGCCGGCGATGCAGCCCCGGAAATCGTTGGCGGCGTCGAACAGCGCGCCGTTGGCATCGGTGACCGCGGCATCGAGCGCGAGCAGGGCAGGGTCGATCGCAGCCTCGCGGCGCGCCGCCTTGATCCGGGCGACGATCTCGACCGCGCTCCGGGTCCAGACGCACCAATGGCCGAGCAGCCCGCCCTCGATGTGCAGGCTCACCGGCCGGTCGTCACGCCGGAACCGGAACGGGGTCAGGAGATCGAGGACGATGTGGTCGTCGTTGCCGGTGAGCAGCGTGATCCGCTCCTCGGCGCCGGCCTCGACCACGCCGCGGACCACATCGAGGGTGCGGTAGCGGTTGAACGGCGCGATCTTGATCGCGATCACGTTGTCGATCCGGGCGAAGCGGCGCCAGAAGGCGGCGCTCAGCACGATGCCGCCGACCGCCGGCTGCAGATAGAAGCCGACCACCGGGATCCGTCGCGCGACCGCCTGGCAATGGGCGATGAGCTCGTCCTCGCTGGCCCCGCGCAGCGCCGCAAGGCTGAGCAGCCCGGCGTGGTAGCCGAGACCGCGCGCCAGATCGGCCTCGCCGAGCGCCTGCCCGGTGCCGCCGACCAGGCCCGCGATCAGGATCAGGGGCCGCTCGGTCCAGCTGGCCGCGGTCTCGGCCGCGAGCTTCAGGACCGGCTCGTAGAGGCCGGCCGCACGGATCGCGAACTGGGTGGTGTGGACGCCGACCGCGAGGCCGCTGGCGCCGGCGTCGATGTAGTAGCGCGACAGCGCCCGCTGACGGACCGGATCGAGCCTGCGCCCTGCGGTCAGCGCCAGCGGATGCGCCGGGATCACGCCGCCCCGGCGCAACGCCGCCAGCACGTCAGCCGGCAGGTCCCGATGATCCAGGCCGGTCTGGCCCATGGGGTGACGCTGCCTCCCGGCTGCCCGAGCCTCAGGGCAAGGTTCCCGTTCGGCCTCGGGCTGTCAAGAGAGCAGCGTCGCGGGCGGATTGCCGCCCCGAGCCGCGGCCGGTCGTCTCGACCGCCGCGGCTGCCGGCTGAGCGTCAGGCCGGCGACGGGCTGCCGCCGTCCCTGGCGATCACCCGGATGTCGCGCCGGCGAATGCCGAGCTCGGTCAACTCGGCGTCGCTGTAGGCCATCAGCTCGCGATAGACCTGAGTCTGCCGACGCTGGCGGCTGCGCCAGCCCTCGACCCGCTCGAGCAGCGCGCCGAGCGCCAGGACGAACACCGCGTCCCTGGACAGCTGTCGCCAGGGATCGCTTTGCCTGGCGAAGGCCACAACGTCGCCCGACGTCGTGCCGATGTCGGCGAGCGCACGATCGCTCAAGCGCATCAGCTCGTGCCGGGTGTGCCGGCCGCGCGCCCAGAGCACGAGCCCGCCGGCGAGCTTGGCGGCCAGGCGGCCGACCGGGTTGGCGACGACGGCAGAGGAACTGGCCGTGGTGGAGTTCTTTCGATACGGTGACCATCGCAAAAACCTCCTTTTCAGGCTGGAGGGAACCAAAGTCCGATGGGACCACCGCTCTTGAAGATGGCGTCGTCCGTTCCTGTTTTGATCCTCTAATATTGCAATGCAGCATTGCAACAGGCAGGCCGGAATCGTGACATTTTTGCCAGGGTCGGGGTAGCCGTCGGGGCCATGATCGTGCGGCGCAGCAAACTCCGGCCGGTGCGCGCTAACCGAACTCGGGGCCGGTGATCGCGAAGCAGGCGCTGAGGTCGCCAAGCTCGTCGGGGGCGGCCTGGAGCATGCGCGTGAAGGCGCGGACCGGCTGGAAGCCGGCGCCTTCGAGCGCCTCGACGAAGCCGGTCTGGGCGCTCGGCACGTCGATCGAGACCGGACCGGTCACGCCGACCAGCGCCTGCGCCAGCAACAGGCGCGCGACATTGGCACTGCGGGCGACCAGGGGGCCGACGTGCAGGGCGACGCGGCCGGTGCGGGCGAGGACGAAGCCTGCGAGCTCGCCCTGGGCCTCGGCGAGCAACGCCCGGCGCGGCTGGCTGCGGCTCAGATAGGCAAGCAGCCGGCGCCGCTCGGCGCCGAACACCCCGGCGTCCAGGCGGGCGATGGCATCGAGGTCGCGGGCCGCCTGCACCGGCCGGATCGCGGCCTCCCGGCGCAGCGATTGCTGGGGCCGCGGCGGCTCGGCGATCAGGCGCTGCAGGCCGCAGAGGTCCTCGAAGCCGAGCGGCCGGTAAATCTCGACGCCGGCGGGCGTGGCATCCAGGCCGGCGATCAGCTGGCGCTCCTGGCAACGCTCGAGCGCCCAGCGCAGGTTGCGCGTGGCCAGGCCGAGCCGGCGGAAGGGCTCGCTGGTCAGGACCATGGCGACCCAGGCGAAGCGCTCGCCGTAGGGCAGGATCAGGGCGCTTGCGACCAATTCGTCGGCGGCCGTGACCTGGCCGATCGCGTCGCCTTCGCCGAGCATCAGGCGCCAGTCGTCGACGGTCTGGTTCCAGCCGGCCTCGGTCGACAGCGCGAACGCCGCCTCCGCGCGCGCCGGGCCGAGCCGAACGCTGCGGAGCGCCTCAGTAGCTGCCGTCACGGGCGTCGTAATGGGTGGGTTTGCCAAGCTTCGGTCTCCCCGCGGCGACCCAGTCGGCGACCCAGTCGACCATGCGGCCGAGCGGCACGGTGGGATAGCCGAACAGCGCCAGGGCCCGGGCCGGATTGGTCAGCCAGGCGGCGGCGCCCTCGCTGCCCGCGAGCACCGGCGTCCGGCCGAACCGCTCGCCGAACGCCTCGGCCAGCCAGCGAATGCCGATGGTCTCGGGCCCGCTCACGTTCAAGGCGCTGGTCGGGGTCGTGCAGTGGCCGAGGGCGCGCAGCGCGATCGTGTTGGCGTCGCCCTGCCAGATGACGTTGACGTGGCCCATGGCGAGGTCGATCGGCTGGCCGGCGAAGACCTTGGTCGCGACGTCGAGCAGGACACCATAGCGCAGATCGATCGCATAGTTGAGGCGGATCAGCCGTCCGGGCGTGCCGTGGCGGCGGGAGAAATATTCGAAGGTCCGCTCACGGCCGACGCAGGAGTTGGCGTATTCGCCGGACGGTGCCTGCGGCGGGATCGCCTCGGTCGCGCCCTGGGAGCCGATCGCGACGTAGGGATAGACGCAGCCGGTCGAGAAGGCGACGATCCGGGAGTCGCGAAAGGTCTCGGCGACCAGCGCGGGCACCAGGACGTTCATCGCCCAGGTGAGCTCCGCCTGGCCCGAGGTGCCGAACTTGCGCCCGGCCATGAAGATCACGTTCGCGAGCTTCGGCAATGCCTCGACCGCCGACCGCTCGAGCAGGTCGCAGGCGATCGTCTCGATGCCGAGCTGCTCGAGCCGGGCCTGCAGTCCCGGCTCGCTGAAGCGCGCGACCCCGACCACGCGCTTGGCCGGCGCCGCCCGCCTGGCGAGGCGGGCAAGGGTCGGGCCCATCTTGCCGCCGACGCCGAGCACCAGGAGGTCGCCCTCGAGCCGGGCCAGATCATCGACCAGCGCCTGGGTCGGCCGGGTCAGCAGCTCCTCGAGCTGCGCCACGTCCGAGATCCGGTCGGGGAGCGTGTCGGCGGTCAGTCGATCCATCGAAGCTGCCTTCGAGGCCGCGCGACCGCAGCTGGTCGCGCCTCGCCAGTGGAGGTCCCTTTGGCACGACTGGCTGCCGATCGCAAAGCCCCGATTTCGCCACCGGGCGGTCGAAGCCGGACGAACCGGCCGCTGGCGCGCCATCAAGAGGGCTGGTCGGCGGGCGAAAGGGCTGGTCGGGCGGCGCCGGGTCCACTATGAAGCTCTGCCGGCGGTCCTGGCGGAGGATGATGACTTGGGTAGCTTCAGTCTGACCCACTGGCTCGTGGTGCTGCTGGTGGTCCTGATCGTGTTCGGTGCCGGCAAGCTGCCGCGCCTGATGGGCGATCTCGCCACCGGGATCAAGGCCTTCAAGGGCCATCTCAAAGAAGACGCCGATCCCGAGAGCGCGGCCGCCGACGAGCGCCAACCGGCCAAAAGCCGCTGAGCTGATCAGACCCGGCCGCGCGCTGAGCCGCCGATCTGCGACCGAGCCGGCGGCGTGGCGATCGACCAGCTGGGCCTGTTCGTGGCCGTGGGCTTTGCCGCGCAGCTGGTGGATGGCGCCATCGGCATGGCCTATGGCATCACCTCGACCGCCATTCTGCTCAGTTTCGGGGTTCTGCCGGCGACCGCGAGCGCCAGCGTCCATGCGGCCGAGGTGTGCACCACCGCCGCGTCCGGGATCGCCCACTGGCGCTTCCGGAACGTCGATTTCGCGCTGTTCCGCCGCCTCGCCCTGCCCGGCATGCTGGGCGGCGCGCTCGGCGCCTACACGCTTGCCAAGGCGCCGGCGGCGGCGATCCAGCCGGTCATCAACGCCTATCTGTTCGTGATGGGCGGCATCATCCTGCTGCGGGCTTTGCGCCAGACCGCTCCGTCCACGAAAGCGCCGCCGCGGGTCCGGCTGCTCGGCCTGCTCGGCGGCTTTCTCGATGCGGTCGGCGGCGGCGGCTGGGGGCCGATCGTGAGCTCGACCCTGGTCGGTCAGGGGACCAGGCCCCGGCTCGCGATCGGCTCGACCAACCTCGCCGAGTTCTTCGTCGCCGTGACCATCTCGGCGACCTTCGTGACCACGATCGGGCTCGAGCTCTGGCCGATCATCGCCGGTCTGATCCTGGGCGGCATCCTGGCCGCGCCGCTCGCCGCCTACGCCACCCAGAAGCTGCCCGACCGGCCGCTGATGATCCTGGTCGGGGCGATCATCCTGCTGCTCAGCCTGCGCGGCCTGCTGCGGAGCTTCGCTCCCGCCTGAGACCCGACCCCGAAAAAGCGTGAAAAAGCGGATCGCGCTTAGCCGCGGCGCGGACCGCGTGCTAGCCTCGCGGCAACGCGAGGTCAGGGGAGGCAGGCGGCATGCGCGGGTTCGCGGACTACACGGATTACGATGGGCTCGGGCTCGCCGAGCTGGTGCGGAGCGGCCAGGTCACCGCCGGCGAGGTGCTCGAGGCGGCGATCGAGCGGGTCGAGGCGCTCAATCCCAAGCTCAATGCCGTCGTGACCAGGGTCTACGACCAAGCGCGGGCCGCGGCCGTGGACCATGATCCCGGGGCGCCGCTCGCCGGCGTGCCGTTCCTGCTCAAGGACCTCGGCGGCGCCCAGGCGGGCGTACCGCTGTCGGCCGGCTCGCGCTTCTTCGCCCATGTCCCGGCGCCGGCCGACGGCGAGATCGTGGTCCGCCACAAGCGCGCCGGGCTGATGATCCTCGGGCGCACCAACACGCCGGAATTCGGCCTCAGCGCCAGCACCGAGCCGGTCCTGTTCGGCCCGACCCGCAATCCCTGGGACCTGACGCGGACCGCCGGCGGCTCGAGCGGCGGCTCGGCGGCCGCGGTCGCGGCGCGTCTGGTGCCGGTCGCCCACGCCAGCGACGGCGGCGGCTCGATCCGGATCCCGGCGGCCTGCTGCGGTCTGTTCGGGCTCAAGATCACCCGCGGTCGCAACAGCCTGGCGCCTTATGCCGGCGAGAGCATCGCCGGCTGCTCGGTCGAGCACGTGGTCTCGATCAGCGTCCGCGACAGCGCCGCGGTGCTCGATGCCACCGCCGGCCCGGCGCCGGGCGACCCGTATTTCGCGCCGCCGCCGGCGCGGCCGTTCCTCGAGGAGGTCGGCTGCGCAGCCCGGGCGCCTGCGGATCGCGCTCGCGACCCGGCCGTTCAACGGCATGCCGGTCGACCCGGTCTGCGTCCGCGCCGCCGAGGCGGCGGCCAGGCTCTGCGAGGAGCTGGGGCACGTGGTCGAGGAGGCGACGCCCGCCTACGATGCCGCCGGTCTCGACGAGCACTTCAATCGGGTGTTCGCGGTCGGCGCCACCGCCAACATCCGGCTGCGCGCCCGGGCGCTCGGCCGCGAGCTCGACCCGGCCGGCTTCGAGCGGGTCACCTGGGCGACCATCCAGGAGGCCGACCGGATCCCCGGTCCCGTCTACGTGCAGAGCGTCAACCGGCTGCACGGCATCACGCGCGAGATCGCCGCCTTCTTTGGGACCTACGATGTGCTGCTCACGCCCAGCCTCGCCGAGCCGCCGGTCAAGCTCGGCGTGATCGACATGATGAGCGAGGACCTCGCCGCCTACCGCGACCGGTTGTGGCGGTTCACGCCGTTCACCTACGCCTTCAACGTCACCGGCCAGCCGGCGATGTCGGTGCCGCTGGCGTGGAGCGAGGCCGGTCTGCCGCTCGGCGTCCAGTTCGTCGGCCGCTACGGCGACGAGGCGACCCTGTTCCGGCTGGCGGCGCAGCTCGAGGCCGCCCGGCCGTGGGCCGATCGCCGGCCGCCCGAGCCGGCCTGAGCCGTTCGGTCAATGCGCACGGCCCACCGCCTGGTGCCGCGCGGCACCAAAGATCGGGGAGGAAAAACCATGAACCATGTCTTGATGTCGAGTTTCGGCGTCGCCCTGGTGCCGGCTCGGTAGGCCGCCTCGGTCATGTCGCTCGAACGCGCCAGGGGCCGGTCGCCATGGCCGCCCGTGCTCCTGGCCGCCCTCCTCGTCGCCGTGGCGTCGCTGGTCGGCTGCTCCTCGCACGTTTCCACGCCGTTCGTGCCGGGGCCCGACCCTGCGCGGCCATCGTCGGCTCGGGTCGCCGGCAGCGACTTCGACTACATCGATCACTTACCCCATCCCCGCTACACGATCATGGCCGATGAGACCGACTACTGGGTCGAATCCCTGGCGTTCCCTTCGGTCGGCGAGAATGGCCAGGATGGCAATCTGGTGACCGCCCGCTATTACCGGGGCAAGGGCAAGGGCGCCAAGCCGCTGGTCATCGTCCTGCCGATCTGGGGCATCCACACCTACCCCTCGAACGCGATCTCCGCTGGTCTGAGAGAGCGCGACGCCGGCGCGATCAACGTCCTGCAAATCCTCGGCAACGGCGCGCTGTTCGATTGGGATGCGCTGCGCAACGCCCGGAGCGAGCCGGAGTTCTTCCGGGTCCTCGATCAGATGATCGGCCGCTTCGTCAGCACCGTGATCGACATCCGGCGCGTCGTGGATTGGGCCCGGACCCAACCCGACATCGATCCTGACCGGATCGCGCTGATCGGCTTCAGCATGGGCGCGCTGGTCGCGAGCGTCACGCTCGCCAATGAGCCGCGCCTGGCGGCCGGCGTGCTGGTCATGGGCGGCGCCGATCCCGAAGAGATCCTGGCGGCGTGCAACCGTGAAATCCAACATGCTCGCGAGGCGGTCCTCGAGCATCTTCACTGGTCGCTCGACGAGTTCAGGCGCAAGCTCGGCAAGGCGTTAATCACGATCAATCCCGCCCGCTTCGCCGGCGTGGTGGATCCCCGCCGGGTGCTGATCATCGAGGCGGGCGCGGACACCTGCGTGCCGCAGAGCGCGCGCGAGCGCCTGTGGCGCGCGTTCGGGCGGCCGGAACGGATCGTCTACCTGTATGATCACCGGATGGCCTTTCTCGCGATGACCTTCCTGGGCGGCAACAGCCTGCAGCATCAGGTCTATCGCTTCCTCGACAGGCGCCTCAGCTGACGCGCCAGGGTGAGACCTCTCGGCCGGTCTCCGCAGCCAGTTTCGCCTTGGTTGACCCGCGCCCGCCGCCGCCGCATGGTGCCGGGCGGGATCGAAGATCAGGGAGGGCGAAACAATGAACCGTGTCCTGACATTGACGTTCGGTGTCGGCCTGGCGCTCGGGATCGGCCCGGCCGCCGCCGCCGACTACGCCTGGACCCCGGAGCAGCCGGTCACGATCATCGTGCCCTGGGCGGCGGGCGGCTCGACCGACCAGGTGACCCGGGTGGTCGCGGGCGAGCTCGAGAACGCGCTCGGCCAGAGCTTCGTGATCGTCAATCAGCCGGGCGCCTCGGGCTCGGTCGGCACCAAGAGCGCCTGGGACGCGCCCCACGACGGCTACACCTGGGCGGCCGGCGCCGCCTCCGATCTCGGCACCTACCCGGTGCTCGGCATGCTCGACACCCAGCTCAAGGACTGGACGCTGTTCCTGGACGTCGCCAACGTGTCGGTGATCGGCGTCAACCCCGACACCCCCTATCAGGACGTGACCCAGCTGCTCGACGCGATGAAGGCCAGGCCCGGCGAGGTCTCGGTCGCGACCGCCGGGCTGTCCTCGGCCGGCCACAACGCCATGGAGGCGATCGCCCAGCAGACCGGGGTCAGCTACAAGCACGTCACCTACGACGGCGGCAATCCGGCGGTGATCGCGACCGTCGCCGGCGAGACCGAGGTCACGACCCAGCTCGCCGCCGAGCAGGCCGAGATGATCCGCGCCGGGCGGCTCCGGCCGCTCGCGGTGATCGGCACCGAGCCGCTCGAGCTTTCGGGCTACGGCACCATCCCGCCGGTCACCAAGTGGTTGCCGAAGATCTCGCTCGCGACCAACTACTTCGGCATCTGGGCGCCCAAGGACGTGCCGGCCGAGGTCGTCGAGACCATGGCCAAGGTCTGGGACGACAAGATCGCGAGCTCCAAGGCGCTCAAGGACTACGCCGCCGACCGGGGTGCTTTGTTCACGCCCTACCACGGCGACGATGCCTATGAGCGCGCCATGGGCATGGTCCGGCAGAACGCCTGGCTGCTCTACGACGCCGGCAAGGCGCCCAACGAGCCCTCGAAGTTCGGCATCGAGAAGCCGGGCATGTAGCCGCCGGCGCCGTGCACGCTGGCGGATGACGGGCCAGGAGAATCCGCCGCGGGGCGTCCTTCAGGTCGGGTTCGGTGCCTTCGGGCCGGTCCACCTCGAGGCCTGGCTGCGGCTCGGGCTCGGCGACCGGCTCTGGCTGGCCGATCCCGATCCGGCGGCGCGCGGGCGGGCGGGCGCGTACAACCTGCCCGCCGAGCGCAGGATCGCCGACTTCCGGACTGTGCTCGATCGGGTCGAGGTGGTCGACGTCCTGACCTCGACGCCCGAGCATTTCCCGGTCTGCGCCGCGGCGCTCGAGGCGGGCAGGGACGTGTTCTGCGAGAAGCCGCTGACTCTCTCGCTGGATCAGGCCGAACACCTTGCCGCGCTCGTGGCGAAAACCGGGCGCATCCTCCAGGTCGGCTACTACTTCCGCCATCATCCGCTGTTCCGCCACGCCCGCGAGCGGGTCGCCGCCGGCGATCTCGGCGAACTCCGCTATCTCTCCGGCACCTTCGCGGGCTTCAAGCGGGCGCGCGCCGACATCGGCGTGACCGCGAGCGATGCCGTCCACTTCCTCGACTACTTCAACTGGCTGACCGGCGCGCCGCCCGAGCAGGTGTTCGCGATCCGGCGCGACCACTTCGGCCGCGGCCTCGACGACCTCGCGCTGATCCTGCTCGAATACCCGGGCGGCGTGGTCGGCAAGGTCGAGGCGGGGCTGATCCAGCCCGGCCGGCACGTCGACCCGATCACGCCGGGGGCGCTGACCAGCAAGGAAGTCGCGCTCTGCGGCGCGCTCGGCGCGATCGAGATCGACTTTCCGGCCGAGCGCCTGGTCTGGCACCGGGTCCGCCACGAGCTGCAGGACGGCCTGTTCCGGCCGGTGTTCGAGGATGCCCGGATCAAGCACCTGGCGCCGGCCACCGCGGTCGACGTGCTGGCGAGCCAGTTCCGGGAGTTCCTCGGTCACGCCGCCGCGCGCAGCCGGCCCGCGGCCGACGTCCAGGCCTGCGGCGTCGACATCGCTCGCCTGCTCGAGGCGATCGAGCGCTCGGCAGCGAGCGGCGGGCGGGTCGCCTGCGCCCGACCCGGCGGCTAGTCAGCAAGCTGTTGCAGATCCCGCCCGCTCGCGGGAGGATGGCGGCGCGCCCAGCCATCAAGGCTGCGGGCTCGCGGGCCCAAATAGGGGGGATCGTCATGCAGAACTATCGGAAACTGTCATCGCTGTCGCGGCGGCAGTTGCTCGCCGGCGGGGCGGCGCTCGGGGCGGGCGCGGCGCTCGCCGGCAGCCGCGGCCTGGTCGCGCCGGCCCTCGCCGCCGGCCGGACGCTCACGATCGCCGATGTCGGCGTCGGCGATCCGGGCGGCGACTGGTCCCGCTTCGAGAAGCCGACCGGCAACAGCGTCAATCTGGTCTCGATCGGCAACGCCCCCTCGGCGGTGGTCAACCAGCTGATCGCCGGCGGCGGCCGCTCGACCTTCGATGTGATCAACATCGTCGGTGGCATGCAAAAGCCGCTGGTCGACAACGATCTGATCCTCGAGCTCGATCGCAGCCAGCTGCCCAACTGGCAGCGTGACAGCTACATCGAGCAGTACCTCGCGCCGGATAAACCCGGCTTCCAGTTCATCGGCTACGACCAGAAGATCTACGGCGTGCCGACCGTGCTCCAGGGCGACTCCTTCGCCTATCTGCCGGAGGAGACCGGCCCGCTGGACTCCTACGGCGCCCTGTACGACCCGAAGTTCAAAGGCTTCGTCGCCCTCGAGGACAACTACACCACGGCCGGCCAGAAGACGGCGCTGTTCCTCAAGCAGTCCGGGCAGGCCGCGATCGCCGACCCGGCCGACATGACCCCCGAGGAGGTCAAGACCGTCGTCGACTTCATGATCGAGCACAAGAAGGCCGGGCAGTTCCGCCTCATGTGGTCGAGCTTCGAGCAGGCGGTCAACCTGATCACCAGCAAGGAGGTTTACGTCATCGACTGCTGGGAGCCGATGGTGTTCGTGGCCAAGGCCAAGGGCCACAACGTGGTCTACGCCGCGCCCAAGGAAGGCTACCTGCTATGGGCGATGGCGGCCTATGTGGTCAACAATCCGGACCAGAGCGACGACGACCGCAAGGCGACCTACGCGCTGCTCGATTTCATGCTCGGGCCCTGGTACGGCGCCAAGATCACGCTGTTGCGCGGCTACATGACCAACCCGATGGCGCCCGACTACGCCAAGGCCCATCCCGACGAGTTCAGCGCCGAGGAGGCGGCCAAGGTCGCGGAGATCACGGCCGGCGTGCAAAAGAAGTTCGAGCAGGGCGGCACCTGGCAGAACCGCTGGCCGACCCACGTCGACGTCTACGAGGAGGAGTGGCAGCGCTTCAAGTCGGCGTGACGGTCGCCGCCGCGCCGGTGCGCCACCGCCACCGACGGCAGGCCCTGCGCTTCGCGGCGCTCGGCCTGCCGCTTGTGGTGATCGCCGCCCTGATCCTCGGCCCGCTGCTGATCACGCTCGCGGTCAGCCTGTTCGAGAAGCGCGGCTTTTGGATCCGGCCGGCGCTCACCCTCGACGCCTACCGGCTGTTCTTCGATGGCGTGCGCCTCGAGGTGCTCGAGCGCAGCTTCTGGGTCGCCCTGTCCTCGACCTCGCTGATGCTGCTGATCGCCTACCCGATCGCCTATCTGGTCACGCTCAGAATTCGCCCCGAGCTGACCCGCGCGTTCCTGTTCCTGTTCGCCGTCCCCTTCCTGGTCAGCTACATCGTGCGCACCTTCGCCTGGGCGGACCTCCTGAGCCGGACCGGCTTCGTCAACCGCATGCTGCTCGGCAGCGGTCTGGTCCGCGCGCCCCTCGACTGGCTGCTCTATTCGGACTTCGCCGTCTATCTCGGACTGATCACGGCCTACATGCCGTTCATGATCTTTCCGATCTGGCTGGCACTCTCGGCCATCGACCGGCGCCTGCTCGAGGCGAGCTGGATGCTCGGCGAGCCGCCGCTTGCGACCTTCCGGCGGGTCATCCTGCCGTTGTCGCTGCCGGGCGTGTTCGCCGCGGCGATCTTCGGCTTCGTCGGAGCGTTCGGCGAGGTCGCGGTGTCGCTGATCCTCGGCGGCACCGGCTATCAGCTGCTCGGCAACGCGATCGGCAGCGCGCTCGACGTCCTGAACTATCCGCTCGCAGCCGCGATCTCGACGGTCGCGACCGGCCTGATGCTGGCGCTCCTGCTCCTCTGGTACCGGCTGTTCGACGTCCGCCTGTTCCTCGGCAAGATCATGGGGCGGACGTGATGGCGCGCGCGCTGGTCTGGCTGTTCCTGGGCCTGGTGCTGATTTTCCTCTATGGACCGCTGCTGCCGCCGGTGATCCATTCGTTCGAGGGCACGGCCGGCGGCGATGCCGGCCTGTTCCACAACTATCTTTTGATGTTTGATGATGCGCGTCTGCTGCGGGCGCTCCGCGTCTCGCTGATCGTGGGCGTGCTGGTCGCGCTGATAGCACCACTTCTGGCCCTGCTCGCGGCCGAGGCGGTCCGGGTCTGGCGGCGGCCGCGGCTGATCGTCGGGGTCATGCTGATCCCGCTGTTCGTCCCGGGCGTCTCGATGGGCCTCGCGACCGCGCTGTTCTTCCAGATCCTGGGCATCCAGCCGTCGCTGCTGACGATCACCGCGGTTCAGGTCGTCTGGGCGCTGCCGTTCGCCTTCCTGGTCATCCTGACTGCGCTCTCGGGCTTCGATCAGGTCTACCTCGAGGCCGCCTACATGTCCGGCGCCGGCCGGCTGCGCGCCTTCTTCGAGGTCGAGCTGCCCCAGATCCGCCAAGGCGTCCTCGGCGCCGCCCTGTTCTCGCTGATCCTCTCGTTCAACGAGACGATCCGGACCGCGGTCGTGCAGGGCGGCCACAACACGGTCCAGACCTACCTCTGGTCGCAGTACCAGCAGGTCGGCCTGAGCCCGAGCCTGTTCGCCCTGATGACGCTGATGATCGCGGTCACGCTCACCCTGCTGGCCCTCCTCGCGATCCTCGACTGGCGCCGGCAGCGCGCCGGCTAATCCTCCTCGAGCAGGACGACGTCGGCGGCGCGGATCCCGACCTCGACCCGCTCGCCCGCGGCCAGCGGCAGGCGCTGGGTCAAGGTCGCGGACAGCTGCTGGCCGTCCTCGAGCCGCAGCCGGTAGTCGCGGTAGACGCCGCGGTAGGTGATCTTCTCGAGCACCGCCGGCAGCACCAGGTCCGCGCTCCCCGCCGGCTCGTCGAGCAGCAGGCTTTCGCCCCGCAAAGCCACGGCCTGCGGCCCGGTACGGCCGTCGCCGCCCCGAAGTGGCAGTGGGTGGCCTGCGAGCACCAGGAGGGCGCCCGCGTCGCCCTGCTCGAGGCGCGCCTCGAGCACGTTGCATCCCCGGAAAAAACCGGCGACGAAGCGGGTGCGCGGCAACCGGAAAATCCGCTCGGGCTGATCGCACTGGACGCAGCGGCCGCGGTTCAGGACCGCGATCCGATCGCTCATGGTGAGCGCTTCTTCCTGGTCGTGGGTCACGTAGACGAAGGTGGTGCCGGTCGCCTGCTGGATCTTGGTCAGCTCACCCTGCATCTCGCGGCGGATCTTCTCGTCGAGGGCGGCGAGCGGCTCGTCGAGCAGCAAAAGCTCCGGCCGTGGCGCCAGCGCGCGGGCGATCGCCACCCGCTGCTGCTCGCCGCCCGACAGCTGGGTGACGGGGCGCCGCTCGAAGCCCGCAAGGCCGACCAGCGCCAGCAGCTCCTCGACCCGCGCCTTCACCTCGGGCTTGCCGAGACCCCGACGCCGGAGGCCGTAGCCGACATTCTCCGCGACGTTCATGTGCGGGAAATTGGCATACTGCTGAAAAACCATGCCGAGATGGCGCTGCCAGGGCGGCACCTCGCCGACATCTTGCCCACGCAGCAGGACCTGGCCGGCATCGGCCCGCTCGAGGCCGGCGATGATCCGAAGGATCGTCGACTTGCCCGAGCCGCTCGGGCCGAGAAACGTGAAAAACTCGCCAGCTGCGATCGCGAGCGAGATATCGTCGGCCGGCACCGTCAGGCCGTAGGCTTTGTGCAGGCGGCGAAGCTCGAGGATCGGCAGGGCCATCAGGCTGTGGTGGCGCCAAGCGTGGTCTCGATCGCGAGCCGGACCGCCTCGACCTGCACCTCGAGCGCCATCGACGCGAGATCGGCGCGCTGGTGCAGCTCGACCTTCTGCCAGTCGCGCAGCTGCAGGAGCAGGCCGCTCACCTGCTCGGGCAGATAGGGCAGGTGGATGAAGCCGCAGGGCGATCCGGGCACGTGCTCGCCACAGGTACAAAGCGCGTGATACATCAGCGCGTTGCAGAGAAAAGTTCCGGCACTGCTGGAGAGCTGCGCCGGGATGCCGGCGGCCAGCAGCCGGTCCTGGATGGCGTGGATCGGGAGTGTGCTCCGATAAGCCTCGAGCCCGCCCTCGACCACCGGCCCGCGGGTCATCAGCCCGGCGTTGTCCGGGATCTCGAAATCCGCGACGTTGACCGCGATCCGCTCGAGCCGCAGCAGCGGCGAGCCCGGCCAGAGGCCGAGGCAGATCACCGCCCGCGGCCGGACTCCTCGATCAGCTCCGCGATGCGCGGGCCGATCTCCCGGTAGCTCACCGGCAAGGTGTGCCCGACCACCCGGATACCGCCGATCTCGGTCCCGGCGAGCCGCTCGACCACCTGCTCGGAGGGGTTGAGCGAACGTCCGCCGTAGCTCTCGAAGCCGGTCAACAGCATGGCGTCGTCCCTCGAGGCGATGGCGCGATCCCTGGTCTCAGCTGCCTGCATGGGACCGCCCGGCCGGGCCTGTCAACCAGCTCGGCGATGGCGTGTTGGCCTCGACCCGGGATCGGTCCTATTCTCGCGCTCGGGAGAGTGGGAGAAGATGGCAACGGTCACCCTCAAACGCTTGCGCAAGAGCTTCGGCAGCGTGGCCGCGGTGCGTGGTATCGATCTCGAGATCGCCGATCGGGAGTTCGTGGTCCTGGTCGGCCCGTCGGGCTGCGGCAAGAGCACGACCCTGCGCATGATCGCCGGGCTCGAGGAGGTGAGCGGGGGCGAGATCTGGATCGGCAACGCCCTGGTCAACGAGATCGAACCCAAGGACCGCGACGTCGCCATGGTCTTCCAGGACTATGCCCTCTACCCGCACATGTCGGTGTTCCAGAACATGTCGTTCGGCCTCGAATACCGGGGCTACGGCAAGGCCGAGATCAAGCGGCGGGTCGAGGACGCGGCCCGGATCCTGAGCGTCGAGGAGCTCCTGGAGCGAAGGCCCCGGCAGCTCTCGGGCGGCCAGCGCCAGCGGGTCGCGATGGGCCGCGCGATCGTGCGCGATCCGCAGGTGTTCCTGTTCGACGAGCCGCTCTCCAACCTCGACGCCAAGCTGCGCGTCCAGATGCGCACCGAGATCAAGAAGCTGCACCAGCGGGTCGCCACGACCGTGGTCTACGTCACCCACGATCAGGTCGAGGCGATGACGCTGGCCGACCGGATCGTGCTCATGCGCGATGGCGACATCGAGCAGATCGGCAGCCCGGACGAGATCTACAACGCGCCGGCCAGCACCTACGTCGCGAGCTTCATCGGCTCGCCGACCATGAACCTGGTGCCGGCCGAGCTCGGGCGCCAGGGCGACGCCGGGCTCGCGATCCGGCTTGGCGATCGGCTGGTCTGGCCGGTCCCGGAAGCGCGTCGCGCGCGCTACGCCGACTGCCGCGACCAGCCGGTCGTGTTCGGGCTCAGGCCCGAGAATTTCCGGCTCGACGCCGGCGCGGGCGCCGACGGGCAGGCGCGGCTCGACGCGGTCGCCGAGGTGATCGAGCCGCTCGGCAGCGACACGCTGGTCTTCTTCAGCCTCCGCGAGCACGAGCTGGTGGCGCGCCTGCCGCCGGAGCGCGCCGTGCGGGCGGGCGAGACGCTGACTCTCTACCCGGACCTCGCCCGCATGCACCTGTTCGACCGGGAGACCGGGCGCGCGCTCTGAGCGCTCGGCCCGCCTTGCCGATCGACCACGGATCGTGGAATAGTGCCGCGGGCGGCGGGGAGAGCGGCGTGTCGGGGACCGACACAGATGCGATGCGGTTCGGGCTGGTGGGCTATGGCGCCTTCGGCAGGCTGCACGCGCAATGCATCGGCCGGGTGGCGAGCGCGAGGCTCGCGGCGATCTGCGCGCGCAGCGACGACGCGGCCGCACGCGCCCGGGCCGATTTTCCGGACCTTGCCGTCTACCGCGACTACCGCGACCTGGTGGCCGACGCGGCGGTCGGCGTGGTCGACGTGGTGACGCCCAACCACACCCACGCCGAGATCGGCGAGGCGGCGCTCGCGGCCGGCAAGGATCTTCTGCTCGAGAAGCCGATGGCGAATACGGTCGAGGGTTGCGACCGCCTGATTGCGGCCGCCCGGCGCCACGATCGCCTGATCAACGTCGGCCACGAGCTCCGGCTGTCGAGCCAGTGGGGCACCATCAAGCGGCTGATCGACGAGGGCGCGATCGGCCGGCCCGCCTATGCCAATCTCAGCCTGTTCCGCCACCCCTATCGCCCGGGGGCGGGCGGCTGGCGCCACGACCCCGGCCGGGTCGGCTCCTGGATCCTGGAGGAGCCGGTCCATTTCTACGATCTCATCATGTGGTACTTCGAGGCCTGGGGCGATCCCTTGGCCGTGCGCGCGATCGGCACCTCGAGCGGGCGCGCCGCGGTCAGCGGCCAGGCCGGCATGGACGACAATTTCTCGAGCGTCCTGACGTTTCCGGGCGGCCGCTACGCGACCATCACCCAGTCGCTCGCGGGCTTCGAGCATCAGACGCTCCTGGAGATCACGGGTGACGACGGCGCGCTGCGCAGCTGGTGGTCCGGCGGCGATGCCCGCGCGCTGGCGCCGACCTTCGAGCTGAAGCTGATGGCCAAGGGCGCGCCGCGAGCCCGAGCGGCTCGAGGCTTGCGAGCTCGGGCGAGGTCTTCGAGCTGGAGGAGGAGATCCGGCAGACCGTGGCCGCCTTCCGGGAGCGCCGCACGCTGGTCTCGGGCGAGGACGCGCGCAAGCGGATCGCGGTCTGTCTCGCGGCCGAACGCTCGGTCAGGGAGGCGCAGGAGATCGAGCTCGAGCTTTGATTCCACCGCCAGGGGAGGCGATCATGTCGAAGAAGTGGGCTGTCGCGGCGATCGGCGCGCTGCTGGCGACGGGACTGTTCGGATCGGGCGCCAGCGCCCAGGACAAGAAGCTGACGCTCTTGACCTGGAACCTGCCGATCTACGAGGAAAAATTCCGCGGCTGGATCGCCGACTTCAAGCAGCTGCATCCCGACTTCGACGTCGAATGGCTGGACAAGAAGGGCACCGAGTGGGCGACCTTCTACCAGACCCAGCTGGTCGCCGGCACCGCGCCCGACATCATCGACGTCCAGGGTATGCTCTGGGCCGAGTACGCCGCCAATGACGGCCTGGTCGATCTCTCGCCCTATCTGGCCAAGGAGCCCGAGGTCAAGGACCGCTTCAATCAGGACGGCATGAAGCTCTGGCAGTACGACGGCAAGCAGTACATGCTGCCCTATTATTTCTCGAAGACCCTGATGGTCTACAACAAGAAACTGTTCAAGGAGGCCGGGCTGGCCGGACCACCTCAGAACTTCGACCAGATCCTGGACGATGCGACCAAGATCGCGGCGACCGGGGATGGCCGCTCAGGCTTCATCACGCTCAACTTCGACTGGCTGTACTGGGCGCTGTTCGCGATGAACGGGGTCGAGCTGCTCAACGAGGACATGACCAAGGCAGCGTTCAACACGCCCGAGATGCTCGACACCCTGACCAGGCTGGCCAAGGCGACGACGTCCGGGGCGATCAACAACATCTCCTGGACCGGCCGCTGGGTCGAGCCCAACAACGCGTTCGCGACCGGCGACATCGGCATGTACCAGGGCCATGGCGCGGCGCTGTTCTGGATCGCCGGCAAGGCCGAGTGGGTGAGCCCCGAGACCCTTGGCGTGATCGCCTGGCCGGGCGGCTACGGGGTGCCGAACGCGCACGGCTTCGGCATCTCGAAGACGACCAAATATCCGGACGCGGCCTTCGACTTCATCAAGATCGCGACCAGTGACAAGTGGCAGAAGGTGATGGCCGACACCTTCACGATCCTGACCCTGAACAAGAAGGTCGACGAGGCGCTGATCGCCGGGCTCGACGATCCGCTCAAGGCGGACACGCTGCGCCTGTCGCTGGCCAACATGGACAAGGCGGTCGGCAACTGGGTGACCCCCAAGGACGCCGCGATCAAGGAGGCGTTCTGGCCGGAGATCCAGGCGGCCCTGCTCGGTCAGAAGGACCCCAAGGAAGCGATCGACACCGCCGAGGCCAAGGTCAACCGCGTGCTGCGCCGACGCTGACCAGATCACTCCGGGCGGGGCCGGGGAGATGGTTGACGGTATATAGCCTAGGGGCTATATAGATGCCTTGGACCGTCCGCTTCGGGGATGAGCTCGAGCAGGAGTTCCCGGCCCTCGAAGCGGCAGTCCAGGACGAGCTTCTGGCGGCCGCCAGGCTCCTCGAGGACTACGGTCCGCAGCTCGGACGTCCTCATGTCGACACGCTCAAGGGATCGAAGCACAGCCACATGAAGGAACTTCGGTTCAATGCCGCAGGCGGCGTCTGGCGGGTGGCCTTTGCCTTCAATCCTGGCCGCCAGGGCATCTTGTTGGTCGTCGGCGACAAATCCGGGGTCAGCGAGGATCGCTTCTACCGCCGCCTGATCGCCCGGGCAGACCAGCGTTACGCGGCGCATCTGCAGCGTCGACGGGGAGGATAGGCGGCGATGGGTCGAACCCTCACCGAGATCGTCGAGGCTCTGCCGCCGGAACGTCGCGAGCGCATCGACGCGCGCTATCGGGAGCTCAAGGATCAGGTCGAAAGCCTGCGCGAGCTTCGCCAGGCGGCCGGCAAGGCGCAGGCGGAGATCGCGGCGGCACTGAACATCAAGCAGCCCTCGGTTTCGAAGATCGAACGGCAGGCCGACATGTATCTGTCGACGTTGCGCAGCTACATCGAGGCGATCGGCGGCGAGCTGGAACTGGTCGTGAGGCTGCCGTCGCGTCCGCCGGTTCGCCTCCATCGACTGGGCGACCTGCTCGATGCCGCTCCCACGGCCGCTGTGCAACGGCGGCGCGGTGGGCGGGCGACGGTGAAGGGGCATGGCGACTGAAGCGCTCTCTGAGACCCGGGCCGGGGCGCCGCCACGGGGGCGGCGGCTGTTCCGGCGCCGACGGCATCGCGAGGCCGCGTTCGTCTGGGCGCTGCTGCTGCCGGCGCTCGCGATTTTTCTGCTTTATCGGCTGATCCCGCTGGGCTGGAACTTCGTCCTTTCGTTCGAGTTCTGGGAGCCGACCAAGCCCACCGAGTTCGCCGGCCTCTATCACTACCAGGACATGCTGTTCTACGACGACGTGTTCTGGCAGGCGCTCAAGAACACCTTCGTCTACATGGCGATGGCGCCGATCGCGATCGTGATCGCGCTCGCCCTGGCGCTGATGGTCAACAGCCGGATCCGCGGCCGCGGCGTCTACCGGACGATCATTTTTCTGTCGTACCCCCTGATGGCGGTCGCGGTCGGGATCATCTGGCGCTGGCTCTACGACGCCAAGGTCGGGCTGTTCAATTACCTGTTGCGCTCGAGCGGCCTGACCGACCAGCCGATCGCCTTCCTCGAGAGCTTCTCGACCGCGATGCCGGCAGTGATCGCCGCCGCCATCTGGCAGATCGTCGGCTTCTTCATGATCATCCTGCTCACCGGCCTGCAGAGCATCCCGCCCCATCTCTACGAGGCCGCGGCGATCGACGGCGCGCCGCGCCGCGCCCAGTTCTGGCGGATCACTTTGCCGCTGCTGCGGCCCTCGATCTTCTTGTGTTTCGTGATCGGGATCATCGCGTCCTTCACCAGCTTCGATCTGATCTACGTCATGACCAACGGCGGCCCGGGCCACGCGACCGAGCTCCTGATCACCTACATCTACAAGGCGGCGTTCAAGCTCACCCAGTTCGACTACGCCGGCGCGCTCACCGTGGTCATGTTCCTGCTGTTCGTCGGCATCGCTCTGATCGGCAATCTCCTGGCCGGCGGCGAGGCCGGCAAGGTCGACATCACCGAGTAGCGCCATGCACCGCTATCCCCGCTGGCCGATCCACACCGCCCTGATCGTGGTCTGCTTCGTCATGCTCGTGCCGTTCTACTGGGTGCTGAAGACCAGCCTGACCGGCGAGAATATTTTCTCCTACCCACCGTCGATTCTGCCCCAGGGCATCCAGCCGTTCTTCTACGTCGATGCCTGGTATGCCATCCCGTTCGCCCGCTTCTTCCTCAACAGCGTGGTCGTGGCGGCGCTGGTGATGATCGCCAACCTGGTCATCAACGCCGCCGCCGGCTACGCGCTTATCAAAGACTTCTGGGGCAAGCGCGCGATTCTTCTGGTCTTTTTGTCCTGCATGATGATCCCGTTCCACGCGACCATCATCCCGGCCTATCTGATCACCGCCAAGCTCGGGCTGCTCAACAGCTACCTGGGCCTGGCACTGCCGGCCTTCTCGCACATCATCTGCATCTTCGTCTTCAAGGCCAATTTCGACGCCATCCCGCCATCGCTGGTCCAGGCCGCCAAGATCGACGGCGTGCCGGAGTGGAAGATCCTGCTCCGGGTCATGCTGCCGCTCGCCAAGCCCGCGATCGCGACCAACGTCATCCTGTCGTTCATCTGGTCCTGGAACGACTTCCTCTGGCCGTTGATCATCATCCGCGACCAGCAGATGCAGACGATGCCGCTCGGGCTTTCGACCTTCCTGTCCTACTTCGAGGACACGACCGGCGCGCTCTACGCCTTCTGCGTCATGGTCCTGGTGCCGGGTCTCCTGGTCTTCCTCCTGGCCCAGAACCAGTTCATCCAGGGCCTGACCTCGGGCGCCCGCAAGGGCTGACGATGACCTCCCTGGCGATATCCTGGCGGCCCTGGCTGCTCAATCGGGTGACGGTCACCATCGGGCTGATCGCGATCCTGGTGGTCGGCTGGAACCTCTACGTCCTGGCCCACGACGACGGCATCCTGACCGGCACGGTCGTGGGCCCGGACGGCGCCCCGGTCGCGGGCGCGGAGGTGGTCCTGTCCGAGCGCACGCTGGTCAGCCTCGAGCCGATCGCCAAGACCCTGACCGGCGCCGATGGCGGCTTCCGGTTCGAGAAGCACGATCGCCATCGCCTGGTGCTGACCGCGAGCAAGGACGGCGTCGGCGCCAGCGGCCGGCTCGAGGTCCGCCTCTACTTCCGCAACCAGAACCGGCACCTCGATGAGCCGCTGCGCCTCGCGCGTTGATCGGGAGTCGGTGCGACTTGACGTGTGCGCCACAATGGCGTACATCACACGGTGATGAGTGTCCGGAGTTCGCGAAATGGCCCAAGCCGCCGACGTCAAGCGCGATCGCATGCATCTGCGCCTGGACGTCAGGACCAAGCGCAAGCTCGAGCGCGCCGCCGCTTACGAGGCGAAGAGTGTCACCGATTTCGTCCTGGCGAACGCGGTCGCCGCGGCCGAGCGGGTGATCGACGCCCATGAGAAGATCACGCTGTCGGCCGCGGACTGGGAGGTCTTCTACGACGCCCTGATCGACCCGCCGGCGCCGACCGAGACGCTCAAGCAAGCGGTCCGTCGCTATCGCGAGCGGGTCGGTGGATGAGCCTCCGGTCATCGAGCCGCTCGCTGGGCATCACGACCGGGCAGCATTCGCCTGCGGCGAGCCGGCGCTCGATGCCTATCTTCGGCGTCAGGCGGCGCAGGACGTACGCCGGCGCGTCGCGCAGGTCTTCGTGGCGACCGACGCCTCGCCTGAGGTCATCCTCGGCTATTACAGCTTGAGCGCGGCCGGCTTCGACAAGGCGGAGCTACCGCCGGCGCTCGCGAAGCGGCTGCCTCACTACCCGGTCCCCGCGGCGATCCTGGGTCGGCTCGCGGTCGACCTCGCCCACCAGGGGCGAGGGCTCGGCGAGATGCTGTTGCTCGATGCCGTCCGGAGGGTCCTGCGTGCGAGCCAGGCGCTTGCGGTTCATGCGATCGTGGTCGATGCGAAGAGCGAGCGGGCCGGAGCGTTCTATGCTCGCTACGGCTTTCGACCCTTCGCATCGATGCCGCGCCGGCTCTTTCTGCCGCTCGCGACCTTCGAACAGGCGGGTCTGTAGGAAGCGAGAAAAGCGCGAGGGCATGTCCGGATGACGCCCGCCCCCATATCCTCATCGACTGAACCCGCGCCCAGCCTGGTGTCATGCTGATCCCGCTGATCGTCGCCTGCGCCCTGTTCATGGAGAACCTGGATTTCGACCGCGATCGCGACCGCGCTGCCGGCGATCGCGGCCTCGCTCGGCGAGAACCCGCTGAAGCTCAGCCTCGCGATCACCGCCTATCTGTTCAGCCTCGCGGTCTTCATCCCGATCAGCGGCTGGGTCGCCGACCGGTTCGGGGCCAAGCAGTGTGTTCCGCCTCGCGATCCTGGTCTTCATGCTCGGCTCGGTGCTCTGCAGCTTCGCGGGCTCGCTCTTCGGCTTCGTGCTCGCGCGCATCCTCCAGGGCATGGGCGGCGCCATGATGGTGCCGGTCGGGCGGCTGGTGCTGCTGCGCGCGGTCGCCAAGGCGGAGCTCGTCCAGGCGATGGCCTGGCTGACCGTGCCGGCGCTGATGGGCCCGATCCTCGGGCCGCCGCTCGGCGGCTTCATCACCACCTATCTGAGCTGGCGCTGGATCTTCTGGATCAACCTGCCGATCGGCGTGCTCGGGATTGTCCTGGTCTCCCTGTTCATTCCCGACCTGCGCGAGGACAGGCCGCCGCCCCTCGACCTTCTGGGCTTCCTGCTCAGCGCCATCGGCCTGCTCGGCCTGGTGTTCGGCTTCGAGACCATCGGGCGCGACCTCGTGCCCTGGAGCACGACGCTCCTGCTGCTGGCAGCTGGCGTCGTCGGCATCGGGCTCTACGTCCTCCATGCCATGCGCACGCTCTACCCGGTGATCGACCTCGCGCTGCTCGGCATCCCGACCTTCCGCGCCTCGATGCTCGGCGCCCTCCTGTTCCGGACCGCGATCGGCGCCACGCCCTTCCTTTTGCCGCTGATGCTGCAGGCGGGCTTCGGGCTCAGCGCCTTCAACTCGGGCCTCCTGACCTTCGCCGCCGCCGGCCGGCGCCATGCTGATGAAGCTGACCGCGGGCCCGACGCTGAAGCTGTTCGGCTTCAAGCGGGTGCTGATGGTCAATGCCGTGATCAGCGCGCTGTTCATCGCCGCGAGCGGCCTGTTCACGCCCCAGACCCCGCATCTCGTGATCCTGGCGGTGCTGCTGGCCGGGGGCTTCTTCCGCTCGCTCCAGTTCACCAGCATCAACACCCTCGCCTACGCCGACATCGAGCGCGCGCGCATGAGCCGGGCGACCAGCTTTGCCAGCATGATGCAGCAGCTCTCGCTCAGCATCGGCGTCGGCACCGGCGCCCTGCTCCTGCACCTGACCGTTTCGGCGCGTGGCGGCGACCATCTGGCGGCCGGCGACTTCTGGCCCGCCTTCTTCGCGGTCGGCGGCCTCGCGGCGCTCTCGGCGCTGGTCTATCTGCCGCTCGCCGCCGATGCCGGCGCCGAGGTCAGCGGCCGGACCCCGCTGCTCGCCAGGTCGGCCAGCCCCGGCAAGACCTGAGCCTCAGGGCTCCTGGCCGAGGCTCGCGAAGTCCCAGGCATCGACCGGCGTCAGCCGGCGCATGTCGGGCAGGGCCGCGAAGCCCATGCCCGGCGTCTGCAGCGAGCGGCAGTCGAGGGTGCCATCGGCAATCCGGAGAAAGACCTCGCTGCCCCGACGCTCGTAGAGGTCCGGGTGCTGGGCGAGTGCCGCCGCCTGCTCGGCTTCGGAAAGATGGCCGAGGCCCCGGAAATAGTGGTGGCCGTTGCGCTCGACGTGCTTGATGCCGAGCAGGGCCACCGAAGCGAGATCCGCCTGCAGCGCGACCACCGGCAGGCACGACAGGTCCTCGCCGCTGAGGAACAGCTCGGGGCGCCCGACCCGCTCGTTGTGGACGGCGGCAAATGCGAGGTTGTGCAAGGACTTGTAAATGCCTTTGCAGTTCTTGTGCGAGGTGCCGCGGTAGCCGAGCCGGCTCGCCTCCCGGAACGCCGAAAGCCAGCCGTCGGCCTCGTCGATGATCACCGGTCTTTGCCGGCTCAGGGGCTCGAGGAGGGGAGCGACCGCCGGGTCCATCGCGGCCGCCCGATCGAGCGGCTGCTCGATCAGCAGGATCTGCTGCCAGAGCTGCGGCAGCCTGGCCTTGATCTGCTCGACCAGGCCAAGGAAGGCATCGAGCGTCGGGTATTGCTCGTTGCCGTCGAGCGAGACGTGGACGCGCCGGCCCCGCCGCTCGAGCAGCGCCGCGATTGCCCCCAGCCGGGCGAGATCCGCCGCGAGCGCGCCCGAGACCTTGATCTTCAGATAGCCGAGGCCATCCCGGTCCAGATAGTCCTCGAGGGTGACCGGCAGCCCGTCCGCGACCGGCAGGCCGACGTCGGCCGCGGTGATCGGGTCGACCAGACCGACGGTGTGGCGGAGATGCAGCCGCTCGAGCGGCCGGTCCGGCAGGAATTCCGCAACCTTGCGCCCGGCCAGCGGCGGCGAGATCGCGCCCAGCTCGATCCCGAGGTCGTTGCCTTGGACCAGCTGGAAGTAGCTCCGGCCGGTCAGCCGGCCGACGGCATCGATCACCGCGCGCTCGAGCATCGAGGAGCCGAAGGCCGCGCCCAGCCGGTTGAAGTTTTCCGACAGCGCCCGCCGCTCGATCTCGGGGTAGCTGTCGAGGAACAGAGCGAAGGGCGTCCGCAAGCCCTCGCGGCCGGCCTCGAGATAGAGCCCGCGTGCGACCTCGACGGTCCGGATCAGGTCCCGGCAATTGTCCGCCAGGCTCTTCTCCGGCCGTTTGTCGAACCAGCGAAAGGCGAGGAAATCGGCGGCATAGCCGCGGGCGCGCTGGCCCTTTGCATCCTCGATCCGGACCTCGAGCGTGAGCAGCGGCGAGGCGCGCACGGTGACCACGCCGAAGCGGAACGGCATCCGGGTGTGGGCATTGACGATGCCGGCGGCGCTGTCGACCAGCTTGATCTCGATAGGCATAGGCGAGGCCTGCAGAGGACGCTATGTTGGGTGCCGGAGGGTTGTGACCGGCGGTCGGGCGCGGGCCCCCTCCGGGCTCGATGGTAACGCCCACGGCCGGGCTATGCGAGAGGCATCGGTGAGCGAGACCGAGTGGGTGATCCCCGAGGCGGCGCAGCCCAAGGTGGCCGAGTTCGCCTTCGACCTCGACCGGACGCTGGCCGCGGTCCTGCAGCTGCGCTCCGAGATCCCGGCTGACGCCTTCACGGCCTCGATCCTCGGCACCGAGCGCGCCGGCAACGGGGTCATGATCGGTGCCGACGGCCTGGTCCTGACCATCGGCTATCTGATCACCGAGGCCGAGACGATCTGGCTGACCGCCAATCACGGCGCGGCCGTGCCGGCGTATGTGGTCGGTTACGATCAGGCGAGCGGCTTCGGCCTGGTCCAGGCGCTCGGCCGGCTCGGGGTGCCGGCGCTCGAGCTCGGGGTCTCGGCCGAGGCCGAGGTCGGCGATCCGGTGATCGTTGCCGCCGGCGGCGGCCGCGCCCATGCCCTCAAGGCCCGGATCGCCTCGAAGCGCGAATTCGCTGGCTACTGGGAGTACATGCTCGACGAGGCGCTGTTCACCATGCCGCCGCACCCGAGCTGGGGCGGCGCCGCCTGCATCACCGCCGAGGGCCGGCTCGCCGGCATCGGCTCGCTGTTCGTCCAGGAGGCGCGCGCCGAGGGCATCGCCTCCCAGGGCAACATGATCGTGCCGATCGACCTGCTGCGGCCGATCCTCGACGACCTCCAGAAGTTCGGCCGGGTCGATCAGCCCGCCCGCCCCTGGCTCGGCATGTACACGTCCGAGGCCGAGGGCGCGGTCTTCGTCGCCGGCCTCGCCGAGGGCGGCCCCGCCCACAAGGCGGGCGTCGAGCCCGGCGATCTGGTGCTCGAGGTCGGCGGCCAGAGGGTCACCGACCTCGCCACCACCTTCCGCAAGATCTGGTCGCTCGGCCCGGCCGGCGCCGACATCCCGCTGACGATCGCCCGCGAAGGCAGCCCCAAACGCCTCCTGATCCACTCCGCCGACCGCAACGACTTCCTCAAGAAGCCGCGGCTGCATTAGGCTATGTGCTCACAGAGGCTGGATTCGTCATGTTCGCTGCATCGGCGCGGTAGCATCCCCCGACGAGCAAGGCAGATCCTGGACATCTATGAGTTCAATCCGACTCTCCGCAGCAGATCATGATACCGCGGATCCGAGTACAGGGGCTCATAAATCTGCTGAACCTTGAGAAAGATCAGCCAGCTCGACTTTGCTTGATAGGCTCGCTCCAGCCATAAAAACGCTGCCTCGGTGTCACCCAAGCCTATGTTGAGCCAAGCAAACGCCAGCGGATCGACATGCTCGCGCTGGGCACGGCGGGTCAGCTGGTCCAGCAGCCTTTGGGCCTCGTCTTTGTTGCCCGCAACACCACAGGCCCACCCCAATTGCGCCGTGGCAAACGCCTCGCCGCGCGTCAGCTCAACCGTCTTCTGAAATTCGGCGATCGCCTGCTCATGGTTCCCCAGCTGGGCGCAGGCGAGTCCGAGTTGCCGGTGGGCATGGGGGAACATCGGGTCGCGCTCGATGACACTCAACAGCCGCGCGGTCGCCTGGTCAGGCCGTCGCCCGCGAAATCAGGGCTCCTGCCAGATCCACCTCGGTCCAGGATATGAGCGGATCGAGCTCTAACGCTCGCTCGAGCTCCGATACCGCTTGGTCATGCCTTCCGAGAGGCGTCAGCAGGAAGATGCCGTAGTGCTGGTGGGCTCGGACATTATTGGGATCAAGCTCGAGCGACCTGCTGTAGGCGCGCTCGGAGCCGGCCCAGTCCCAGTCGTACAGCCCGAGGATCATCGCCAGCACGTAGTAGGCCTCGGCGTTGGCAGGATCGAGCTCCAGCGCCTTCATGGCGGCGCTCTTGGCCTTCGGATAGGCCTCGTTGGCCGGCATGTGGCCGAATTCGCCAAGCAGCTGGTAGATATGCGCCAGCTTGAGCATGGCCTGGAGCTGAAGTCGCGAGGCCTGCTCCGATGGCGGCAGCGCCTGCGCCATGTCGACCGCTTCTTGATAGCGCACCCTGGCCTCGACGAAGGCGAACCGTCCGAAGGCCACATCGCCAGCCCGGGTTGCATAGGGGATCGCGCTTTCCAGCCGTCCCGCCTCACGGTGGTGATGGGCGAGCAGCTCCGGCTCCCTCTGTGCCTTCTCCTCGAACCGCCCCTCGAGGACCGCCGCAATCCGGCCGTGGAGTTGCTGGCGTCGGCGCTTGAGCAGCGATTGGTAGGCCACGTCCTGGACCAGCGCGTGCTTGAAGCTGTAGGTGGCGGCGGGCGGGCTGCCCCGGCGGAAGACCAGCTCGGAAGAGACCAGCTGGTCGAGCGCGCCTTGCAGCTGATCCTCCGGACGGTCGGCGACGGCGGCGAGCAGCTCATGGGAGAACTCGCGGCCAATCACGGCGCCAATCTGCGCCACGTCCTTGACCGGGGCCAGGCGATCGAGGCGGGCCATCAGCGAGCCGTGCAGGGTCGTCGGGATCGCGAACGGTGGCAAAGGCCCCGACAGCTCGTAGTGATCGCCGGCATCGCGCAACAAGCCCAATTCCAGGACGGTCTTGGTCAGCTCCTCGACGAACAACGGCACGCCGTCGGTCTTGAGCAGGATCTGCTGGAGCACCTCCGCCGGGAGCGGCTTGCCGCCGGTCAGGCGCTCGACCATCTGCGCCCCCTGGCGTTGGCCGAGCCGGCTCAGCGTCAGCGACGTGACGTGCGTGTGGCCGGTCCGAGGCGGTGTGAACTCGGATCGGAAGGTGATCAACAGCAGCACCGGAAGATGCTGGATCCGGTCGACGATCAGCCCGAACAGCTCGCTCGAGGTCGGGTCGATCCAGTGGGCGTCCTCGAGCACCATGAGCAGCGGCCGCCGCTTGGCGAGGCCGACGACCTGCCCGAGCAGGGCATCGAAGGTCCCGAGCTTTTGCGCCTCCGGCGTCAGGTCCACGGGCGGGTAGCGCGGCGCAGCTGGGATCGACAGCAGCGCCGCCAGCAGGGGCACGACCTCGGTGAGGTTCTCGGTCGCCTCAGCGAGCACCGCTGCGAGCTTGTCGAGCCTGGCCGCCGCGGTGTCTTCCGGCCGAAATCCGGCGGCGCGTTCCAGCTGGTCGATCAGCGGAAAGAGCGCGCTGTTGGTATGATGGGGCGAGCAGTAGTAGCGCAGGCGGGTGTGCGGCTCGTCGGCCAGGCGCTCGATCAGGCTGCGGATCAGGCGCGACTTGCCGATGCCGGGCTCGCCCGCGACGAGCACGGTCTGCGCGTCGCCGTCCTTAGCCCAGTCCCAGCGTTCGAGCAGGATGCCGACCTCGTGCTCGCGCCCGACCAAGGGCGTCAGCCGCTCGCCGTGCAGCGCATCGAAGCGCCCCTCGGCCCGGGCCACCCCGTCGACCCGCCAAGCGGCAAGCGGCTCCGCGAAACCTTTGAGGCGACGCGCGCCGAGATCGGCCAGCTCGAACAATCCACCCACAAGCGCTCGTGTCGCCTGGCTGATCACCACGCTGCCCGGCGCTGCGAGCGCCTGTAGCCGCGCTGCGAGATTCGGCGTCTCGCCAACCACCGTTTCCTCTTTCGCCGTGCCCTGCCCGATCAGGTCACCAACCATGACGAGGCCGGTCGCGATGCCGGCCCGGGCCGCGAGCGGCGCGCCATACGCGGTCAATCGTCCCACGGCCCCGACCAGCTCCAGGCCGGCGTGGACCGCACGCTCGGCATCGCCTTCATAGGCCCGCGGCCAGCCGAAGCAAACGAGCACACGGCCGCCCGTGTATTTGGGGACGTGCCCGTCCCAACGCCTGATCACGCTTCGGCAGCATTGCTGATAGGCGTGCATCACCCCGCGCATATCCTCGGGATCGAGCCCCGCCAACAACTCCGTCGAACTCTACCAGATCGCAGAACAGGATCGTCAGTTGGCGCCGCTCGGCCTGGGATTTGACGAGCACTTGCGGCTGTCGCGCTTCCAACCGGCTGGCGGTTGGCTCTCCCACCCCGGAGTCCCCTTGCGGGCCGAGCGTGGCGATCGCCTTGAGGAGCTTCTTGCGGTGGCCGAGCGAGACGCCGAGCTCTTCCAAATCGGTCTCGGTCAGGTCCGCCAAGATGTCGGTGTCAATGTCACTTTCGCGGAACCTCTGCTCGTAGCGCTCCAGCCCGAGCCCGCGCAGCCAAGCCGCGATGTCCACGCCGTCCCCCATGCGCCGGTGATCGCGTAGCATAGCTACCAGAGTGCCGGATCGGGGGCCACCAATCTGTTCGCGGCCCTCACCGATGACGGCCCGGGTCTACTGTCACGGCAGCTCTGGGTCACAAGCAGACGGCTCGAGGCCCGCGGCGATCCGGTCGAGGCTCGCCGCCCAGTCGGGGGACGTCACCGTGACCGGGCGAGCAGCTGCCTGGCGATGATGAGGCGCTGGATCTCGTTGGTGCCCTCGCCGATGCACGAGCAGCGGCGCGTCGCGGTAGTAGCGTTCGATCGGGTAGGCCTTGGAGTAGCCGGCGGCGCCGTGGATGCGCATCGCTTCCAGGCTGTTCTCGAGGGCGGTCTCGGAGGCGAAGTACTTGGCCATGCCGGCGGCGAGGTCGACGCGCTCGCCGCGGTCGTAGGCCGCTGCGGCGGCTTCGGTGAGCAGGCGGGCGGCCTCGGTGCGGGTCGCCATCTCGGCGAGCTTGAGCTGGATCGCCTGATGCTCGCAGATCGGCTTGCCGAAGGTTTTTCGGACCTGGGCGTAGCGCAGCGAATCGTCGAGCGCGGCCTTGGCGAGGCCGACGCTGCGGGCGGCGACGTTGATCCGGCCGAGCTCGAGCCCGGCCATGACTTGGGCAAAGCCCTGGCCCTCGATGCCGCCGATCAGGCAGTCGGCCGGGATGGCGTAGTCCTCGAAAAACAGCTCGGCGGATTCGATGCCGTGGTAGCCGAGTTTTTCCAGTTTTCGCCCGACCCGGAAGCCCGGGCCCTTCTCGGCGAGGAACAGCGACATGCCGCGATGCCGCGGTTCAGGCCGGCGGGATCGGTCTTGACCAGGAGGGCAAAGCAGGAGCCGCCGATGCCGTTGGTGATCCAGGTCTTGGCGCCGTTGATCACGTAGCCGTCACCCTGGCGGACGGCGCGGGTCCGGATTGCCTGCAGGTCGGTGCCGCCGTCGGGCTCGGTGAGTGCCAGGCCGCCCCGGAGCTCGCCGGTCGCAAAGCGCGGCAGGAAGCGCTTTTTCTGGGATCGGTGCCGAAGCGCTGGACGATCTCGGCCATGATCAGATGGGTGTTGAAATAGCCGGGCAGCGCGATCCAGACCTCGGCGATGCGGGCGACGATCCGGGCGTAGGTCAGCGCCGGGAGGCCGAGCCCGCCGTGCTCGGGGGCGATCGTCGCGCCGAACAGACCGAAAGCCTTCATCTGCTCGATCAGCTCGGGCGCGCAGGCATCCGCCCGCTCGAGCTCCATGACCCGCGGGCGGACATCGCGCTCCAGCCAGCGCTCGATCACCTCGAGCATCTGGTCTTCGTCGGCGTCGCCCGGTGGAGAAAACATCGCGCTCAGACCTCGGGCTGCTCGATCGCCGAAGATCTTGTCCTCGACCGCATGGCCGCGCTTGGGGATCAGCATGGTCCGCTTGAAGGTCATGACCAGGGTGCCGTCGGCCTTGTGGGCGCGGGTCTGGACGGTGACGATCCCCTGGGTCGGGCGCGAGCGTGATTCCCGCTTTTCCAGGACCTCGGATTCCGCGTACAGCGTGTCGCCGTTGAAGACCGGCGCCGGCATCTGGATATCGGTCCAGCCGAGGTTGGCGATCGCCTTTTGGCTGACATCGGAACGCTCATGCCGGTGACCACGGCGAGCGTCAGCGCGCTGTTGACGATCGGCTGGCCGAACTCGGTGTGGCGGGCGTACTCGCGATCGAAATGCAGCGGGTGCTGGTTCATGGTCAAAAGCGTGAACCAGGTGTTGTCGGCCTCGGTGATGGTCCGTCCCGGACGGTGCTCGTAGACGTCGCCGACCGAGAAGTCCTCGAAATAGCGGCCGTAGGACTCCCGATATCTTTTTTCCCCGACTTTGACCGCGTCCGCGACCATGGCCTTCGCCCTCACGCCCGGCCGATCGCCGCCGCGACCGCGAGCGTCCGTCTGGCGATCCGGACGACCGGGATCTCGATCAGCTTGCCGTCGACCACGACCAGGCCATCGGGCGCCGCCTCGAAGGCCGCGATCACTTTCTGCGCGTAGGCGATGCGCTCGGGCCCGGGGGTGAAGACGCCGTTGATCACCGGCAGCTGCCTGGGATGGATCGCGGCCTTGCCGGTGAAGCCCAGCGCCTGCACCAGGCGGCATTCCTCGAGCAGGCCCGCCTCGTCCTCGAGATCCAGATAAGGCACGTCGATCACATCCAGGCCGTAGCGCGCGGCCGCGTGCACGACCCGTGAGCGGGCATAGAGCATGGAGGTGAAGTCCATCGCCGAGCCGAGCTCGGCCGCCATGTCGACCGCGCCGAACAGGAGCGACTTGACCCTGGGCGAGGCGCCGGCGATCGCCTGGGCCTGGTCGAGCCCGGGGTTGCTCTCGATGATCACGTGCAGGTTGACCGGCCGCGCCGCGCGCTCGAGCAGCGCCGCCACGATCCGGACCTCGTCCGCGGACTCGACCTTGGGCAGCATGATGCCGTCAGGCGGGGTCGGATGCTCGATGATCGCGAGCAGGTCCTTGAGGCCGAACGGTGTCCGCAGGCCATTGATCCGAACCACCCGCTCGATGCCGTCCGCGCTGCCGTCGAACAGCGGCATGGTCAGCTCGCGCGCGCGGTCCTTCTGCGGCGGGATGACCGCATCCTCGAGGTCGACCGTGACCATGTCCGGCCCGGCCGCGAGCGCCTTCGAGAACCGGTCCGGCCGGGTCCCGGGCACGAACAGGAAATTGCGCCGCGGCTGCAGTCGCTCGTCGCTCATGCCCTCTCCCTGGCTGGCTTGCTGTCCCGCCCTCACCAAACACCAAAGCCGACCGGCTGCCAACTCCGCGCCGCAGATCAGCGCCCGGTGCGCCGGATCGCCTGGATCGCATGATCGAGGGCGCCCAGGAAGCGGGAACGGTCCTGCCTGGTGAACGGCCGGCCGCCGCCCCGGATCGTGCCCGCCTCGCGCAGCGCCGTCATCAGGTTGCGCGAGGCGAGGTCGCTGCCGATCGAGGCCTCCGTGAACGCCCGGCCGCCCGGCGCGATCGCGCGCGCGCCCCGCTTGACGCAGCGATCGGCGAGCGGCACGTCGGCCGTGACCGCGATGTCGCCCGGGCCGATCCGCTCCGCGATCCAATCATCCGCCCGGTCCAGCCCCTCGCTGACCGTCACCCGGCTCACCAGCGGATCGTCCGGCAGCCGCAGCCAGTCGTTGGCGACCACCCAGACCCGGAGGCCATAGCGGCCAGCGACCCGGTAGACCTCGTCCTTGACCGGGCAGCCATCGGCATCGACGTAGATCTCGAGCAGCGGACGCTTCTCCGGACTTTGCGGGCCGGCCATTGACCCCTGGGCAAAGCTTGCGCCACAGTCGCGGACCACGCAAGCGATGCCCTGAGGGCCAAAAAATGCCCGACTTCCCGATCGTCGACAGCCACGTCCACCTCTACGACCCGGGCCGGTTCCGCTATGCCTGGATGCGGGGCAATCCCGTCTATGAAGGACCGCATGAGCTGGCCGAGCTCGACCGCGCCCGCGGGCCGGTCGAGATCGAGAAGATCGTGTTCGTCGAGGTCGGGGCGGACCCCGGCCAGCATCTCCAGGAGGCCTCCTACGTCGCCGGCCTCGCCGAGCACGACCCGCGCCTCCAGGGCATGGTCGCGGCCGCGCCGCTCGAGCACGGCGCCGCGGTCACGCCCGATCTCGAGAAGCTCGCATCGCACGCCATCACCCGCAGCATCCGGCGCCTGATCGAGATCGAGAGCGAGCCCGGGTTCTGCCTCCGGCCGGGTTTCGTCGAAGGCGTCAAGCTGCTCCCCCGTTTCGACCTCGCCTTCGATCTCTGCGTCAAGCACTGGCAGCTCGCGGACGCGATCCAGCTGGTCCGCCAGTGCCCCGAGGTCCGGATCGTGCTCGACCACATCGGCAAGCCGCCGATCCGGGAGGGCGGGATGGAGCCATGGCGCAGTCATATCAAGGAGTTGTCCGAACTGCCTAACATCTGGTGCAAGCTCTCGGGCGTGGTCACCGAGGCCGATCACCAGCACTGGACCCGCGACCAGCTCCGCCCCTACCTCGAGCACGTCATCGCGTGCTTCGGCTTCGAGCGCCTGATGTACGGCGCCGACTGGCCGGTGTCGGAGCAGACCCACCGCTATCCGGAGTGGGTCGCGATCCTCGATTGGGTGTGCACCGGCTGCTCCGAGGCCGAGCTCCGAAAGCTGTTCCGCGACACCGCGATCGCCTTCTACCGGCTCGACGGCTGACCGCCGCGATCCGTTGAACCCGCCCGGCCGAGCGGGTAAGAAGCCCGTGACATCGTCGAGCGGTCGGGCGGGACGGAACAAGAGATGCAGCTGCCGTTGCAGGGCCTGCGCATCCTGGCGGTCGAGCAGTATGGCGCCGGGCCCTATGGGACCACCCATCTGGCCGACCTGGGCGCCGAGGTGATCAAGCTCGAGCATCGGGCGAGCGGCGGCGACATGGCGCGCGGCGTCGGGCCGTTTTTTCTGGGCGATGGCGACAGCGAGTTCTACCAGAGCCTGAACCGCAACAAGAAGTCGCTGACGGTCGATCTGAAGCATCCCAAGGGTCGCGAGATCCTGGAGAAGCTGGTCACGACCGCGGATGCCGTGTTCGGCAACCTGCGCGGCGATCAGCCGGAGAAGCTCCGGCTTCGTTACGCCGACCTCGCGCCGCTCAACCCGAAGATCGTCTGCGCCCATCTCTCGGCCTACGGCCGCGAGGGCTCCCGCAAAGGCTGGCCGGGCTACGACTATCTGGTCCAGGCCGAATGCGGTTTTTTGGCGCTGACCGGCGAGCCGGGGGGGCCGCCCGCGCGCATCGGGCTCTCGATGGTCGACTTCATGACCGGCATGACCGCGGTCTTCGCGCTCATGTGCGGCCTGCACGCCGCGCGCGCGACCGGGGTCGGCCGCGACGTCGACGTCAGCCTGTTCGACGTCGCCCTCCACCAGCTGAGCTATCCCGCCGCCTGGTATCTGAACGAGGGCCTGGTCACCACCCGCCTGCCGCGCTCGGCCCACCCCTACCTCGTGCCCTCGCAGCTCTACCGGACCCGGGACGGCTGGATCTTCTTCATGTGCCAGACCCAGCGGTTCTGGGAGCTGCTCTGCGAGCGGATCGGACGGGCGGAGCTGATCCAGGACCCCGCCTATCGCGACCAGGCGGCGCGTCACGCCAACCGCGACCGGTTGACCCTGGTCCTGGACGAGGCGCTCGCCGCCCGGACCACGGCCGAATGGCTCGAGGTCCTGGGCGGGGCGGTGCCCTGCGCGCCGGTCTACGATCTCGAGCAGGCGCTCGACAACCCGTTCGTCGCCGAGCGCGGCGGCGTCCAGGTCCTCGATCATCCCGACAAGCCGGGCTTCAAGCTGGTCGCGAGCCCGATCCGGATGGGGGCGGAGGTGCCGGCGCGCCCGGCGCCCAAGCTCGGCCAGGACACGGACGATCTGCTGCGCGAGCTCGGCTATGACGCGGCCGCGATCGAGGCGCTGCGCGCCGAAGGCGTGGTCTGAGCGCGCCATGAAGCCGCGCATGAAGCTCCAGGGCATCCGGGTCGTCGATCTGTCCCTGTTCCTGCCCGGGCCGGCGCTGACCCAGGCCATGGCCGACCATGGTGCCGAGGTGATCAAGGTCGAGCCCCCGGGCGGCGAGCCGAACCGGCAGATCGGGCTCAAGCGGGACGGCGTCTCGGTGTTCTTCGCCAACACCCACCGCGGCAAGCGCAGCCTGGTCCTCAACCTCAAGACCACCGAGGGCGTCGAGGCCCTGCTCCGGCTCGCCGAGAGCGCGGACGTGCTGGTCGAATCCTTCCGCCCGGGCGTGGTCGACCGGCTCGGGGTCGGCTACGCCCAGATCAGCGCGCGCAACCCGCGGATCGTCTACGCCTCGATCTCGGCCTACGGCCAGACCGGACCCTATCGCGAAAAACCCGCCCACGACCTCGCGGTCGAGGCGATGGCGGGGGTGCTGAGCGTCAATCTCGGCTGGGACGACCGGCCCTGGAACCCGGCGCTCGCGGCCGCCGACATGCTGGCCGCCAACATCGCACTTTCGGGCGTGCTGATGGCGCTGCTGCGGCGCGAGCGGACCGGCCGGGGCGATTACCTCGACGTCGCGATGATGGATGCGCTGCTCGCCGGCATGCCCAACAACTACGGCCCGCCGATGGCCGAGCAACGCCCGCCGGTCGCCAAGGACGAGCGCTCCTGGGGCGGCAACGCCATGTACCGGGTCTACGAGACCGAGGACGGAAAATTCGTGGCGCTCGGCGGCGCCGAGCTCAAGTTCGCGACCAACCTTTTGACAGCCCTCGGCCGACCCGACCTGATCCCGCTCTGCACGCTGCCGCCCGGCGCTGGTCAGCGGCCGGTGCAGGAGTTCCTGAGCGCGGCCTTCAGGGAAAAAACGCAGGCGGAGTGGGTCGCCTGGATGGCGGGCAAGGACATCGCCTTCGCCCCGGTCAAGAGCCTGCGCGAGGGCCTCGACGACCCGCAGGTCCGCGCTCGCGAGATGGTGGTCGAGGACGCGCGCGGCTGGGAGCACATCGGCCTGCCGATCAAGTTCCAAGACGAGCCCGGCCGGGTCGACTTCGACCTGCCGGCCCTCGGGCAGCATTCCGAGGACATTCTGCGCAGCCTCGGCTATACCGCGGCCGAGCTCGAGGCCATGAAGGCCAAGGGCGTGTTCTGAAAAGAGGGGGAAGCGGCCATGGATCTCGGACTGAACGGCAAGGTGGCGCTGGTGTCCGGCGGCAGCCGGGGGATCGGGCGGGCGTCGGCGACCAGGCTCGCCGAGGCCGGCAGCGACCTGATGCTGGTCGCCCGCACCGAGCGCGACCTGCGCGAGGCCGCGCAGGCGATTGCCGCGGCGACCGGCCGCCGGGTCGAGATCTGCGCGACCGACCTGCGCTCGCCCCAGGGCTGCCAGGCGGCGGTCGGCGCGCTCGAGCATGCCTTCGGCCGGCTCGACGTCCTGGTCAACAACGCCGGCGCCACCCAGAGCGGCGATTTCTTCCAGCTCGACGACGCCACCTGGGAGGACGGCTTCGCGCTCAAGTTCTACTCCTACGTCCGCCTGGCGCGCGCGCTCTGGCCGCTGCTCAAGGCGAGCCAGGGGGCGGTCGTCAACATCATCGGCGCCGCGTCCAAGACGCCGACCCCCAACTTCATGATCGGTGGTGCGGTCAACGCCGCGATCACCAACTTCACCAAGGCGCTCTCCGGCCTCGGCCTGCGCGACGGGGTCCGGGTCAACGCCGTGCATCCGGGCATGACGGTGACCGGCCGGCTCGACCAGCTGCTCGACCAGCGCGCCGCCGCCGAGGGCATTTCCCGACCGGACTACGAAAAAAAGGAGCTGGCGAGCGCCGGCCTGCGCCGCTACGGCCAGCCCGAGGACGTCGCCAACCTGGTCGCGTTCCTCGCCTCGCCGCGCGCCGGCCAGATCCAGGGCGCCGATCTGTTCATCGACGGCGGCGCGACCAAGACGATCCTCTGACCTCAACGCCCGGCGTCTGATCGTCGTCTGGAGCGTCGTGATCGGCCCGCCGCCGGCGGAGCCTGGACCCGCTGTTCCCACCCCTGCCGCTCCTCACGAGGGCCGGACGCTGACCGCGCGGATCGCCCTCCCGCGAGCCAACGCTTTGATCTGAGGCCTTTTCTCAGGGTTCGTTCGGTTTCCGGGGGCCGGCGGCGGCACACGGCGGCGATCTCCGCGCCGTCGGACCCCGGGGGAGGTTCCGCCGGCTGGCGGGCGCTCGGGCGCTGGTTTCGGTGCTCGTGGTCATGACGTGAGCTCCTTCTGCGGGGCGGGGGCCAAGCGAATGGGGCTGGAAGATCACCTGAACCAAGCTCCAGGTCTATCATCACGCCTAGGAAAATAAACAAGACCGGCGAATTCCCGCCCGTCGGGAGGTGCTTCGCGTACACCGACAATCGGCACGGTCGTGAGCTGCTGCGGGACGGAAAAAATGCGGTTCGAAGCGGGCAATCATCGGAACAAATTCCGGCGATTTCCCGGACTCGGCGGGAATTTCCTGCAGCCGGCGGGCGCTCCCGAACAAGGCCGAATTTCCGTCGAGCGGGGGCAGGGGCGCATCGTGGCACAAAGCCGCGCCCGCGCGCGACGCGGTAGGAAAATCGGGAAATTCTTACGGCCGGCATCGATCTCCGAGGAAATTCGGCGCGCCTGGCTCGTTGATACGACCACCAACGTCGCCCCCGAGCGGCACGTCCAACGGAATTAGTCAGGCGCATGACGAATTTCCGGGATTTTCCGGGCCGCGGTCGCGCAATCCGGATGCGCCACCATGCGTCATTTGTGTAGCATGATGCGACAGGGTGTGCGCTAGGTGTAAGCGCTTGCGCTGACATGGTTTTTCGCCCCGAAGGCGATCTGACCGCCGGATTCGACTGCAAAAGCGCCGGATTCGACCGCAAAAACGGCCGATTTCGAGCGCAAAGTGGCGCACGGATGCGTCACACGTGTAGCATCGTTGGATTTTCGTCAATTCCAACGGTTTTGGATTTTCCTGCGAATTTCCGGGCCTGCGATGCGTCTGATTTCGGCCTCGAAACCGTCTGGATTCGGCCGCAAAACCGCTGGCTTTAGGAGCGAAAGTGGCGCATGATTCCGCCACGTGGCGCAGGCGCCAGGCGCCGCGGCCCGCCCTTTGATGGCAGTATGGCGAACGCCCTTACCTTACCGAAGGTTGCGTAGCCGAGGTCTGCTGTCTAAAAATAGGCGAGGCATGTACAGGAAGACCGCGAATAGTCAGGACCTTCCCCAAGAATGTCAACGGAAGCCGAGGGAGCACTGGGGAGAAGCCTTGGTGATGGGGTTGTGGGCGGCGGGGCGACTGGCGCAGATCTCGCAGATGCCGTCGGCGAGGGCGTAGAGGCGGAAGTCGGGAATGCCGAACAGGCGTTTGGCGGCGGTGACCAGGTGGGTGGCGAGGATCTCCAGCTTGATCCGGGTGCCGAGGACGACGGCGGTGAAGAAGGCCACCGCGTTGACCAGGACGGCCAGGTTGCGCAGGCGCTGGTAGGTCAGCACCCGGATGTCCTCCAGATCGTAGCTCTGCTTCACGAACCGCGTCCATGCGTTCTGACTTGTCCCAGTTTTAGGCCGGCATGTGCTACCTGAGCTTACGTGGCGCCGCGGCCTAACGCGCCTAAGGGGCGGCCTCGCTCCGACCGTTCCCGCGGCCGGTCCCGGCCACGTCGAATGGGTTCGACCGAAGACGCGGCTACCCGTGTTGCTCTGGGCGGTCCCGCTGACCACGGTCCTGGCGCCCTTGCCGCTGGGCAGCAACCGTCCGATACCCTGGACCTTGCTCGCTCTGGCGGTCGGCGGGCTACTACTCGCTTGGAGTGGGACCGCAGCCTTGCGGCCGACGCATCGCATGATCGCGCCGCACCGGTTGTGGCCGGCGATCGCCGGGTTCGGCCTCGCGGTGTTGGTCGCCGCGCTCCAGGTCCTGCCGTTCACGCCGCGCGGCTGGCATCATCCGCTCTGGATCGAGGCGGCGGGCGTGCTGGGCGCCGAGGCCCGCGGCAGCATCTCGGCCAATCCCTACGCCACCGGCACCGCGACCATGCTGCTCCTGACCTATGCCGGGGTGTTCTGGCTCGCGCTTCAGCTCAGCCGGCAGCCGGGCGGCGCCCACCGGATCGTTCAGGCGCTGGTGGTGGCCGGGGTCGCCTATGCCGCCTATGGCCTGATCGTCTTTGTCCTCGATCTCCGGATGGTGCTCTGGTGGCACCAGTGGACCTGGATGAGGGGCCTCACCAGCAGCTTCGTCAACCGTAATTCCTATGCGACCTACGCCGGGCTCGGCCTGCTGTGCGCGTTCGGCCTGCTGGTCACGACCGTCTACCGGGACCTGCGCAGCCGGCGAGCTCAGCAGCTGCCGTGGCGGGTCCGGCTGATGCGGATCACCTGGCGCGGCTGGTGGCTGGTCGGGGCCGTGATCGCTCTGGCCTTCGCCCTGATTCTGACGCGTTCGCGGGCCGGCGTCGCGAGCTCGGCCGCGGGCCTTGCGGTGCTGGTGGCGGGCTTCGGCGCGACCCGGCTGATGCGCCAGCGCGACGTGCTGATCACCGGCCTCGTCGCCCTGACCTTGAGCGCCGCGGTGTTCGCGTTCGGTGGCGACGATCTGGCCGATCGCTTCGCGCGGAAGGGCATCGAGAGCGAGCCGCGGTTTGCCACCTATCAGCGGATCGTGGGCGCGATCGGCGACGCGCCGTGGCTCGGTACCGGCTACGGCACCTTCCCCGAGGTCTACCGTAGCTACCAGGGCGGCGCTACGAACGCCTTCTGGAACCACGCCCACAACACTTACCTCGAGAACGCATTTGAGCTTGGTATTCCGGCCGCGGTGGCACTGGTCGGGGCGGTTGGCTGGCTCGCCTATGTATGTGCGCATGGCCTGCGCCGGCGGCGCATGAACGCCCTCTATCCCTGCCTGGGAATTGCGGCGACCGCCCTGGTCGGCCTCCATTCGTTGCTCGACTTCAGCCTTGAGCTCCCTGCCATCGCGGTCACCTATGCGGCGATCATGGGCGTGGCCTACGGCCGCGCGCGCCGCTCGCTCGGCTCGGGCCATCGCCGCCGGCGACCCGCTTGGCGCAGCCCTCGCCATCGGCTCGGCCTCGCCCTGGGTGGACTCGTCGCCACCGCCATTCTCACGCTCGCCCTGCCCCGGCTGATGGCAGAGCTCACCGGGCTCCCAGACCGGCTGGTCGAGCGCCAGCTCGAGGCCCATGTGCCTTTGCCGCCGGGGCTGCTCGATCGGGCGATCAGCTCCGGCAAGGCCGCGGCAACCTGGGGCAATGCCGGTGCGAACTGGTGGCGGGTTGCGCTTGCGCAGCTGGCCCTGGCTCAGCAACCGAAGATGCTGCCGCAACGCCCGGCGCAGCCGCTTCGAGCTGGCAGAGGAGGCCTTGCGACATTCATTGGCGCGGGCACCAGCCAATCCTGCCGCTTGGGCGCAGCTCGCCTTCGTCGCCCTGGCGCTCGATCGCGAGCCCGCGGTCTTAAACGAGGCCTTGGCCCTCTCGGTGCGCACCGGGCCGTCGGACGGCGCCGTCATGCCGCTGCGCTCCAGCGTCGCCGCCCTGGCTTGGCCGCGGCTTGCCCCGACGACCCGGGCCATGTTCGAGACCCAGTTCGCCAAGACCATGCTCTTTGCGCCGCAACAGTTTGTCGAGACGCTCCGCCGCTCCGACGCTGCGCGGGTGGTGCATGTCCAGCTCGAGGCCGAGCCCGAGCTGCGCGCCAAGTTCGACCGCATGCTGCTGATTCTCGGCAAAAGCTGATCCGACGGCGCCGGCGAGAATCTTCACGTTCGAGGCGGCATCAGGCGTTTCAGCGTTTCAGCGAGAGTCGGGACGCTATCTCGATGACCTGCGGCGGGCGTCCGCCAGCTCCTCACGAAAGCCGGGCGCGGCGACCCCGATCAGCGCTTCGGCGCGCTCCGCCAGCGACTTGTCGCGCAGCCGCGCGATGCCATGCTCGGTGACCACGAGGTCGGCGTCCGCCCGCGGGCAGCTCACGATGTCGCGCTCGCCGAGCTTCACAACGATCCGCGAGACCTTGCCGCCGGCGGCGGTCGAGGGTAGCGCCAGGATCGAGCGCCCGCCCTTCGACAACCGCGCGCCGCGCACGAAGTCGAGCAGGCCGCCGGTGCCGCTGACCTGCCGGCCGTCCAGCATCTCGGCGTTGGCCTGGCCCATCAGATCGACCGACAGCACCGAGTTGATCGCGACGAAGTTGGGGGTCGCCGCCATCACGGCCAGATCGTGGGTGTGGCTGACCGGCGCGAAGGTCGAGATCGGGGCAAGCGGCGGCCAAGTCGTAGACCTTCGCGGTCCCGATCGCGGCGGTGCAGACCATGCGTCGCATCACCCCGGCGGCGTGCAGGTCGGCCACCTGGTCGGCGACCAGGCCGCTGTGCAGGCCGAGCTTGCGGCGATCGTGCAGCGCGCTCAGCACGGCTGCGGGCACCTTGCCGATGCCGATCTGGATGACATCGCCGTCCTCGATCGAGGCTCGCGACGTTGGCCCCGATCCGCCGGACCTCGTCGGACCCGCTGGCGCCCGGCAGCGCCAGGAGCGGCCGCCCGGTCTCGATCACGTAATCGAGGCGCTCGTAAGGTATCTCGTAGCTCGAACGCGGCCGCGGCATCGAGGCGTTGACCTCGGCCACGACCAGCTGCGCCCGCGCCAGGACCGCGGGCACGAAATGGACCGAGACCCCGAGGCTGCACTGGCCCCGATCGTCCGGCGGCGTCACCTGGATCAGGGCCAGATCGATCGGCAGGGCGCTCAAATATTGCCAGATGCCGCTGTAGTGCAGCGGCAGGAAGCGGACCCGGCCGGCGGCATGAGATCTGGCGATCGGGCCGGCGACGAAGAAGCTCGTGAGGCGGGCAGCCGGATGGAAGGAGGCGGGGTCGATGACGTTCAGCCCGGGGATCAGGCAGCCGACGTAGTGGACGCCGGCACTCGCCGCGGGGGCGGCCGCCAGCGCCTCGAGCAAGGGCGTCGGCTCGCCGCTGGCACCCTGCACGAACACGGTCATGCCGGGGCGGAGCAGGTCGGGCAGGCGGTCGGCGGTGATCGTCTTCGGCATCGGGGCATCGGGGGCATCGGGGGCATCGGGCTCACTGACGGGAGGGCCGGCCGATGGTAGAAAGGCGGTCGGCCCATGGGAACGTCGGAAGGGGATCATGGACGCGATCGCCGCCTTTGCCGAGCACGCCCTGCGCACCCGCTACGACGATCTGCCGGCGGCGGCGATCAGCGCGGCCAAGACCTTGATCCTGGACTCTCTGGGGGTCGGGGTGGCCGGCAGCGCCGGGCCCTTCGTGGAGCAGCTGATGCGATCCGCTCGCGGCTGGGGGCAGGGTGCGGATGCCCGCGTCTGGGGCCGCGGCGAGCGTCTGCCGGCGCCGGCCGCCGCCCTCTGCAACGGCTATCAGATCCACAATTCCGAGTTCGACTGCGTCCACGAGCGGGCGGTGGTCCATCCGATGGCGGTGCTGCTCGCGGCCGCGAGCGCGCAGGCCGAGCGCGCGGGCGGGGTCTCGGGCCGGGATTTTCTGACCGCGATCGTCCTCGGCGTCGATGTCGGCGCCGGCCTCGGGGTCGGCTCCAGGGCGCCGCTTCGCTTCTTCCGCCCGGCGACCGCCGGCGCCTTCGCCGGCACCGCGGCGGTCGGCCGGCTGATGGGCTTCGATGCGCCGACCCTGATCAACGCCTTCGCCGCGGTCCTGGGCCAGCTCTGCGGCACCATGCAGGCGCACGCCGAGGGCTCGATCCTGCTCGCCCTCCAGGTCGGCTTCAACGCCCGCAACGCGCTCGTCGCCTGCGATCTCGCGGCGCGAGGGTCTGATCGGCCCGCAGCAGCTGCTCGAGGGCCCGTTCGGCTATTACCCGCTGTTCGAGGGCGAGCATGACCTCGCGCCGGTGCTGCGCGATCTGGGCCGGGTCTGGCGGGTCACCGAGGTGGCGCAAAAGCCCTTTCCGACCGGCCGCGCGACCCATGGCGTGCTCGACGGCGTGCTCGCGCTGCAGCGCGAGTGCGGCTTCGAGGCCGCGGATGTGGCGCAGATCCGCTGCCGGGTGCCGCCGCTCACCGAGCGCCTGGTCGGTCGCCCGGCGCATCCGGGCATGGCGCCGAACCAGGCCCGTCTCAGCGCGCCCTACGTGATCGCCGCGGCGCTCCAGGGCGGCACCGTCGACCTCGACGATTTCCGGCCGGCGGCGCTCGACGATGCCGCCCGCCTCGCGCTCGCCGCCCGGGTGGTGGTCGAGGCCGACGCCAATCCGGACCCGAACGCGCTCGGGCCGGTCGAGGTGGCCGTGCTCCTCGAGGACGGTCGCCGGCGCGAGATCCAGATCGCCGAGGTCTACGGCAGCCCGGCCCGTCCGATGGGCCGCGAGGCGCACCTCGCCAAGTTCCGCCGCAACTGGCTCGCCGGCGCCAAGCCTCTGCCGCCCGCGGCCGGCGAACGGCTGATCGGGTTGGTCGACGAGCTCGAGACGCAGGCCGACGTCGCCCGGCTGATCGACCCGATGGTGGTCTAGCGTCTCAGGACCGGCTCTCGCCGCCGGGCAGCGCCTCGATCACCTGCCGGAGCGTGACCGTGCGGCTGCCGTAAGGGTCGCGGTCCTCGAAGCCGTGCAGCAAGGCCTCGGCCGCGCTCGCATGCCGGGCCCGGGCGGCGGCGTCCGGGGCGAGGCGGGCGGCACGGGCGTGCTCGAGTCGCCAGGATGAACTCGGTCTCGATCCGTCCCGGGTGATCGGGATAGGCGGCAAGAAACGCCTCGGCCTCGACGATCTGCGCGTTCAGCGGCGGCCAGGCCGGATCGAGCGGCTGCAGCGGATCGACTGCGAAGCTGTCATAGAAGTGGGCGGCCACCAGATGAAAGCGCGCGTCGCCCGCCCGCGCGCCTTCGGGCGCCAGCGCCAGCGCCTGCACGAACGGCTCGACCGGCGCCAGATAGCGCTTCAACGCCGCCGAATAGACCGGCTGCATGCCCCGGATCCGGAGCTGCCTGGTCAGCGCCTGCGAGATCACCCCGAGCTGGCCGTCGTGGGCCATCAGGTCCTGGTTCAACAGATCGATCGCCCGCGCCAGCGTCTGGCCGAGATCGACCAGGGCTGCCGCCCGCTGCTCAGCCGGGCCGGTCGCCGCGCTGGCGCTCAGCGACCGCACCTCACGGAGCATCTGTTCCGAGAAAGCAGAATCGACCACGACATGGGCGCCGGCCGGCGCAACGATCCAGCCCGCGGCCCAGCCAGCGAGCCACAGCGCCCGCGTCAGCTCTCGCAGCGGCATGCCCGCCCCGCTCCCGGCTACGGCGACCGGCCCGGGTCGGCCGCCGGGCGCGCGCTCGCGAGATGGTCCGGGATCGCGCGGGTGAGCAGCTGCCATTCCCGGCCGACGTGCAACGGCATCAGGAGCAGACCGCGTTGCCCCTCGAGGCGGGCGTACTGCCCGGTGCGCGAAGGGTTGAGGCCGCCGAACCGGATCGCGAGCGCCGGCTCGTCGCCCGCGAACACGGTGACCTCCGAGCGGGGCGGACCGAAGCCCATCTCGGCGAGCGCCGCGGCGTCGAAGGCACCGCCCTCGAACGTCGCGATCGGCTTCGAGACGTGCAGGAAGCGGAGCGCTCTGGCGAGATGCTCGGCGGCCGAATCGGACAGGGTCGCATCGCCCGCACGCCAGCGGTCGGCGCCCGCCCGGGCGAAGACCAGCGTCTGCCCGCCGCTTTGCAGCTCGATCCGGGTGATCTCCGCGGGCAGGCGCGCCATCACGCCGGCGGGCACGAACGGCTCGAAGCTCGCGAGCTTCGGGGCGCTGCCGGTGAATGCGAGGGCGATCAGAAACGCTGCCGCCAGGACCGCGCCGACCAGCGCCGCGGCCTGTGTGCCCCGGGCGGTCAGCGGCGCCGCCACCATACCACCGATCCGATCAGCACCACGCTCAGCGGCAACAGGAGCTCGAGCGCGATGAAGGTCCAGCGCATCTGCTCTGCGGTCATGGTCACCATCGGCGGCGTCGAGCGCTCCGGCCGCACGCTCGGCAGGGCGTCGTCGCGCGCCAGCCAGCGGATCATGGCGACGCCGAGCTCGCCGTTGGCGACCTGGTCGAAATAGGCGTTGGTGACGAAGTCGCTGTCGCCGACCACGACCGCCCGGAACGGCGTCGCGTCGGCGGCCGCCTCGGGCCATTGGCCGGTCAAGCGCCAGCGCCAGGATCTGCGGACCCGGCCCCTGGTCCGGCGCCCCGGGGTCGGCCCCGGCGCTCTGCGGCGGCCAGGGCGGCGGTGGCCTTGGCGCATCCCGGGACGACCGGTTCAGCGGCTGCGCCGTGCTGTCCTTGCTGCTGCCGAACAGCGGGAACAGGGTGATGCTGGCGGGTGGCAGGCCGATGTAGAGCGGCCGGGCGCCGGGGAAGAAGGTGAGGGCGATGCCCTCGGTGATCGGATGGGGGGTGTAGGAGGGCACGGCCACGAACTCCGGATCGGTGCCGTAGTGGTCGAGCGGATCGATCACCCGGGCCGCAGCCGTGTCGACGCCCAGCCCCTCGAGCAGCGCCGTGGCTCCCGGCCCGGGCAGGAACTCGGGGTCGTAGCCGAGCAACAGGCCGCCGCCCCGGCCGAGGTAGCGGTGGAGCAGGTCGGCCTCGTTGGCGGCATAGGGCCGCCGCGGTCCGAGGTCGGCGAGCGCCCCGCAATCGTCGGGCACGGCTTCGAGGGTGGCGAGCGCGAGCTCGCGCACCTCGTAACCCTGGGCCTCGAGCGCCAGATACAGCCGGTCGAGCCCGGCGGGCGCGGCCATCAGTCGGTCCTCGGTGCCGTAGCCCTGATGGGCGTCGAGGGTCTCCTGGTGGGTGAAATGCGGCGGCGTCGGGCCCGGGCCGCCCGTGAACTCGCCGTGGCCGGTGACGAAGCAGACGACCGGCGTCTGCTGGCGCAGCGCCCGCAGCGCGCCGAGCGCGATCTGGGCGAGGTCGGTGGTGCGCTCGACCTTGACCTCGCGGCCTTCGGTCTCGACCACCGCGGTATTGTAGGATTGCACCTCATAGCGGCGGGCGAGCGCCGGCTGCCGGTCGAGCTCGACCGCGTCGACCCGCAGCAAGGGCGCGCCGTGCGCCAGGATCTCGAGCAGGCGCTTGGCCTGCAGCGCGTCGCCATCGGCCGGATTGTAGAAGTAGGTCACGGTCATCGGCTGGGTCAGCCCGGCCACCACCGCCTGCGCCTGGGGCGGCGGGGTGTAGCGGCGCTCGGCCGTCAGGTCGAAGTGCACGTCGTGCAGATAGACGCCGACGTTGGCGACGACCGCGACCGCGATCGCCGCGAGCACGATCGCGCTGCTGCGCGCGAGCGCCGGCCACATCGACAGCCGGGCCTGCACGGGCAGGCGAAGCCCGAGCCCGAACAGCAGCACGAGCGCCGCGAGCCAGGCGCCGAACAGGAGGCCGTTGCTGACCTCGGGGTCGAAGCCGCCGAAGGCGGCCGCGGCCGCGACCGCGGCGCCGGCCACCAGCAGCAGCAAGATCAGACGCCCCGACACGGGCCTTGCCCTCGGATCACCGGCGGCCGAGCGCGCGCACGCTCAGGAACAGGCCGAGCAGGGTCAGGCTCAGGAAGAAGCCGGCATCCGACAGATACAAGGAGCCGATCGCGAACGGGACGAAATGGACCGAGAGCGACAGGTTGACGAAGAAGGTGTCGAACGGCACCGGCAGCAGCCAGCCGAAATCGTCGATCACCCAGAGCAACAGGAACAGGCCGAGCGAGAGCAGGGCTGCGACCAGCTGGTTGGCGGTCAGGCTCGATGCCAGCAGGCCGAGGCTGACCAGCGCGCTGCCGAGCAGCAAGAGCCCGAGGTAGCCGCCGTAGATCGGCGCCCAGTTCGGCTCGCCGAACAGGCCGAGGACCACGGCATAGCTGCCCGACAGGCCGACCATCAGGGCGACGAGCGTCATGCTCGCCAGGAACTTCGCGAGCACGACCTGGGCCTCGGTCACCGGCGAGGTGAGCAGCAGCTCGAGCGTCCGCAGACGACGCTCCTCGGCGAGCAGGCGCATGGTGAGGATCGGGATGCTGAGCAGGAACAGCACGTACATCTGGAAGAACATGTGCACCAGGCTCGCGACCTGGTTCAGGAACAGGGTGACGGTGAAGGTGTAGCCCATCAGGACCAGAAAGACCGTCAGCACGACGTAGGCGATCGGCGAGGAGAACAGCGCCGCCTCCTCCTTGACCAGCAGCGCCGCGAACGCCCTCACGCCGGCACCTCCTGGCGCTCGCGGGTGAGGTCGAGGAACCAGTGCTCGAGGTCAACCGGGGCCGGGGCCAGCCCGTGCAGCCCGAATCCGGCGCCGACCAGCGCCCGGGCGAGCGCCTCGGGCATGTCGGCGCGGGCCTCGGTCTCGACCAGCCAGGCGGCGCCGCCGGCCTCGGTGGCGCCGGCCTCGAGCCGGCTGGCGAGAACGCCCGGTACGCCGGCGAGGCAGGCGCGCACGCCCTCGGCCGGTCCGGCCAGCCTGCAGGCGCCAACGGCGGCCGCCGTCCGCCTGTCGGAGCGACTGGCTGCCGAGCAGGCGACCTTCGAGCAGGATCAGCACCCGGTCGACCGTCCGCTCGACCTCGGTCAGGATGTGCGAGGCGACCAGCACCGTGTGGCGGCCGCCGAGGGTGCGGATCAGCTCGCGCATCTCGATGATCTGGGCGGGGTCGAGGCCGTTGGTCGGCTCGTCCAGGACCAGGAGCCTGGGCTCGTTGAGCAGCGCCTGGGCGATCGCGACCCGCTGGCGATAGCCGCGCGACAGCTTGCCGATCTGGAGCCGCGGGACGACGCCCAG
>CAVSRN010000038.1:0-32293 GCA_963730195.1 uncultured Alphaproteobacteria bacterium
CATGAGGGCGCGGAAGAGTTTTTTGTACACAAAATCTGTCCGCTACTTTATCAAAGCGCTTACGTTTGTTACGGTGTTTTTCGATGAAAACAAGAATAATGCAAGGTCTGATGACTACAAATCATTCGGGTTCGCAAACTCTGATCGAACTCATCATCTGTTCGTTGATAAATAGTTCTTTATTCTATTGGTTTTGGCGCGCCATCTCAGACGGATTCCACTGCGGTTGCGGCGACGTGTATGCGATGCCATATGGCTCAGCCATTTCGGAGACGGATCGGTCGCTAATTGAACTATTGCATAAAAGACTTATGGACGACATTGTGCGGCATTCGATATTGAAGACTATCACAACAAAAATAGGAACCATAGTGTATCAGGAGTTCGATGTAAAACAAAGTAAACCAATTCTCGATGATAACGATTCGGCGTTTGCGCACGTTTAAGGACTGTCCGATGACGAATTAGATTATTTGACAAACTATGATGTGAAGTACCGGTTGGGCTCGGATGAGGAAACGTTTGGGATTCGCGCGTGACGGCAAGTGCGCTGGTGAAGGCGGGTACGACGACCTATGGCGAAGTCGTCTGACGTTGCCATCCGCTGTGAACAGCGGGCACCCTCCGCGAGAGGGAATCGAAAGCTCTTGCAGGGACGGCTTTGCGGGTTTTTTTGTTCGGTAAAATGCCCTGGTGACGTGATTGTCAAGTCCTATGATTTAGCGAAGCGGTTGTGCGAGTCCGAGTTGATCATCATCGGTGGCTTTCAATCTCCGATAGAGGAGGAGTTCTTGTCCATTTTCCTCAGAGGGACCGCGTCTGTGGTAGTCTGCCCGGCGCGAGGGCTTTGCAGGATGCGGATCTTGGCCGAGTGGGAAGAACCAATCGCCGAACGGTCGGTTGCTGCTCCTTTCGATTTTTGATGTTCGTCGCGCCACAAGGGATCTAGCGGCCAAGCGGAATGCGTACGTCGCCGCTCTTGCCGATCGCATCCTGGTCGCCCACGCCGAGCGGGGTGGTAAAACCGAGGGGTTATGCAGGGACGCGCTTGCAGGTGCAAAACAGGTGTTCACTCTAAAGGGCACCTCGAAGAATGAGGGTTTTGGCGTGAAGCTCGGCGTGCTGGGCGATCTTCGCGGGCCACCATCGGGTTCGACGGCTTGGTTTCCGAGGAATTCTTGCCCCAGGGGGCCGATTTTTTCCTCCAAGCGCCCAATCCAGGCAGATGGGTCCTCTGAATCCCGTCACGTCGCTACCGCCACTGTGAGACGCTCCAAGTGCACCAGGCGGCGCATGTTGTAGGCGAGATTCTTCAGCCCGATCCGCGCCTTGGCCGCACCAGGCCGATGCTGCGCACCAGCGTCCCGCCCATGTCGTTGCTCTGGGCGCCGAACACGTGCTCGACCCGTGCTCGAACCTTCGAACGGGTCTGGTTGCCCTGGTGCTCGCGCTCGCTGAGCGGCCTGCCGCGCCGGCCCTTGCGGTGGATCCGGCTCTTCAGCCCCTTCTCAGCCAGCTTCGCCTCGATCTCCGCCGAGCGATAGGCGCTGTCCGCCCAGACGCTGGCGGCGGTGTTGTCCGGGTCGAGAATGTCCGCCACGACCTGGCTGTCGTGCACCGAGGCGGGCGTCACCTGGTAACGCCGCACCAGCTTGTGCCGCCGGTCCACGTCGATGTGGTTCTGGTAGCCGAAATGGCTCCTGCCGTGCTTCTTGGTCCAGCGCGCGTCGGTATCCTTCTGGGCGCGCTTGACCGGCTGCTTCGCCCAGCCCTCGGGGACCTCGCCCGCCTTGATCTTGGCGTTGTCGTCACGGCTGTTGCGCTGCTTGGGCACCGGCACGATCGAGGCGTCGATGATCTGGCCGCCCATCGCCAGGTAGCCCTGGCTCTTCAGATGGCCGTCGAACTCGTCGAACAAGCGCTCGATCACGCCCGCCTGCGCCAGCTGCTCCCGGTAGAGCCACACCGTCTTGGCGTCGGGCACCGTGTCCTCGAGCCCGAGACCCAAGAAACGAACGAAGGAGAGCCGGTCGCGCAGCTGATACTCCACCTGGTCGTCCGACAGGTTGTACAGCTCGCACAGCACGATCGCCTTGAACATCACGATCGCATCCCAGGGCTTGCGCCCCGCCTTCGACTTCCGCGCCGCCGCCGGCTGGCGCCAGACCGCTTCCAATCGCCCGCGGAAACTCGCCCAAGGAACCAGCGCATCGATCCGCACCAGCGGATCCGTCTTGGCATCCAGGCCGGCATAGCGCCGCGCGACGTCGAAAAAGCCCATCTGACCCATGCCGCTGCACCCCGTTGCCCGCCTCACCTCGCCTTCATTCTACCCTGGCCAGATCGCGCCATGCCATTTTTCGAGGTGCTCTAAACTCCCCGGACAACGCGCACCTCGTCGAGCTTGGCGCCGTCCCAGTCCGGTCCGACGATGTCACTGCTCTCGTAGAGGGATAGATATTTCGGGCAATTTCCCGTATTTTGCTTTGTCGGTCGGTGGCCGATGCGCCACCTGACGCATTCATGCGTCACTTCCGCGGCCGAATCCAGCGGTTTTGCGGCCGGAATCAGCTGCTAAATCGCCAGTTGAGCGAAATGGACGCGTCGCTCCGAGCTGGCCTTGGTGGTTGGCTTCAGGAGCCAGACGCGCGGCCGCGGCGGAGAAAATCCGAAGAAAATCGCGAATTTCCTGTCGCGTCGCGCGCGCTCGGGCCTTCTGCTAGGGTGTGAGCCGCTCCTCGATGGGGCTCAGTGGCTCCCGGAAGGGACGATGAGCAAAATTGCCCGCAGGCGCGAGCGGATCGCGGCCAGACCGGAGGTCATGGGCGGCAAGCCCTGCATCGAGGGCACCCGGATAGGTGAGCCGATCTGCAGCGATCGCCTGGGAGATGAGCGATGAGGTTCGCGCGCATTACGGTCAATCCCAAACAGATGGGCGGCGTGCCCTGCATCCGCGGCCTGCGCATCCCGGTCGCGACCGTGGTCGGGATGGTCGCCGACGGCCTGAACGAGACGGAGATCCTCGCCGCCTATCCCGATCTCGAGCGCGAGGACCTCGCTGAAGCGCTCAGATACGCCGCCGATGCCGTGCGCGAGCGTGAATTGCCGCTGGTCAGCTCGTGAAATTTCTGGTGGACAACGCATTGTCGCCGATCCTCGCGGAGGGCTTGCGCCAGAGCGGTCACGACGCCGTGCACCTGCGCGATTACGGCTTGGCCGCGGCGGAGGACGAGCAGGTGTTCGCCCGTGCCCGGGACGAGGAGCAGGTGCTCGTGTCGGCGGACACTGACTTCGGCGCGCTGCTGGCGCTCACGGTGGAGCGCTGGCCCTTCCTGCGGTCTAGGGATGGATGAGACACCGCCTTGTCCCAAGCAACGGGACGAGGCGAAGGCCTGGCTCGCCAGGGCGGATGACGATCTCCGCGCAGTCCGGCTCTGTCTCGACGCGCGGCCGCCGGTCCTTGGCGTTGCAGCCTGTCATTGCCAGCAGGCGGCGGAGAAGCTGATCAAGGCGCTGCTCGTGCGCGCCGCGATCTCGTTCCGCAAGACGCACGATCTCGACGAGCTCAGCCATCTGGCGGTGCCCGCCCATCCGAATGTCGAGCCGCTGCTGGCGCACCTGCGGGCCCGGACCTATTGGGGTTTCGCCTTCCGTTACCCGATGCCGGGCGAAAACGAGGGCCGCAGCCGCCCACGCCCGAGGAGATCGAGGAGACGCTTCACCATCTCTCCGATCTGCGCGCCCGCGTCGCGGCGGCGACGGGCGCCGACCACGATTAGACTCCCGGCCAAGGAAATTCGCCACGGCCGTTACCGATCGTGACTCCGTCAGGCGCGCGATGGCAATAACGAGCCGCGGGTCGATGCGCCACATGTGGCGCATCTATGCGTCACTTTTGCGCCCGAAATCAGCGGTTTTGCGCCCGAAATCGGGCGGTTTTGCGGCCGGAACCAGCGGCTAACTCGTCAGTATGGCGAAAAACCATGTCACCGCAAAGGTTTACGCAGACCGCACACGGTGTCGCACCAGCGCACGGAAGTGACGCATGGTGTGTGCTCGCCGGCTTCCCGGAAATTCGCGCCGGTGCTCGGAAAATCGCCGGAAAATCGAAAAATGGCCGGAAATTCCGGATCTGCCCGGCGCGGCGCTCCCGCGGCCGGCTGCCCGGACGCCTTTGGTGGCCAGCCGCGGCCGGAAATTCACCTAATTTACCGACATCGTCGGCGTGGCGCCGTTTTTCCTGGTCCGGCTGCCGGCCGGGCGGCCCCGGGGGCGCTTGAGCGGCGGCGACGGGGCCGCAGCTGCCACGGCAGAGCGGGCGACGTCGCGGCGATCGCGTCGGGATCGTCGCTCCGGCCGAAGTCCTGGATCAGGCGCACCGCGACCTGCCCGCGCGCGCCGTCGCGAATCATCAAGAGCGCCATGCGCACGGCATCGGCCTCGGCGCCAGGCCGGCGCCCGCTCCCCGCTCCGGGGAGGTAGACGAGATCACCCGGCTGGAGCAGCGCCCCCGCGGCGCTAAATAGCCAGGCCCCAGCAGCTCCCCGAGCGGGTCGGCGGTCCCATAGCCGAACACGCGGAACGCATGCGTCCCCGGCACGAAGAATGCCTCTTGCAGGTCGGACCGGCGAAAGGCCATCCCTTGTCGCCCTGGTTGAGCCGCCGCGGAATATATTCCGGACCGCCGATCGACAGCAAGTTTTTTTTGCGCGGAAATGTCGACGAGATCCGAAGGCAGCCTCGAAACCAGGCCGCCAGCCAGGAGTCTCGTCCTTGCATTTATTCCCATAAAGAGGCAGCATGGCCGGCGTCGACGGGTGTCGGGCGGCGCCGCCGTCGCGTCCGTCCCAACCGCAGCAACGAGGCGAAGCCATGACCACAGTTCCAGTGGGACGAGCTGCAGCAGACGTTCCGGAGTCCCAACCGCAGCAACGAGGCGAAGCCATGACCACCGATCGCCAGCCTACGGCTCGAACGCGCGCCAGCCGTCAGAACGGCGCCCGATCGCAAGGGCCGAGGACCGCCGCCGGCAAGGCGCGCTCGGCGCGCAACGCGCTCACCCACGGGCTGCGCGCCCGCAAGCTCATCCTGCTCGACGACGAAAATGCGGCCGAGTTCCGGGCCTTCGCGACCGCGCTGCAGGCGGAGCTCGCGCCCGAAGGCCGGCTCCAGGCCGATCTGGTGAGCCGGATCGTGATGGCCGCCTGGCGCGCGCGCCGCGCGGACAAGCTCGAGGCGGGCGTGCTCGGAACCTATCTCGCCGGCGCCGGCCCGGCCGAGCCCGACCCTCGCGCCACGTTCGGCACCGGCTTGATCCGGGACAACTATGGCTCCCGCGCGTTCGCGACCTTGGTCCGCTACCGCGGCTCGGTGCTGGCCGAGCTGTTCCGCTCGCTCGCGGCGCTCAAGCTGCTCCAGGCCGAGCCGCCGCAGCTGCCCCAACCCGGCCGCAATCTGCTGCCGGCACCCAACGAACCTAAGAAAAATAGGGCAAAACAACGACTTGCACCCGAGATGACAGGCGCAAAAGCGGGTCCGGGCTTGACAGCCGGCGGCCGCCCCCATCCCATGGCGTTCGCAGCGGGCGCCCAGACGCCCGCCCCCAGACGTTCAAGGTCGGCGCGCGGGCGCAAAGGGAGCTTCGGTCAATGCGGTTCTCGGAGAACGGCTACGACATCGAAAAAGACGTCAATTTTGCCGGATCTACGACCAGGGCATCCCGATCGAATGGGCGCGCCCTGCGCGCCTCGGGCCAGCATTGTCTTCAGCCGCCGATCGTGCCGCCGACCATCAGGACCTCGCGCCGGGCGGGGTCGTCGTAGCGGTCGCGAGTCAATCTTCAAATCGCATCCGGCCGGACCCTCGAGTTGCGGCCGCGCCGGAGCCAGTCGGGAGGAAGAAGAATGTGCACCCCCTACGTCGTGGACGAGGCCACGAAGCAGAAGATCGCCGCCTGGAATGCCGAGTTCTGCAAGGCGTCGAGCAGCCCGTTCGGCCGTGACGATCAGATCGGCATGCTCAACCTGATCGATGCCGGCTCGCGCGACGCGATCATGAGCCGCGCCGATGCCGGCAAGGTGTTCGACCTCGCGGTCGACCACTTCGTCGGCATGCCCGCCTGGATCGCCGCCAACGATCCCGGCTATCAGATCTGGATGACCCACACCCCGCGCGGCGAGGAGCTCGCCGACGTCATGGGGATCGGGCCGGAGGCCAATGAGCTGATCTCCTACTCGGGCGATGCGGTCTTTGGCTGTGACGGTAGGGAACTGCTGACCGGTTTGCAGCATCGACCGCGTCTGGGTGTCGTAGAGCGTCACGGCACAGAAGTCCTTTACCGGTACGTCTTGGGTAGGTGCAGCTTGTAGGTCTTAGAGCAGTGAAGGCTTGGCGTTGGCATAGAGCAATGCCAAGGTGTAATCCGAACCTGCGCGGGTCTCGTGGCGACCATAGACGGGGTACGCCGCCAGCGTTGAAGTGGTAGAGCACGCGGGTGTAGAGCCCCATGGTCAGTGGTCTCGAAGCTGGTGTTCTTGTTGGCGAAGGCGGTGGACCAGACGCTCTTGGGATCGTCGGGATAATTCGCACGCCAGCGATCCGGGGCTGGTAGGTGATTGCCCGCGACGCCGCAGCGCCCAGCGTAGCGGCCTTGGTCAGCAGCGTCTTCATCCGCGCATCGGGGGCGAAGGGCTTACCCTTGACGATGCCGATGGCGGCAATCACACCGCGCACTTCCGGGCTGATCGCCTCGATCGGCTCTTCCTGGATGACCTCGTTGAGGTTCTCGAAGTAGCTGAAGTCGCTGGGGAAGACGGTGTTGAACGCCTTGTTGGACATGTCGACGAATTCGGTGGTCGCCGGGTTTGCCGCATCCTTCAGCGGATAGACCTTGAGGTTCGAGATGATGTTCTCGACCGCAGGCTCCAGCCCGTTCTCGATCAAACCCCGCAGGAACATGAAGTTCCGGTTGGTCGGCGGCTTGAGCAGGAAATAGCCCTCCGGGATGTCGCCGGCATAGCCCGGGGGCACCACCAGATACTTGCCGCCCTTGCCCTTGTCCGGCCCGGTCACGCCCATGTTGCCAATGAAGCGCGCCAGCCGTCGTCGAGAAAGCCGAGAATGCCGGGCGGGACCTCGATCACCGTTGGCCCGTCCGGTGAGGTCGGTATAGGTGAAGGCGTAGAGCGTCGAGGGGGACAAAGGGGGGAAATAGTCGATGTACACCCACTGCGGCACGCACGTCGATGCGCTCAACCACTTCGGCTACCACAGCGAGATCTTCAATCACTTCACGACCAAGGACCATCTCGGCAGCCGGCATTGGCAGGTCGCGGGCGCCGACCGGCACCCGCCGGTGATCGCCCGTGGCGTCCTGCTCGACGTCCCGGGTCTGCATGGCCTCGACCAGCTGCCGCCCTCCTACGGCATCGGCCCGGACGACCTCGCGGGCTGCCTGAAGCATCAGAAGATCGAGCTTTGCCCGGGCGACGTGGTCCTGGTCCGGACCGGGCGCATGCGCGCCTGGCCCGATCCCGCCGCCTACGTCACCAATGCGCCCGGCCTCAATCGGGCGGGCGCGGAGTTCCTGGCCAAGGCGGGCGCGGTCACGATCGGCGGCGACAACCTCGCGCTCGAGCAGGCGCCGTCGGCCGACCCGGAGAACTGGCTGCCGGTCCACACCTATCTGCTGGCCGAGGCGGGTGTGCCGATCATGGAGATGGTCGATCTGGAGGAGATCGCGGCCGAGAAGGTCTATGAGTTCTGCTTCTTCGGCGCCTGCATCAAGCTCAGGGGCGCGACCGGCGCGCCGATGCGCCCGGTGGCCCTGCCGCTCCGGTCTTGAGCCGCTCCGGTCTTGAGCCGCTCCGGTCTTGAGCCGCTCCGGTCTTGAGCGCTCCGGGCTCGACGACCCCGGGACCGAGCCGCGCTGGGGCCCGCGCCTACGACTTGGGCTCAGCGCCGGCCGGCGCCGCCGGCGGACGGCCGAGGGTGTCGCTCAGGCGCTGCATGGCCTCGCCGAACGCCGCCCAGTCGCCCTGGCGGAGCGCCTGCTGGGCGGCGTCCAGGGCGTCGCGCGCGTTCTGCAGGCCGGCGGGCGGGGCGGTCGGCGGCGCGCCCGCGACCACCGCGGTCTCCGGCGCGCCGCCGAACACCACCTGCAGCGACTGGGCGAGGGTCGGCTCCATCGCGACCCGGTGGCCGTCGCTGACGATGACCCGCTTGAGCTGCGGGATGTCGTTGTCCTCGGCGCGCAGATAGACCGGCTCGACGTAGACGAAGGCGTCGTCGATCGGGATCACCAGAAGGTTGCCGCGCAGCACCTGCGAGCCGCGCTGGTCCCAGAGCGACAGCTGCTGCGAGATCGTGGTGTCCTGGTCGATGGTCGCCTCGATCTGGGTCGGGCCGAAGATCAGCCGCTCCTTGGGCAGCTTGAAGACCACCAGCTGGCCGTAGTGGGGCGGGTCCGAGCGCGCCGCCAGCCAGGCGATCATGTTGTCACGGTGCGCGGGCGTCAGCGGGGTCAGCAGCAGGAACTCGAGCCGCGGCTCGCCCGGCATCCGGATCAGGACGTAGTAGGGCTGGACCGGGACCTGGCGACCGCCGTACTTCTCCTGCGGGATCTGCCACAAATCCTCGCTGTTGTAGAACACGTGCGGCACGGTCATGTGGTAGGCGGCGTATTTCTGCGCCTGGATGCCGAACAGGTCCTCGGGATAGCGCAGGTGCGCCTTCAGGCCCGCGGGCATCGCATCGAGCGGCTGGAACAGCCCCGGGAAGGCCGCCGCATAGACCCGCAGCACCGGGTCCTTGGGGTCGATCGCATAGAAGTTGACGTCGCCCTGATAGGCGTCGACCGTGACCTTGACCGCGTTGCGGATGTAGCTGATGCCGGCCTCGGTCGGCTCGGCATAGGGGAAGCGCTCGCCGGTCGTGTAAGCGTCCTGGATCCAGACCATGCGGCCCTTGTCGAGGACCAGGTAGGGATCGCGATCGAGGCTCAGGAACGGCGCGATCTTGGCGATCCGGGCCTGGATCTGGCGCCAGAGCTGGATCCGGCTGTCGGGGTGCAGGTAGTCGGAGATCAGAAGGTTGATGTCGAGCTCGTGCCAGGCGTAGACCAGCCGCCTGAGCGGGCTGTCGAGCAGGACGCCGCCATGGCCCTGATAGCTCGTGTAGACGTTGTCGTCGCCCTTGGGATAGTCGAACTCGCGCACCCCGGTGTTGACCAGCCGGTAGCCGCTGTCCTCCTCGCCGTAGTAGACCGCGGGCTGCGCCACCGCCAGCCCGGGCGGGGTCACCGGCGGGATGTCCTTGATCACCAGAACCGGGCGGCCATCGGGCGTCTTGTCGGCGCCAGGGGTCATGACCAGGCCGTAGCCGTGGGTGTACTGCAGCCGCCGGTTGACCCAGGTGACGCTCTTGCCCGGCAGGTCGGGCGACAGCTCGCGCGCCGAGAGCAGCACCTGGCGGAGCCCGCCCGCCAGCGGGTAGCGGTCGACGTCGACGTCGTCGAAGGTGTAGTAGGTGCGGATCTGCTGCAGCTGCCGGAAGGTCTGCTTGAGCGGCTGCCAGTCCCACAGGCGGATGTTGTTGACCGTGTCCTGGTTGGCCTGGATCTCGGCCATCGTGAGCACCGGCTTCGGATCGTAGGCCCGGACGTCGACCGCATCGAGGCCGAAGGCGATCCGGGTGAGATCGATGTTGCGCTTGATGTAGGGCTGCTCGAGCACCAGCTCGTTGGGCTCGACCACCAGGCGCTGGACCGTGACCGGCAGGACCACCCGGATCAGCAGCATGGCGCCGAGGAAGGCGCCCACGAGCGCGAACACGAGGCGAGCGCGGCCGGTCGCGACCACGGCATAGGCGGCGAGCGCGAACAGGACCGTGAGCAGGGCAGCACCCCAGAGCGCGAAGCGGGTGACGTGGACCGCGGTGTAACCGGCGCCGAACACGGCACCCGTGGACTCGGTCAGGAGGCCGTAGCGGTCGAGGACGTAGCCCGACGCCCAGGCGAACAGGAACAACAGCGCGTTGGCCAGCAGATGGTTGAGCACCGTCCGGGGCGCCACGATCCCGACCCCCGGACGATAGCCGATCAGCCCGCCCCGACGGTAGGCGCTGAACAGCAGCACGGTCGCCGCGAAGGCGAGCATCGCGACCGTGTTCTGGACCCGGTCGAGGAACGGCAGGGCGAACAGATAGAAGCCGATGTCGCGCCCGTACAGCGGCTCGGTCTGGCCGAACGGCTGCGCCCAGAGGAAGCGGATGAACGCGTCCCAACCCTCGGCGAAGCCGAAGCCGACGACCAGGGCGGCGACCAGCGGTGCCAGCAGCTCGAACGCCCGCACCAGCCCCGGTGGCGCCATGCCGGCGACCTGAGCCATCGGGCTGGTGGTCGGCACCGTGCCGATCAGGTCGACCCGGCGCGTGAGCAGCCGGAGATTGATCCAGGCGTAGACGAACACGATGCCGGTCGCCGCGCCGAACAGGGCCAGCTTGATCAGCAGCAGGCGCCAGAAGATCTGCGGATAGCCGACCGCCTCGAACCAGAAGAGATCGGCGAGCCAGCCGAGCACGACGACCGCCACGACCAGCAGGGGGATCACCAGCCAGAGGACCCGGGCGGAGGCGAAGAAGCGCAGCAGGCTGCTCATGGGACGTCGCCCTGGAGGCACCGGCACCGTCGCGCGCGGCCCAGGCCGACGGCTCCGGTCACCGGGATCGTGGCGGTGGCGACCGGCAGGCGCGCCGCCGGCCGAAGCCCGGGGCCGACGCTGGGGCTGAAGGCATGCAAAGGCTTGGGCCGCCAGGCCCGGCCGCTATCGCTTGCCGGCCGCGGGCGCCCCGCCGGGCTTCGCTTTGGCGGGCACCACCGGGGCGGTGGCCGCCGCCGGCGGGCCCTTCTTCTTGTCCGCCTTGGGCTTCTTGACCTCGCGGTTGCTGCGCTTCTGACCCTTCGCCATCGCCGTTCTCCATCGGGCACCATCGCCCGGTCGACCAATAGTAGGCCCGCCGTTCGCCCACCGGCAACCGGAACCGCTCCGCCCAGGCAACCGGCCGCCGGTGCCGAGCGCGCGCCGCGACCGGCGTTGTTGACGCCGACGATCGTTGCAGCTGTCTTGAGGGCCAACGCCCGCAGGATTCGCGGGATTGCCAGGGTGCGCCGACCGCATGACCGACCAGATCTCGGATGATCGCACGACCGACCTGGTCGAGGTCGGCCGGTTCGGCGCCCGGGCCGCGGCCGAGCAGCGCGCGCTCGTGCTCGTGGCGGCCGGGATCGAGTGCCAGCTGATCGCGGCCGCCGGCGCGGTCAGGCTCTGCGTCCGCCCGCTCGAGGCCTGGCGCGCGCGCCACGAACTCGACTGCTACGAGCGCGAGAACGCCGCCCTGCGGCGGCCGCCGTCGCCGGCACGCGCGGCGCTCCGGCGGGCCGAGGGCGCGCTCGTCTACGCCGCCGTCCTGCTGTTCTTCTTCGCGGCCGAGCGCCGGCAGCCGCTGGCGATCGACTGGTTGACCGCGGGCGCCGCCAACGCCGGCCGCATCCTCGACGGCGAGTGGTGGCGGACCGTCACCGCACTCGCCCTGCATGCCGATCTCGGCCACCTGATGGGCAACCTGGCCTTCGGCGTGGTCATCAGCCTGCTCGCGGCCGAGGTCCTGGGCTCGGGTCTCGCCTGGCTGGCGATGCTGATGACGGGCGCCTTCGGCAACGCCCTCGATGCCGTCTTCCATGCTCCCGACCATACCGCGATCGGGGCCTCGACCGCGCTGTTCGGGGCGCTCGGCATCCTCTCGGGCCATACCCGGCGCTCCCGGATCGTGCCCTGGCGGGGCGGGCTGCGCCGCTGGGCACCGATCGCCGCCGGGGTCATGCTGCTGACCTTCCTCGGCTTCGGCGGCGAGCGCACCGATGTCGGGGCGCATGTCGCGGGCTTCGCGGTCGGCCTCGTGATCGGCTTCGCCCTCGCCCACGCCGGCGCCCGGGTGCCGCAAGGGGCGCTCGCGCAGCGCGTCTACGGCGCGCTGGCGGCCGGCGTGTTCGCGCTCGCCTGGCTGCTCGCCCTCGACGCTTGGTCCGGGGAATAGATCGCGCCCGCCATGTGTCATCCTTTTGAATTGACCGCCGAACCCGAACGGGGAGGACTGACGTGAACCAGGCGATCCGATGGTCGATGCTGGCCCCGGCGCTGGTGCTGTTCTTCGGCTTGTACGCCGGCGCCAGGGCCCAGCAGAGCGACCTGACCTTCTTCGTGACCAGCATCGGCTCCGGCCAGGGCGCGGATCTCGGCGGCCTCGAGGGCGCCGACCGGCATTGCCAGCAGCTGGCAGCCGCGGTCGGTGCGGGCAGCCATACCTGGCGCGCGTATCTCAGCACCCAGGCTGCTGGCGGCGCGCCCGCGATCGACGCCCGCGACCGGATCGGCCAGGGGCCCTGGCAGAATGCCAAGGGCGTGGTGATCGCGCGCGATCTCGACCAGCTGCACGGCGACAACCACATCGACAAGGCGAGCGCCTTGACCGAGCGGGGCGAGGTCGTCAACGGCCGCGGCGACCAGCCGAACCGGCACGACATGCTGACCGGCTCCAAGCCGGACGGCACGGCCTTCGCGGCCGGCGAGGACCGGACCTGCGGCAACTGGACGCTCAGCGGCACCGAGGGTGCGGCCATGCTCGGCCATCACGACCGCCAGGGCCTGCGCGACGATGCGCCCTCGCACTCGTGGAACAGCTCGCACCCCTCGCGCGGTGGCTGCAGCCAGGAGGCGCTGCGCTCGACCGGTGGCGACGGCCTGTTCTACTGCTTCGCCGCCGACTGAACCCATAGCCCGCTGCCATCGTTGCCAAGCTCCGCCCGAGCTGGTCTGATGGCTCGGGCTTTCGGGGGAGGAGCTGGATGCGGATCGCGCGGATCGAGGATTTGCACTGCGACGCCGGCTGGCGGACGTGGTCGTTCCTCAAGATCACCACCGACGACGGCGTGGTCGGCTGGTCGGAGTACAACGAGAGCTACGGCAGCCGGGGCCTGACCGCGGTCATCCGCAAGCTCGCCGAGCACCTGGTGGGCCAGGATCCGCGCCCGGTCGAGCGGCTCACGGCACTGCTCCACGCGATCACCCGCCAGGCGCCTGGCGGACTGATCCAGCAGGCGATCGCGGCGATCGAGAACGCGCTCGTCGACGTCAAGGCGCGAGCGCTCGGCGTGCCGGTCGCCGAGCTGCTCAACGGGCCGGTGCGCAAGCGCCTCCGGCTCTACTGGTCGCACTGCGGCTCCTACCGGCTCGACCACTTCGCGACCATGGGGACCACGCCGGTCCGCTCGCTCGACGACATCCGGGCGCTTGGCCAGGAAGTCCGCGAGCGCGGCTTCACAGCGCTCAAGACCAACATCTTCTGCTTCGATCAGGGCGCGCCCTACATGCATCAGCCGGGCTTTGCCCGCAACGACGGCTGGCCCGAGCTCAACGTCGACCAGCGCCTGCTCGGCATCATCGAGCGCCAGATGGCGGCCTTCCGCGAGGGCGCCGGACCGACGGTCGACCTCCTGCTCGACCTCAACTTCAACTTCAAGACCGAAGGCTATCTCCAGGTCGCAAAAGCAGTTGAGCCCTACAGGCTGATGTGGCTCGAGATCGACAGCTACGACCCGGCCGCGCTGGCCTTGATCCGCCGGCAGGCCGCGATGCCGATCGCGTCCTGCGAATCCCTGTTCGGGCGGCGCCAGTTCCGGCCGTTTCTCGATGCCGGCGCGGTCGACGTCGCGATCGTCGACGTCCCTTGGAACGGCATCCTCGAGGGCATGAAGATCGCGGCCATGGCCGAGGCCTACGAGGTCAACTGCGCCCCGCACAACTTCTACGGCCATCTGTCGACCATGATGAGCGCGCAGTTCTGCGCCGCGATCCCCAATTTCCGGATCATGGAGATCGACATCGACGACGTGCCCTGGAAGGACGAGGTGGTGAGCCCGCCGGTCGTCGAGGCGGGTCATCTGGTGCTGACCGACGCGCCCGGCTGGGGGGTCGAGGTCAACGAGGCGGCGATCCGCGCCCACCCGCCGAAGCGCTGAGCCCAGGTCCGCCCCCGTTGTCGTAGGCGGCGGTCAGCAGGTCGAGGGTCGCCCAATCCTGCCGCCTGCGGCCCTGCTCGAGGTCGTGGATCAGCTGGCCCAGCCGGCTCGTGAGCGGTGTCTCGATGCCATGCCGGGCGGCGATCTCGGCGATCGGGGCCAGGAACGCGTCGACCTCGGTCGGCCGCTTGCGGACCGCGAGGTCGCGCCAGATGCCGCTGTGGCTCTTGGCCGACCTGCGGTTGAAGGCGACCATCTCGGCGAACGAGCGCTCGAGCGCGGGCGGCTCGGCGGCCGCGGTGAACGCCTTGGGGATCGAAGCCGTTGAACGCCTCCAGCCTGACCCCCTCGGCCGCCGCCACCGCCGCGATCTCGCGTCCGAGCGCGCCCAGCATCGGCCGATAGCGAGGCGCCTCGAGCACGTCCGCGATCGGCTCGTCGGTCAGCGCGGTCGCGAACAGCAGCCCGCCATAGATCAGCTTGCTCCAGAGATAGCCGAAGATGTTGTCGGTCAGCACGGCCTCGGCCTCGAACAGCCGGAGCAGCGCGTGCAGGCTCTCGATCCGGGGCGTCCGCCGGCCGTCGAGCTCGCCGACCACGACCGCGCCCCGGCCGCCGTACATGATCACCCCCGGGCCCTGGTAGTCGGCGCCGAAGTTGACGAAGCAGCCGATCGTCCGCTCGGGCCCGACGATGCCGGCGATGGTCCGCTCATTGAGCCCGTTCTGGACCGAGACGACCGCACCCCCGGCCGCGAGATGGGGCCGAAGGGCGTTGGTCGCTGCAAGCGTGTCCTGACCCTTGACGGCGAGCAGCACGGTCTCGAAGGTGCCCTCGAGCCGCTCGGGCGTGGTGGCGCGCACGCGCACCGAATAGCTCGCGATCGGGCCGGTGATGGTGAGGCCGGCCCGGTTGATCGCCTGGACGTGATCTTCCGCCCGGTCGACCAGCAGCACCTCGCGCCCGGCGCGGGCGAGTGCTGCCCCGATCGTGCCGCCGATCGCGCCCGCGCCCCAGACCACGACCGGCGGGCTCACGCCCAGGGCCCTTCCAGGAGCTCACGGGTCTCCTCGACCGCGACCTGCCAGAGCGCCAGCATGTCGGCGTCCGGGCGCTGGTAGTAGCCGCCGAAATTGCCGTCGCCGATGTAGGCGCGCACATGCTGGGGGTTCAGAAGGCGCATCCGGGCGAAGTCGATCATCGCCTTCTGCTCGAGCGGCGGCTCGGCACCGGCGAGCCGCGTCCAGGGAAAGTTCTCCATCCAGGACGCATGCGAGGCGATCGGATCGAGCGCCTGGACCTTGGCGAAGGTCTTGGGCGCGTTCCACCAGTTATGGAACTTGACCCGGACCTCCGGATGCTCGGCCATCCACTCGATCGCGACCGCATGCGCCGGCTGGTTGCCGCCGTGGCCGTTGACGATCAGGACCCGCTTGAAGCCGGTGCGCGCCAGGCTGTCGAGGACGTCCCGGATGACACGGGCATAGGTCTCGACGCGCAGGCTGACCGTCCCGGGAAAGCCCAGGAAGTAGGGCGTGAGGCCGTAGTTGACCACCGGAAAAACCGGAATCCCGAGCGGCTCGGCCGCCTCGGCCGCCACCTTCTCGGACAGGATGCTGTCGACCGACAGGCTCAGCCCCGCGTGCTGCTCGGTGCTGCCGAGCGGCAGCGCCGCCCGATCGTCGCGCTCGAGATAGGCCTCGACCTTCTGCCAGCTCATGTCCCTGATGCGCACGCTTTTTCTCCGCTTTCGATGATCGGCCGCCGCGCGGCCGCCGCCCTCCGAGCGACCAACGCGACCCCGCCGTCCCGCTGGCGCCAAGCTGACGCTTGTGCCCGGTCCGATCAACTCTTTCGAGCGACCGGCCGCAGGGTCTCGAAGGTTGCCAGAGCGCGCCGGTTGCACGAAGCTGCACCGCGATGCGGCGGGCGCGCAGGCGCGCTCGAGCCACCGGCGGAACGGGAGAGGGACATGACGATCGAGCAGCGGCCCTTCGGGCGCACCGGACACATGAGCACGGCCGTGATCTTCGGCGCCGCCGCCCTCGGCCGGGTCGATCAGGGCACCGCCGACCGCGTGCTCGACCTGCTGCTCGAGCACGGCATCAACCACATCGACACCGCACCCTCCTACGGCGATGCCGAGCTCCGGATCGGCCCCTGGATGGACCGCCATCGGGACGACTTCTTCCTCGCGACCAAGACCCGCCTGCGCGACTACGCCGGTGCCCGCGACGAGATCGCCCGCTCGCTCGAGCGGCTGCGCACCGACCGGATCGACCTGTTGCAGCTGCACGCCCTGATCCACCCCGACCAGTGGGAGCAGGCGCTGGCACCCGGCGGCGCGCTGGACGCGGCGCGCGAGGCGCGTGATCAGGGCCTGATCCGCTTCATCGGGGTCACCGGCCACGGCTGGAACGTCGCCGCCATGCACCGCCGCTCGCTCGAGCGCTTCGCCTTCGATTCGGTGCTCATGCCCTGGAACTGGCACTGCGCCCACCACGAGACCTACGCCGCCGACTTCGAGGCCACCGTCGCCCTCTGCGAGCAGCGCGGGGTCGCGGTCCAGACCATCAAGTCGCTGGCCCGCGGGCCCTGGGCGGCCGGTGCTGAGCGCAACCACACCACCTGGTACCAGCCGCTCGAGGACCCGGCCGACATCCGCCTCGCGGTCCACTGGCTGCTGGCCCGCCCCGGCATCTTCCTGAACTCGGTCGGCGACGTCGAGCTTTTACCTGCCGTCCTGCGCGCCGCCGCCGAGCTCGGCGCCGCCCACGAGCCGCCGCCGGGCGATGCGGTCATGGCGAGCTTTGGTCAGCGCGCGGGCCTGGCCTCGATCTTCGGCCTCTGATCGGCCGCCCGGCGCCCTCTCCGGCGCGAGCGGAACGTTTTTGAGCGCTCAGGGCTGGGGAGCGGATCGGGTGAAGGCCTTGCCCTCGTCGTCGAACAGGTAGCAGGCGCTGGCCGACACGCCGACCGGCAGCAGGTCGTCGACCTTGGTCTTGAACTCGCCGACCGCCTTGACGATCAGCGGCATCTCGCCCGGGTGCTCGAGGTAGACGTAGGTCTCGCCGCCCAGATGCTCGACCGCGATCACCCGGCCCTTGAGCTCGACATCGCCGCCGCCGCCCTCGACCAGATGCTCCGGACGCAGCCCGAGCGTGACCTTCTCGCCGGCCTGGGTGCCGTTGGCGCTGACCGGCGCCACCACCTGGGTGCCGTCGCCGAGATCGATCGTGAGCGCGTTACCGGCGGCGGCCGCGACCGTGCCTTCGAGGAAATTCATCCGGGGCGAGCCGATGAAGCCCGCGACGAACAGGTTCTGGGGGTGGTGGTAGAGCTCGAGCGGCGAGCCGAACTGCTCGACCACGCCGGCGTTCAGGACCACGATCCGGTCGGCCAGCGTCATCGCCTCGACCTGGTCGTGGGTGACGTAGATCATGGTCGCGTCGAGCGCGTGGTGGAGCTTGGCGATCTCGATCCGCATCTGGACCCGGAGCGCGGCGTCGAGGTTGGACAAGGGCTCGTCGAACAGGAACACCCGCGGGTCGCGCACGATCGCCCGGCCGATCGCGACCCGCTGGCGCTGGCCGCCGGAGAGCGCCTTGGGCTTGCGCTCGAGCAGATGCTCGATCTGCAGGATGCGGGCGGCGTTGCGCACCCGCTCATCGACGCCTTCCTGGCCGACCTTGGCGATCTTGAGGCCAAAGGCCATGTTCTCGTAGACGCTCATGTGCGGGTAGAGGGCGTAGGACTGGAACACCATGGCGATGCCGCGCTCGGCCGGCGGCAGGTCGTTGACCTCCTCGCCATCGAACATCATCCGCCCGGCGGTGATGTCCTCGAGCCCGGCGACCAGGCGCAGCAAGGTCGACTTGCCACAGCCGGACGGGCCGACGAAGACCACGAACTCCTTGTTCTTGATGTCCAGGGTCACGCCCTTGATGACCTGCGTGGTCCCGAACGACTTGCGGACCTCCCGCATGGTGATCTCGGCCATGGTTGCTCTCCCTGCTAGCCGCCTGGCAATCGCCCGTCGAACGCGCCCTCTGCCTGCCGGCCGATTGTCGCCCGTTCGCGCGCCGAGGTAAAGCCATGTCCGGCAACCATGTCCGGCAACCGGCTCAACCGGACCGGGCGCTCCGCCGCCACGCTGGGTGATCCGTGGCAGGCTGTGGTAGTCTCGTCATCGTCGGGTCCATGAGGACTTCGAGATGGCCACCCGGATCAAGCCGCCGCCCAAGCCGCTCCACGAGCAGGACTTCTACGCCTGGTCGAAGGCGCAGGCCGATCTCCTGCGCGCCGGCCGCTATGCGGAGCTCGACCTGGACCACGTGATCGAAGAGGTCGACGACTTGGGCGACGCGCTGAAACGATCGGTCCGCAATTGGATGCGCACCATCATCGAGCACCTGTTGAAGCTCCAGCACTCCCCGGCCCAGGACCCGCGCTCCGTCTGGCGCGCGACCGTCCGCACGCAGCGCGTCAGGCTCCGCGACGGGCTCAAGCCCTCGATCCGTCGCGAGGTCGAGAGCGAGCTTGCCGAACTCTACACCGACGCCCGCGCTCTGGCCGAGGGCGCGCTCCGCGACCACGGTGAGCACCCGGCCGCCGACGCGCTGCCAACGACCTGCCCTTACACGCTCGACCGGATCACCTCAGACTGGCTGCCGTGAGGAGTGGCGGGTCGGGCCAGGCTTGCTGTCACGGTAGCACTGGAGCCAGCATGGCGACCCGGATCGAAGCCGAGCCGAGCGGCCTCTACGAGCGTGACGTCCACGCCTGGTCGAAGGCGCAGGCGGAGCTGCTGCGTGCCCGGCGGTTCGCTGATCTGGACCTCGAGCACGTGATCGAGGAGATCGAGGACGTGGGCGGCAGCCTGTACCGCGAGGTGCGCTCGCGCGCGCGGACGATCATCCGATATCTGCTCAAGCTCGAGCATTCCCGAGCAAGCGAGCCAAAGTTGCGCTGGCACGAGACCCTCCGGAGGGAGCGCGACGACCTCGCCGACGCTCTGACGCCCTCGCTCCGGCCCCGCATCGAAGCCAACTTGGCCCGTTTCTACGTGACGGCGCGGATCGAAGCCGCTGCAGCGCTGCGCGACCACGGCGAGGCCGCGGCCGCCGACGCGCTCCCCGCCACCTGCCCCTACAGCCTCGACCAGATCACCGGCGACTGGCTGCCGTGACCGGCTGGCCTGTGCTAGGCTGACCCGGCCGATATCAACGGAGACGCGACGTGGCGACCAGGATCAAGCCAGCGGTGGCGCATCTCTACGAGACCGACTTCTACGCTTGGTCGAAGGCACAGGCCGACCTGCTCCGCGCCGGGCGTTTCGGCGACCTGGACCTGGGGCATCTGATCGAAGAGGTCGATGATTTGGGCGAGTCGCTCTATCGGTCCACCTGCTCCCGGACGCGGACGATCATGGAGCATCTTCTGAAGCTGCAATTCTCACCAGCCGCGGACCCCAGGCCCGGCTGGATCGAGACGCTTTATACCCAGCGGAGCGAGCTGGAAGGCGAGCTCACCCCGAGCTTGCGCCCACGGGTCGAGCCAGCGCTGCCCCGGCTCTATGGCCAGGCGCGGCGCAACACCGCGCGGACCCTCGAAGCCTACGGCGAGCAGGCGGCCGCCGATGCCCTGCCCGCGACCTGCCCCTACACCCTCGACCAGATCACCGGCGACTGGCGGCCGTAGGGGTGAACCTTGCCGACGATCGCATGACGATGGCCCGTGTGTGGCTTTGACAAGCCGGAAAGCACCGAGCGCTATGGGAACAGTTCGAATTCGATTGGCGCTAGCCGTTGTCGCGCCGCTCCTGACAGCATGTATCACTGGGGACGCGGTGCGTCAGATTGAGCCCGGTATGTCGGAGGGGCAGGTTATAGCAATCTTGGGGCGGCCAGACGGCTTTCAAAGCGCGGGGGACTACGAAGCATTGAAATACGCGAACCGCCTAATGTCTGGTTGGAGCTGGGATAGGACCGACTACCACGTCATTTTGTATCAGGGCCGGGTGGTGGCGTACGGCAATGGCGAAGTTCGGCAGGACGGCCCGAACGTGCTCATGCTAGTTCCGCTCATGCCCCCAGGCTGATCGGACGTTTCCGCACCTCTTCATCGCGCTCGCGGAGCTCTGGCAGACCTAGAACGGGCGCATAACCGCGGTTGATCACCCCTTGACCGCCCCCGCCGTGAGGCCGGAGACGATGCGGCGTTGGAAGATCAGGACCAGGATGATCAGGGGGACGGTCACTATCACCGAGGCGGCCATGATGTTGCCCCAGGGCAGCTCGTAGGACGAGGCGCCCGAGATCAGGGCGATCGCGACCGGGACGGTGCGCTCCTCGCCGGAAAGCGTGAAGGTCAGGGCGAAGAGGAACTCGTTCCAGGCGGCGATGAACGCCAGCAGGCCGGTGGTGGCGAGGGCCGGGCCCATCAGCGGCATGAAGACCTTGGTCACGATCGTGTAGGGCTTGGCGCCGTCGACGATCGCCGCCTCCTCGAGCTCCTTGGGCAGCTCGCGCATGAAGGTGGTCAGGACCCAGACCGTGAAGGGCAGGGTGAAGATCATGTAGGAAAGCGTCAGCGACAACAGGTTGTTGTAGAGGCCGAGCGTGCGGATCAGCTCGAACATGCCGGAGAGCACCGCGATCTGCGGGAACATCGAGACGCCGAGGACCACGATCAGCAAGGTCGTGCGGCCACGGAACTGGATCCGGCCGAGGGCATAGGCGGCAGCGACCGCGAGCGAGAGCGACAGCACCACGGTCGAGACCGCGACGAAGATCGAGTTCAGGATGTTGCGCCCGAACGGCTGCTCGCGGAACACCGCGACATAGTTGTCCCAGGCCGGATGCGGCGGCCAGAAGTCGACCTTGAACAGGTCCGAGCCCGCCTTGAGCGAAGACACGATCGCCCAGTAAAACGGGAACACCGTGTACAAGACGATCACCAGCAGGAACAGGTAGAAGGCGATCCGGCCGAGCAGCTTCTTGAGCTTGCGGTTCATCGCTCGTCCTCCGCGGGTCCGCCCCTCGACGTCCGCTCCGGCGCTCAGGACAACTGCTTGACCAGCCAGAGCACGCCCTGGCGGATCGGCGAGCGGTGCGGCGAGCCGGGTCCCGCGCGCCGCGGCTCGGGGTTGGCAAGGAACCAGTCGTAGCTCTCCTGGAGCATGTCCCTGTTGGAGTAGCGGGGCTTCCAGCCCATCTGCAGCAGGGGCCCCGGGTCGAAATAGCAGGCCTTGTGATAGGTCAGGTAGTGCCAGGGCACCAGCGGCGACAGGCGCAGCCAGTACAGCAGGCGGAGCGCATTGATCGCCAAGCCCTTTGGCAGGCTCCTGACCCTGGAGCTGCTGCCGGCATAGGCGATCAGGCTTTCGAGATCGCCGCGCAGGGTGCCGAAGCGGTCGGTACCGACGTTATAGGTGCCGCTCTGACCGGCATCGAGCGCCAGCATGTAGAAGTCCATCAGATCGTGGGCGTGGATGAACTGGAACTTGATGTCGCCGCTGCCGATCACGTAGACGCTGCGGTTCTCCTTGATCCACTGGAACAAGATCTGAAAGATCCCAAGACGCCCGGCGCCGAGGGTAGCGCGCGGGCGGATGGTGATCAGTCGGATGCCGTGCCGGCGGCAGATCTCGTCGACCACCTGTTCGCCCGCGAGCTTAGAGCGCCCATAGGGCTCGACCGGCCGGGTCGGTGTCGCGAGCGTGATCGGCTGGTCCTGGGGGATGCCATAGACCGCGGTCGAGCTGGTGTGGACGATCGCCTGCACACCGGCGCGCGCGGCCTCCTCGGCGACGATCCGCGCCCCCTCGACGTTGACCTGCCAGTAGTCCGAGCCGGCATCGGTCTGCGCCACCAGCGCCGCATTGTGGTGGACGACGTCGATCCCCTGGAGGGCGCGCGCGACGCCCTCCCGGTAGCGGATGTCGCAGGCGACGTACTCGATCTCCTCGGGCCGCGAGGGATCTTCCCAGACGTCGAGCACGCGCACCCGCTCGCCGCGCTCGGCGAGCCGGCGGGCGACCAGATTGCCGACGAACCCCGAGCCGCCCGTGATCAGATGCCGCATGCGCTTCTCCGGGCCTCAGGCGGCCGCTGGCCACCGGGCGCGAGCCAAGAACTCCAGGACATTGCGGTGCGCGACGGCCATGACCGAGCCCTGCGGGTTGACCACGGTCGGGCCGCACAGCAGCGAGGCGTCGGCGACATGGAGCCCGTCGGTGCCACGCAGCTTGCCGAAGGAATCCGTGGCACAGCGCGCCTCATCTTCGCCCATCGGGCAACTCGAGAACAGATGCAGGGCCGTGACGTTCGATCCGTTCGCCGGCAGCGTCAGCTGCTGGAGGTCGGCCTGCGAGCGCAGCAGCGGCCAGCCCGCAATGCTGGGATACACCGCAAGCGCACCGGCCGCAAACAGGCATTCGCACAGGCGACGCAGGCCCTCCAGGAGGTCGTTCGCGTCGGCCGGGTTCGCCTGCACGCGCACGAGCGGGTCGTGGAAGTCGGGCAGGGGGCGCACCGTCGCCCGGCCGCCCGTGCTCTGCACGTAATAGATCGCCATGTGGCGCCAGTCGCGGTCGAGGTCGCGAAGCCACTCGGGATGATCGGCCAGGGCCAGCGCCAGCGCCGGCCGCTTGCTGATCGAGCAGCCCATGCTGAAGCGGGGATCGAACTCCTTGACCTGATGGACCGGCTCGAGATCGCTCGCCTGGTTGACCTCGTCGCCAAACCTCGCGACGACCTTGACCATGGGGTGGAAGCGGAGCGTGTCGCCGATGTTGCGGGTCAGCCCGGAGCGTCGGAGCAGCGCCGGCGTCTGCACCGCTCCGCCGGCAACGAACACCGTCGCCGCCGAGATGTCGACGGCCTGCTTCCTGGCGCCGCCCGCGGCCCGCGCGGCGCGCAGGTGCCAGCGGCCGCCGTGACGTGTCAGGCGCAGGACCCGCGTGTCGGGCAACAGCCGTCCGCCGGCGGCGAGATAGCGCGGCACGAAGGTCTCAGTCATCGACTGCTTGGTCCCGGGCGGACCCGAACTCCGGTCGGCAGCGTAGCTGAACAGGCGCGGCACCTCGATGCAGTGCCACCCCAGCTGGCTCGCCCCCTCGTACAGCTTCAGAGAGATCACCGGCGCCGCGCCGGGCAGGTAGGAAACCCGGACGGTCTGCTCGCAGGCTTCGAAATGCGGCTGAAGCTCGGCCGGGCTCAACGCCTCGACCCGGAAATCGCGCCGCCAGGCCTCGAGGACCTCGGCCGGCGTGCGATGATAGAGACCGCGGTTGATCTCGCTGCCGCCGCCGACGCAGCAGCCCTCGACGTAGGCCACCTTGGCCTTGCCCATGGCGACCGTGATGCCGCCGTTGCGATATTTTTGCAGGATCTCCTCGCGCGAGAAATGCGGGGCGGAATCGAGCGGGAGATGCGGCCCCTCCTCGATCAGCAGCACGTCGCGTCCAGCCTCCGCTAGCAGGGCCGCGGTCACGGCCCCGCCGGGACCCGAGCCGACCACGACGATCTCCGACCGCAGCCCGTCCGCGGACCGTGTGGCGGCTTCAGATGGTGAGAGCATTCACGTAATCCCCGCCGTAGAGCTCGGCGTACCAGGCGTAGACGGCGAGGGTCTCGTAAAACTTGATCAGATCACGTCGGACGCCGAGCGCCGATCCGCGCCAAGCCTCGATCTGCCGCCAGCGGAGGGCGTGGGGCAGGTGGTGAAAGGTCCGCCCAGTCACCAAAAACGCCGAGAGGTCGAAAATCAGGGTCAGGCAGCGGAAGGGGAACCGCAGATAGTCCGGCATCCGCGCATGAACGGCCAGTAGAAAGCGTGCGACCGGCGCATACTCGTCAACGCTGCCCTTCCAGGTCCCCGCGCAACGTTCGCGGAGAATCGATTCCGCCAACGCCGCCACCGTGGCCTCGAAGTCCACCAGCATCGCCGACCGGCCTCGCGCCTATCCGCCGAGGCGTGCTCCCTCCTCTTTCGTCGCCCCGGGTGTGCCGGCACCCGGAACCAGATCACCATTAGCTCAAATCGCCGCCGGAATCCAGCCGGGTCAGCTGCCGTTGAGCTCGCGTTGTGCCATCAATCCTCGCGGCCGATCCGGCCCAGGGTCAGATAGGCGACCGTGAACACGGCGATGATCAGGAACAGCATGGTCGCGGCCGCCGAGCCGTAGCCGACGTCCTGGAAGTCGACCAGCTGCTGGCGGGCGTAGACCGACATCGACATGGTGTCCTTGTTGTTGCCGGACATCACGTAGATCAGATCGAAGATCCGGAAGGCGTCCAGCACCCGGAAGATGATCGCGACCATCAGCGCCGGCTTGAGCAGCGGCAGGGTGACCTTGAGGAACACCCGGACCGGGTGGATGCCGTCGACCTTGGCGCTCTCGTAGCACTCCTGGGGCAGCATCTGCAGGCCGGCGAGCAGGAGCAGCGCCATGAACGGCGTGGTCTTCCAGACGTCGACGATGATGATCGCGATCAGCGCGGTCGAGGGCGAGGCGGTCCAGGCGATGCCCTTGTCGATCAGACCCATCAGCCTCAGGATCGCGTTGATCACGCCGAACACGTCGTGGAACATCCAGCCCCACATCTGGGCCGAGACCACGGTCGGGATCGCCCAGGGGATCAGGACCGCCGCGCGCAGCAGGCCGCGGCCGCCGAAATGGGCGTTGAGGGCGAGTGCGATCGCCATGCCGAGCACGGTCTCGATGGTGACCGACGCGGTCGCGAACTTGACCGTGTTCCAGACCGCGTTCCACCAGTCCGGGTCCTGCAGCAGGTAAAAATAATTGACCAGGCCGATGAACTGGGCCCCCTCGAGGTCGGACAGATTGGCGTCGGTGAGGCTGAACCAGATGGTGCGGGCGAGCGGCCAGCCCGCGACCAGGAAGAGCACGACCAGCATCGGCGCCATGAACAGCCAGGCCGAGCGCACCCGCTCGCGGGTCAGCCGCGAGGCCTTCTCTGGCGGCAGAGCCACCACCTCTTTGGCAGCGACGGCGACGGTACTCATGGCGCGCTCCCTGATCGTCTACGCCCGGTCCACGTCCACTGCGCCGTCCGCGAGGGGCTGCACCCGCAGCGTCCGGCCCGAGGCGGCTCGCCTCACCAGCGGCCGCCGCGCGAGAGCCGGTCGAGCTTCTTCTCGAGCGCGGCCACGCTCGTGGCGCCATCGGACTTGCCGCTCAGCACCTCGTGGGCGGCGTTGAAGAACTCCGAGCTGACCTGATTGTACTTGGCGCCGGTGACCCGCGACGGCCGCGCGACCGCATTGACGAAGGTGTCGTAGAGGTCGCCGAAGAAGGGGCTGGCCGCGAGCACCTCGGGATCCTTGTAGAGCTTGGCGATGGTCGGGTTGTAGGAGCCCTCGATCGCCCGGCGCTTCTGCTCGTCGTAACTGGTCAGATATTTGACCAGATCGGCCGCGATGTCCGGGTTGGCGGAGTATTTGGAGACCGCCAGCTGCCAGCCGCCGAGGGTCGCCGCGTGCTTGCCGTCCGCGCCGCCCATCGGCAGGACCGTGACCCCGATCTTGCCCTTGATCGCGCTGTCCGGGGCGTTGCCGAGCGCCCAGGCGTAGGGCCAGTTGCGCATGAACACGGCGTTGCCCGACTGGAACACGCCGCGCGACTCCTCCTCGGAGTAATTGAGCACGCCCTCGGGCGCGATCTTGCCGATCCAGGTGGCCGCGAGGTCGAGGGCCTGAGCGGCCTTCGGGTTGTTGATCGTGATCTTGCCATCGGCGTCGACGATCGTGCCGCCGCCGAAGCTGTCGACCCACTCGAGCGCGTCGCAGGTCAGGCCCTCGTAGGCCTTGGCCTGGAACACGAAGCCCAGCATCTTGTCGTTGCCGGCGGCGTGCTCGCCGTCCACGACCGCCTTGGCGGTGTCGGTCAGCTCCTGCCAGGTGGTCGGCGGCTGCTTGCCGTATTTCTCGAGCAGGTCCTTGCGGTAGTAGAGCACCCCGGCGTCGGTGAACCAGGGCATCGCGACCAGGTGGCCGTCGACCGTGTTGTTCTCGATGATCGCCTTGAAATGCTGGTCGATGTCGGCCTGGTCGATGTGCTGCGCCAGGTCGATGAAGTGGTTGGCGAGGATGCCGGGCCAGATCACGTCGATCTGAAAGACGTCGATGTCGGCCGAGTTGGCGGCCAGCATCTGCTGATAGAGCGCGAGGCGCTCGGTCGACGAGTTCGGGGTCGAGATGACGGTGACCTGATTGCCGGTCGCCTTGGCCCAGGCGTTGGCGCCGTCCTGGCAGAGCTTCAGCTCCAGGCCGACGGCGCCGCAGGAGATCGAGATGGTCGCCGCCTGGGCGCCGGCGAGCGGGCCGCCGAGGAGCATCGCCAGAGCCGCCATGGTGATCATGCTGCGCATCGGTCGTCTCCCATTGGTGCTTACAGGGACTATTGGTACCCAAGCCCTCACCGTCGACCCTACCCCAGGCGGGCCGATGGGAAAAGTCTCGATCCGCGCATCCTCTGACGGTTGATTCTGCGCGCCGGCCGGCCACAATCAGACCGTCGCCAACCTCGAGGTCAAGCATCGACGTGACCGCCAAGCTCGATCCGACCAGCCATGGGTTCGAATCCCTGCGACTGCCGGCCAACGGCATCAGCATCCACCTGGCGCGCGCCGGCCGCGGCCGGCCGCTGCTCCTGTTGCACGGCTGGCCGGAGTTCTGGCTGACCTGGGCGCCCTGCATGCGCCGGCTTCGGGATCGTTTCCAGCTGCTGGCCCCGGACCTGCGCGGCTTCGGCGCCACCGACAAGCCGGATAGCGGCCCGTCCCGGGACGCCGGCCCGGAGGTCCACGCCAGGGACCTGCTGGCGCTGCTCGACCGCCTCGGGACCGCGCGCGTCGGCCTGGTCGCCCACGACGTCGGCGCCTTCGTCGCCCAGGCGCTCGCGCGCCAGCACCCGGAACGGATCGCGGGCCTGTTCTTCTTCAACTGCCCCTATCCCGGGATCGGCCGGCGCTGGGCCGAGGCCGCGCACCTGATCGAGATCTGGTACCAGTCATTCCACCAGATGCCCTGGGCAGCCGAGCTGGTCGGCGGCTCGCGCCACGCCTGCCGGACCTACATCGGCCATTTTCTGAAGCATTGGGCGCACGACCCGCACGCCTTCGACGCCGACCTCGAGGCCTGGGTCGACAACTTCCTGAAGCCGGGCAACCTTCAGGGCGGCTTCGACTGGTACCTGAGCGTCGCCCAGGCGCGCGCCGCGGTGATCCGGGAGGAGGTGGCGCCACTGCCCAAGATCACGCTGCCGACCCGCGTCATGTGGGGTCGCCACGATCCGATCCTGAAGGCCGAATGGACCGACCGCCTTGGTGAGTTCTTCGAGGAGCCCGAGATCACGATCGCCGAGGACGCCGGCCACTTCGTGCACTATGAGACGCCCGATACGGCCGCGGCTGCGATCGCGGCGTTCTTCGACGAAGTGACCTGGTGATGGCGCTCCAGCTGGCGGGCGATGCCGTCGGCGAGGCTGGCCCGCCGATCGTCCTGCTGCACGGCCTGCTGGGCTCGGCCCGCAACTGGAGCAGCATCGGCAAGCAGCTCGGCGAACGCCACCGGGTGCTCGCGCTCGATCTGCGCAACCACGGCCGCTCGCCCTGGGCCGATACCATGAGCTTCGACGACATGGCCGGCGACGTCGCGGCGTCGATCGAGCAGGGCGGCCTCGCCCCGGTCGCGCTCCTCGGCCACAGCCTCGGCGGCAAGGTCGCCATGCGGCTGGCGCTCACCCGGGGCGATCTGGTGGCACGCCTGGTCGTGGTCGACGTCGCGCCGGTCGTCTACCACCACAGCCTCGCCGCGTACATCGAGGCCATGCGTGCAGTCGACCTCACTCGTGTCACCCGCCGCACCGAGGTCGATGACCAGCTGGGCAGGACGATCCGGGACACGATGATGCGGGCGTTCCTGCTCCAGAACCTGGTGCGGACGCCGCAGGGCTACGCCTGGCGCGCCCATCTCGATGCGATCGCTGCGAGCCTGCCCGAGCTCATGGGCTTTCCGCCGAGCGCGGGGCTCGCCTATCCGGGTCCGACGCTGTTCATCGCCGGCAGCCGCTCGACCTACGTGCGCGCCGAGCACCGGCCGGTGATCAAAGAGCTCTTCCCCAAGGTCGAGTACGCCACCATCGCCGGCGCCGGCCATCAGGTCCACGCCGACCGGCCAACCGAATTCCTGGCGACGGTCCGTCCATTCCTGACCTGATCCGTCCCGAGTCCCAAGGAGTCCAGACCCCGTTTCTCCACCAGGGTGACCTGGACGTCGAGCGCGTTGAAGATGCTGGCATACTCGACCCCGATCACGCCCGCGCCGATCACGGCCAGGCTCTTCGGCAGGAATTTGAGGTCGATGATCTCATCGCTGTCCAGCACCCGCTCGCCGTCGAACGGCACGTAGTCGGGACGGAACGGGCGGGTGCCGACCGCGAGCACGAAGCGCAGCGCCTCGAACGTCTTGCGCTCGCCGTTCTCGCCCGTGACCTCGACCTGGTGCGGACCGAGGAAGCGGGTGTCTTTTTTGTGAGCAACGGATCGGAGGGCGGAGACGGGCGCGATTTCTCGCCAACCCCGACCTGCCGCTCCGGCTGGTCCGCAATGCGCCGCTCAACGCCCCCGATCCCGCCACCTTTTACGGCGGCACCGAGCGCGGCTACACCGACTACCCGGCGCCCGACGCCGGGCTCGCGCTCGCGTCCTGATCAGCCGTGGTCCTCGAACCTGCCCTCGTCGCCGCGCCGGGGAGGGCAGGGGGCTACTGGCTCCGCCAGTCGACCGCCTTCGCGTAGGCCTCGGCGGCGGCGATCACGGTCGCCTCGTCCATGTGCCGGCCGACCAGCATGAGGCCGACCGGCCGGCCGTCGACCAGGCCGCAGGGGATCGTGAACGCCGGGTGCCCGGCGACGTCGAACGGGCAGGTGTTCTGCTGCATGTTGAGGGCGAGGTCGATGTACTCCTCGAGCGGGCAGTCGCGCGCCGGGAGCCTGGTCGCCGGGAACGGGATGGTCGGCATCGCCAGGATGTCGACGGTCTCGAGCGCTTGGTCATAGGCCGCCTTGACCACCGGCTTCAGGTTCTGGCCCTTGGCGTGGTAGCGGCCGTGATAGTGGCGGTTCAGGTATTCGCCGAGCAGCAGGACCAGCTTGCAGGTCGCCGACAGGTCGTCCGGGCGCGAGCGCCAGCCGCGGGCGAAGGCGTCGATCAGCGAGACCGTGTAGTGGCCGTTCCAGTTGTTGCCCTGGCCGTTGCCCTTGAGCATCAGCTCGGTGGCGCCCTCGAGGATGATCGCGGTCCAGACGTGCGGCGCGTCGTAATGCATCGGCACCGAGACCTCGCTGACCGCGCGCCCCCCGTTGCCCAGCACCTCGATCGCGTGCCTCGCCTTGGCGCTGGTCGCGGGGTCGCTGACCGGGTGCGAAAACCCTCCTTGAGGATGCCGATCCGGAGGCCCGTAGCCCCGCGCGTCAGCGCGCCCATGTAGTCGCCAGGCTTCGAAAAAGCGGTGCGCGGATCGAGCGGGTCGGGGCCCGCGATCGCGGTCAGGAGGCGCGCGACGTGCTCCGGGCTCGAGCAGATCGGGCCCAGGTGGTCGAGCGCATAGGCGATCGGCATGGCGCCGGTGCAGGGCACCAGGCCCCAGGTCGGCTTCAGGCCGTAGGCGCCGCACCAGGCAGACGGCGTCCGGATCGAGCCGCCCTGATCGCCGCCCATGGCGCACTCGACCACGCCCGAGGCGACCAGCGCGGCGCTGCCGCCGGACGAGCCGCCGGCCGAGTATTCGGGTGCCCAGGGATTGCGGATCGGGCCGGTGACGCAGGTGTGGCTGCCGGCCGAGAAGCACAGATCCTCGCAGGCGGCCTTGCCGGCGATCGTGCCGCCGGCGTCGAGGTCCTGGTCACCACGGTCGCGTCGACGTCCGGCACGTAGCCCTCGAGCACGCGCGAGCCATTGGCCATCGGCACGCCGGCGACGCAGATGTTGTCCTTGATCGCGACCCGCAGGCCGGCGAGCACGCCTTCGGGAGCCCCCACGATCTCAGCGCGCCAGTACCAGGCGTTGAGCGGGTTCTCTTCGGGCATAGGCCGCCAACCCGAGGTCCGTGGATAGTTGACCGGCAGCGCCGGCTCGACCAGCTCGTCGACCCGGGCGTAGGAGCCGAGCGTCGCCGCCATGATGCCCCTGAAGCTGTCGGCCGCGGACCGCTCCAGGTGCATGCCGAAGCCGGCCGCGAGCTCGAGGATCTGGTCGGTGGTCGGCGTCTTGACCGAGATCGTCATGGCTTGGCCTCCCCCTGATCGCCCCGGCGCGCTTGGCGCGCGCTGGGCTCGGGAGGCCATGGCACAAGCCGCGCTCCGGATCAACGCCGGACGGCGCAAGGCTTGACCGTGCGCTCGGCCGGCCGGTGCGCTATGGGTGCTCCCGCCTGGTCGCGCGTCGCGAGGGATGGGACATGTCGGAACTGCGCCACCGAGCTTACGAGATCCTCGACCATACCGAGCCCGACGACCCCCCGGCCAGGCTGCTGGCCGCTGTGCTGGTCGTGCTGATCACGGCCAACGTGGTCGCGATCGTCCTCAAGTCCGAGGCCGCGATCGACGCCGTCTGGAACAGCTGGCTCGACGGCTTCGAGGTGGTCTCGGTCGCGTTGTTCACGGTCGAGTACCTGTTCCGGGTGTGGTCGGCAGTCGAGAGCGGGCATGGGCGCTACCGCCAGCCGCTGCTCGGGCGGCTGCGCTACATGCTGACCCCGCTGGCCCTGGTCGACCTGATCGCGATCCTGCCCTTTTACCTCAGCTTCCTGGCCCCGGTGGACCTGCTGTTCGTGCGCGTCTTCCGGATGTTCCTGATCTTCAAGCTGACCCGTTACCAGGCGTCGATGAACCTGCTGGCCAAGGTCCTGCGCAACGAGGCCGGGCCGATCGCGGCCGCGATCTTCGTGCTGATGATGCTGCTGATCGTGGCGGCGAGCTTCGCCTACCTCGCCGAGCACCAGGCCCAGCCGCAGGTGTTCGCCAGCATCCCGGACGCCATGTGGTGGGCGATCGTGACCATGACCACGGTCGGCTACGGCGACATGGTGCCGGTGACGCCGCTCGGTAAGGTGGTCGGCGGGGTGATCGCGATCGTCGGCCTCGGCATGGTCGCCCTGCCCGCGGGCCTGCTGGCGTCGGGTTTCTCCGAGCAGCTGCACCAGCGCCGGCAGGAGTTCGAGGCCGCCGTCAGCCGGACCCTGGCCAAGGGCGCGATCACGCCGGAGGAAGGCGACCAGCTCAAGGAGATCCGCAGCCGGCTCGGCCTGACCGACCATCAGGCCGCCGAGATCCTGCGCCTGCTCGCGCAACGTCGGAGCGCCGCGCGCTGCCCGCATTGCGGCGGCGCCTTGGGGCCGGGCGAGCCGGCGGCGGCCGAGCCGGCCGACCTCGAGCCGGGCCGGCCGTGAGGCCGGGCCCGGACGCGCCGCCTTGCGCCCGAGCCGTCAGGCGGCCTGGAAGTGGACCTTGGCGACCTGCTCGATCGCGCGCGCCAGGGCCGGCTCGACCTCGAGCTGGGCGCGGATCCGCTCGAGGATCTGCAGCTCGCTGCGCCGCAGGCGGTTGTCGGCCGCGATCACGTTGCAGGCGATCGCATAGGCGGTGTCGCGCAGCATCGGCGAGAGCGCCTCGCGGATCAGGCCGAACACCCGGTCGCGGCCGCCGGCCTGCTCCAACATTTTGGAGCAGGCGCTGGCCATGGCGGCCGCCTTCGCCCGGTCGACGCCCCGAAAGATCGGCAGATGGTTGACCAGATCACCGATGATCCCGATCTCGGCCTGGTCGATCTCGTGATCCGATTCGCGGCCGCCACCATCGTGTAGACCAGGGCTTCCTGCGCACTGAGCATCGAGGTCTCCTCATCGGGCAGCGCCACGCCGCCGCGCCATCGCTTGCCGCTCCCTGGTAGCGCGGCTCGATTGAGGTTTGATGAATTGCCCACCCCCCGATCGACCTGCGCTGCGGCGGCGGAGGCCGCGCGGCGACCCTGCGACCGACGCAACCGCGCCGGCGTCAATCGAAATGTAACCACTTGGACCTAGCATCCTGGCGGTCGACGACAGGGTCCGCAGGCACGTCCGGGCCCCGGGCACGCCCGGGCAGCGCCGTGGTAGCGACGTGAAGACCGTCATGACCGCCAGCGAGGTCACCATTCC
>CAVSRN010000039.1:5000-133248 GCA_963730195.1 uncultured Alphaproteobacteria bacterium
ACCTCCGGCCCGAGGATGAACTGGCCATGCGCCAGCACGCCGGCGATCGCCGCCTCGATCCGGCCGTCGAGACGGCACCGCTGCGCCTTCAGATCGACGAACGGCAGGCCGGCGCGGGCGCTCGAGGTCAAGGCTCGTCTCCCTGGCGGATCGGTTGTAGAACTCGGCGCAAAAAATCGTATCCAACTGCCCTTGATCTTGGTAAACTTATCCACAGCTGGCCTGGAGGCGGCCACACTGATCTGGTCCCGCTTCGCGCCGCTGCCTGGGCCGCGACGATCGCGACCGTTGGAGTTACGGCATGCGCAAGGACGACACGGCGCACCGCAGTGGCATGTTCGAGGATTTGTTTGCCGAGCGACAGGTCTATCTCCGCAGTGGTCTGACCAGCCGCTACGTGGTGCTGTCGCGGCCGCTGCAGATCGGGGTGACGATCGCCATGGGGCTGATCATCGCCTGGCTGGCCTATGCGTCCTACAGCGCGGTCGCCAAGCATTTCGAGCTGGTCGGGCAGAGCCGCGAGCTGGCGCGCCTCGAGGGGGTCAACCAGAGCCTGCAGGCCGCCGCCGAGGCCAGCCAGTCGACCGAGGAGCTGCGCACCCAGGCCGCGCGGGTGCCGGAGCTGAGCTCGGCCCTGTCGGCCGCCAAGGCCGCGCGCGAGCGGGCCGAGAGCCTGACCAAGGCCACGACCGCCGAAGCCGACGACCTGCGTCGGGAGCTGGCGCTGGCGCAGGATCGGATCAAGGAGCTGGCGGCCGCCGGCCAGCCCTCTGGCCAGGCCGCGGGCGCCGATGGCACGAACGCCGCCGCCGCCGGCGACCGGCTGGTCAAGGCCCAGGCGCAGATCCAGGAGCTCAGCCAGGCCCTGGCCCAGGCGCGCGCGGACAGCGGCAAGCTGAGCCAGCAGCTGGCGGATGTCCGCAGCGGTGCCGACCAGCAGATCGCCACCCTGACCGAGCGGGCCACGACCTCGGAGGCCGAGATCAAGCGCCTGCGCGGCGACCTCGAGGCGGCGCTCAAGGACGCGGCCGGGCTCCGGCAGGCCGCCCGGACCGCGGAGACCAATCTCGCCGACCTGCGCACCGAGGTGGCCCAGCTGCGCGCCCAGGCGCCCGCCGGCGAGACCGCCCAGGATCTCGCCGCGGTCAAGCAGCCGGCGAGCGACGAGGTCACCAAGCTCAAGGCGACGCTCGCCAGCGCCGAGACCCGGATCGCCGAGCTGACCGCCGACCTCGAGGCGGCGAAGCGCGCCTCGAGCGCCGGCCCGCCGACGCCGGCCGGGGCGACGCCCAACGAGGCGATGCCGAACGGGGCGATGCCGGGCGGGCCGGCGACCGCCGCCGACGGCCAGACCGTCGCGAGCCTCAAGGAGCAGCTGGACGCCGCCAACCAGCAGCTTGACCAGCTCCAGGCCGCGATCCAGTCGACCGTCGCCAACCTGGCGCCGCTGCCGCCGCCCCCGGCGCCCCGCTGAGCCGCCGCGCGCTCGGTCCCCGGGCCGGAGCGCCGCGCGCCTCACTCGATCACGACCTGATGGGCGAAGCCGTCGCCGTCGCTGACGGTCAGCTGGGTGAAGCCCAGGATCTTCATGAGATCGAAGAAGGTGAGGACCTCCTCGCCGCCGAGTTGTGCGAACAGCGGCGTGCCGCGCGCGACCGCGGTCAGCATCGCGAGCAGCGCCCGGGCCCGGTAGAGCGTGTCGATCACGCCGTCCCTGAGGGCCACGATCAACAGCTTCTCGGCGTCGTCACCCTTGGCGAACACCGCGTAGTCGGGCGGATAGGGTCTGCGCAGCATCTGCCGGGTCAACTCGACCACGAAGCCGATCCGGCGGGTCTTGCCGCTGTCCTTGAGCGTCTCGGTGCGCGCCCGGTAGGTCTCGACGGTCTGCGGCGGCGGATAGTAGTAGCCGGCGTGACGGTCCTCGGCCGCCGCCGCGCCGGCCCCTCCCAGGATCGCCAGCCCGAGGCCGGCGGCAAGCCACCGCCGGGCCCCGACCCCGCTACCGGGCGCGTCCATGGCCTTCCCCTCCCCAAGACTGGTCAAGAGCTTAGCCCCGGCGCCCGGCCGCGTCAGCCCGGCGCGCCGTGATCAGGCGCGGCGGGCGAGCCGGCGGCGGTGCACCAGACCGCTCGCCCAAGGCGGCGCTGCTGCCGCCGGCAGGCTCAGGACCATCTCCTCGACCAGGGCGGCCGCGGCCGCGGCGCCGTTGCCGGGGGTGCGCGCCCGACAGCGCTCTCTGATCGCCGCGCGCTCGGCCGGGTCCATCAGCCGGTCGATCGCCGCGCGCACCCGGTAGGGCTCGGCGGTGCGCACGCACCAGCCCAGCCCCCGGCGCGCCGCGAACAGCGCCCGCATCAGCTGGTCGTCCATCGACGGGTGCTCGTTGGGCACGAAGATGGCCGGCAGGCCATGGTGGATCAGCTCGTGGAAGGAATTGTAGCCGACCGCGCTGATCGCGCCGTCGAAGGCGCGAAAATAGCGGCAGAGCGGATAGGTCTGGAGCCGGATCGCGCCCGCCGGCAGGTCCGGGGCGGCCTCGGCGATCAGCCACTCGGCGACCGCGAGCTGGACGTCGTAGCGCTGCCGGAGGTGGGCGTGCGCGATCTCGAACAGCTCGCCGTAGTCGTAGTTGTTGCGCGAGCCGAGCTGGATCAGGAACGCCGGCCGCTCGGGGTCGAGGCCGAGCTCGGCGCGGGCCGCGGCCCGGTCGAGCAGCTCGTCCTGATCGAGCAGCAGGATCGGCTCGACCGGCCGCCGGTGCTCGCCGTGGTAGGCGGTCCCGCCGCGCTCGTAGCGCTCGGCCAGATCGCGCGGCTCGAGCACGGCGTCGAAGTAGCGGGCGCGCTCGAGCGCGACCCGGCCGGCGCCCGGGCGCCACATGCCCCGCCGGCACCACACGAACGGCAGGCTCGGATGGTCGCTCCGGGCATCGATCAGGCCGCGATAGGGGACGTTGCCGTCGAACAGCAGAGCGCGGGCGTCGTAGAACCCGATCATCTCGGCGAGCTGCGCCCGGAGCGCCTGGTTCCAGCGCTCGACGTCGAGGTCCAGATAGAGGTGATGGGCGGTGAACTCGACCAGATAGCCGAACTCCTCGACCACGCGCGCGGCCTGAGACATGGCGAGGAAGACCGGCTCGACCGAGGGCGGGCAACGACGCGCGATCGCGAGCAGGCGGGTCAGGTGGCCCATGCCGATGCCGTTCGAGGACAGGAACAGGACGCGCTGGCGCGGTCGCCGTTCGCGCCGCAAGACCAGGCTCCGGGTCGGCGCCGGCGGCCCGATCAGCGCCCGCAGCCGCTCGACGTGGGCGCCCGGGCTGAACCGGCGGGCGACCAGATCGCCGGCACGCTGGGCCAGCACCGCCCGGGTCGACGGGCGCTCGAGGCTGCGGAGCGCGGCCCGCAGGCCGTCCGCCTCGACATAGGCCGCGGCATCGCCGAACTCGGCGGCCAGCGCCGCCGGTAGCACGACCGGCACGCCGCTCGCCAGGGCCTCGACGATCTCGAGCCGGACCGGCTGGACCGCATCGGCGCCGAGGTGCACGTAGCCGTCGAGCCCGGCCAGGAAGTCACCGACCGGGGTCGTCCTGGGATCGACCAGGGTCCAGTTGGCGGGCAGCTCGCCGAGCAGGGCCGCGAGGCGCCGCCGGTCGGCGAGCACCCGGACCGCGAGCTCGGGATCGTCCGGATAGGTCGCCAGCAGCAGCGGCCGGGGCAGCGGCCAGGCGAGCCGGTCGAGCTCGCCGTGGCGGCCGATCACGAGCCGGCCCGACCAGGCGCGCGGCGCCGGCGCCGCCACCCGGCCCGCCTCGAGCACCGGCGGCCAGTCCCGGTCGAGCAGCGGCAGCGGCCAGCCGGCGGCGGCGAGCTGGGCACGGATCTGCGCCCCGGCCGGGGCCAGACGGACCCCGTCGCCGAGCAGGTCCTCGAGGCTCAGAAGGTGGCTCGGACGGTCGAAATACGGCCGGCCCAGCGGGTCGAGGAGCGGGTGATTGACCACCAGGAGCTTCTGCTCGGCGACCAGCCGTGACACCCGCGCCGGCGGCTCGGCGAATACGCCGGGGTGGTGGGCGACCGCAAGGCGCGCCGTGCCGGCGGCATCGGGATCGAGCCAGTCGGCCAGGCCGTCGTCGATCGTCCGGCGGATCAGCGGGTTGATCGGATGCGGCCGGCCGAGCAGGGGGCTCCTGACGTGGAGCAGCGCGGTCCGATAGCCGGCCGCCGCCTGCGCCCGGATCTCGGCCGCGATCGCCCGCCCGGTTGGCCCGGGCAGGCGCAGGTCGCTGATCAAGAGGACATCATAGGCCAAAGCCGGCATCGGCGGGCTCAGAGCTCCTCCCGGTCCGGGTCGGGGCTCGAGACGCCGATCTCGCGGCCGAGCGCGACCAGGAGATCGGGCGAGACGGCCCCGTCGACCCGGAGCCCCGCCGCCTGCTGGAAGGCCAGGATCGCCGCCCGGGTGGCTGGATCGAGGCGGCCGTCGGCCGAGCCGCGCAGCCGGCCGGTCCGGATCAGGAGCCGCTCGGCGGCCGCGACGCGGGCGTCCTCGGGCAGGCCGTCCAGCCGCTTGAGCGCCAGCGCGCGCGCCTTGGCGTCGTTCTGGCCGGCGGCCCTTGCGTACCAGATCGCCGCCTCGGGGAGGTCGCGCTCGAGCCCCCGGCCGGCCTCGCACATCCGGCCCATGTCGCGCTGGGCCCAGGCGTTGCCCTGCTCGGCCGCGATCCGATACCAGTGCACCGCCTGGCGATCGTCCTGGGGCACGCCCTTGCCGGTCTCGTACAGCCGGCCGAGGTAGCGGTGCGACCAGACCTCGCCCTGGGCGGCGGCGCGCCGGTACCATTTGAGCGCCTCGGCGTAGTCCTGGGGCACGCCCTCGCCGGTCTCGTACAGCTTGCCGAGCCGGGCCTCGGCATGGGCGAAGCCCTGGCCGGCCGCCGCCCGGTACCAGCGCACCGCCGGGCCATAGTCCTGGGCCACGCCCTCGCCGTCCCGATACATGCGCCCGAGCGTGATCTCCGCGGCCAGGTCGCCCATGCTGGCGGCGCGCTCGAACCAGGCGACCGCCCGATCGACGTCCCGGGGGACGCCGAGACCGCCCAGGTACATCCGGCCGATGTTGGTGAAGGCCCAGTCGTCGCCGGCCGCGGCCGCGCGCTGGAACCAGCGCAGCGCCTCCCCGTAGTCCTGCGGCACGCCGCGACCGTCGCGCGCCATGATGCCGAGGCTGACCCAGGCCCAGCTGTCGTTCTGGGCCGCCCCCAGGCGATACCAGCGCAGGGCCAGGGCGTCGTCGACCGGCACGCCGAGACCGTCGCGATACATCTTGCCGAGGCTGACCTCGGCCGCCGAGTAGCCGGCGGCGGCGGCGCGCCGGTGCCAGATCATCGCCTGGCGGTAGTCACCCGCGGTGCGGTAGGAGCGGCCGAGCTCCTCGGCGAAGCGCGGCACGTCCGGGAACTGCTCGACCGCGCGCCGGCAGGCGGCGATCGCCGCGGGCGCGTCGACCAGCTCGATCCGGACCCCGTTCGAGACCCGGTGCGGGTCGTGCGGATGGCCGCCCAGGACGTCGCAGGGATGCAGGCTGGCGGTGATCGCCAGATCGCCGTGGGCGACCTCGGCAGCGCCGTCGAGCACCGTGTAGCGCAGACGGTCGTGCGCGCTCCGGCTGCCGAGATGCGGCTGGAAGCGGAGCTGGTCGAGCATGCCCGCGGTCAGCCGGTCGCCGCTGACCAGCACCTCGCCGGCGCCGAGCGTCAGCTCGCCGTTACCCGGCAGCTGGTCGAGGCGGACGCGCAGCCGGCCACTGTCCGCGCCCGCCGGCAGGGCGAGATCGACCGCCACCGGACCGACCCCGACGTAGCTCTCGAGCTCGCCCGACGCGCCGGCCGGCGGCGGCCCGGCCGCCGGTTGCGGCAGCGGGCTCGCGCCGGCCCCGACCAGCCGGGCGCGCAGCTCGACCAGCCGGCGCCGGGCGAGGTCCGCGAAGTTGCCGTCCGGATAGCGCTCCAGGAACGCCTGAAGCTCGGTCGGGTCGCGGCTGTCCTTGATCGACTGCCAGTAGGCCAGCTCGACCACCGCCGAGGGCGGCAGCATGCCGAGCGTGTCGGTCGGCGAATCGCCGAGCGCTGCCAGCTGGACCGCGGGCTGGCCGGCCGGGCGGAAATAGAACTCGCCCTCGAGCGAGCTCGACACCCAGGGAATCTGCTGCCCTTCGGTCGTCAGCCGGACCTCGGCCCGGACCCGGCGGAACAAGGTCCCGACCTCGAGCCCCGGCTGCTCGAGATATTTGAGCAGGGCCGCGGTGTAGGGACTGTGCCGGCCGTCGCCGTCGCTGGCCACCGTGCCGGGCGCGGTGGCATAGCCGATCACCATCTCGGCACCCTCGCCGCGCATCTCGGCGAGGCCCGAGGAGCCCTCGGCGATGCCGCCCGGGAACGGATTGTTGCGGCAGGAATCCAGGATCACGATGTTCAGCCGGGCACCGGCCTTGTCCATGATCCGGACCACCGCGCCGGCATCGATCGCCTGGTTCAGGAGGTCGGCGTTGCTGGCCACCCGGGCCGAGACCGGGAGCAGGAAATTGGCGCCCTTCCACTGCACGGCGTGGCCGGCGTAATAGAACAGCGCCTCCGTGCCGGGCCGCAGCCGGCCGGCGAAGGTGGTCATCGCGGCGAGCGTCTGGCCGAGGTCGGCATCGATCACCTCGATGACCTCGAAGCCGAGGTCCCAGAGATCGGCCGCGACCGCGCGGGCATCGTTGGCCGGGTTGGCGAGCTGGTCGAGATGCTGATAGCGGCCGTTGCCGATCACCAGCGCGACCCGCTGGACGGCTTCCGGCGGCCGCGTCCTGCCTCGGGACCGCCGCGGTCGCCGGCAGCGGCGCCGCCAGGACCAGGATCAGCAGGAGGTGGATCAGCCTCTTCATCTCAGCTGCCGCGGTCCGCGCTCCCGGCTGCCCGGCCCGGCCTCAGGACGAGCGCGCGGGCTCGGTCGTGATGAACAGGTGGCTGGTCGCGACCGAGCCGGCCGGACCGCTCGCCTGGAGCACGCCGAGCCGCTGCTTCAGCGCCGCGATGTAATCGGCCGCGGGCTCGTAGCCCGGCCGCGGCTGGTCGAACAGCGGCTTCGCCGAGGCGACCGCCACGATCATCTCGCGCCCGAACGGCGCCGAGATCTGGAAGCCGGTGTCGTAGCGGATCGCGCCGGTGCCTTCGGCCCATTTCTGGACCGGCATGGTGGTGATGTAGCCGACCCGGCCGTCGTGCTGCGCGTAGCCGAGATAGAGATAGCGGGCCGAGCGCGGCAGGAAGACGTCGAGCGTGAGAGCGTCGCCCTCGCGCAGCCGCGTGTTGCGCCCGGCGGTCGTGATCTCGAGGCCGGGATCCGCGCTCGAGCCGGCCGCGTCATAGGGCGCCAGCACCTGCAGCAGCTCGCAGGTCGGCCAGGGCGCGATCTCGAGATCGGCGGTCTCGACCGCCCCGACCCCGGCGATCTGACCGAGCGACTGCCGGAGCCTGGTCCGGTCCTGCTCGCTGCTGACGTGGCCGGTCAGCCGGACGCTGTTGTCGGCGCCGACGCGGGCATCGACCGCGGCACAGCTGAGCCCCGCCGTGGCGGCGGCGACCTGGGTCGCCAGGGGCTCGGTCAATTCCAGCCGGACCGGCGGCGCCGCGGCCGGGGTGGCCGGACCGGCGGCCGGCGCGCCAGGCGGCGGCGCCAGCGGCTCGCTGGCCACGACCGGACCGCGCGCCGGCGCCGGCGCCGGCGCTGGCGGGCGCGTGATCGAGGTCGCCGGCAGGCTGTCGAGCACGACCCGCTCGAGCCGGCCGTTCGGCTGGCAGACCGTGCCCTTGGTGAACTTGCCGGTCTGGCCGGTCGCGAAGCTGACCGTCTCGCGCGATTGCCCGCGCGGGCTGCCGTCGGACCCGTCGACGTCGATCGTCTTGGTCAGCACGTAGGTCGCGGTCGGGCTGACCACCGTGTCCGGACCCTCCCGATCGAGCCGGATCACCATGCGCCCGTCGAGCCGGAGGTCACGCTTCAGCTTGACCACGCGCTTGTCCAGCTTGTGATCGAAGCCGGCGCTGGCACTCGCCGCCGGGATGCGGTCGAGCTCGCCGGTCTGATAGGTGACGATCCAGCCGCAATCGACGTAGGGCTCGGGGTCGCCGCTGTACTGGACCACGACGTCACCGGCCTGCTCGTCGAGATGGGTGACCTTGAAGTCCGCCTGCTGCAGCCGGTCGACCAGATTGCCGAACACCAGCTCCGCCGGCTGCGCGATGGCCGCGCTGCGGGCGGCCGGCGGCACGCCGGTCGGCGCCAGATAGCCGATCTCGGGCGGCCGCGGCGTGGCGCAACCGCCGAGCGCCAGCACGATCAGGCCGAGGCCCATGGCGTAGCGACGCATCACCTGCCCTCTCCCGGGCCGAAGTCGCGACCCGGTCGTCATCCTAACACAACTCGCACGTCGTCGGGGCTCCCTTCGCCGGTGGCTACAACGCTCATTGAGACAGCCTCGAAGGATCGTCAATACAGATCGACCACGAGCCCGCGGGTCGACCGGCTGACGCTGCCGGGACCGGCCCCGGGACCGCTGACCGCGGCGTCGGGGTCGATCGTCAGCTCGATCATGTTGCGAAAGGCGTCGCCCGCATGCCGGCCGACGGGATACTGCTCGAGGTAGCGCTGGTAGGCGGCGGCGGTGCCGAGGCCCTGGGCCGAGTTCCATTCCGCGGCCTCGCGGTCGCCGTTGCTCTGGGCATAGCTCGTGGTGGCGGTCCCGACCGGGCCGCCGGCGAGCGCCGCGATCATCAGCGCCCGCACACTCGAGCAGAGCGTCGCGAGGTATTTCATGGCCGGAGCCCGTGGCTCGGATCGAGGCGGCCCCGATCGGGCCTGGCGGTCTTACGGGTCACGAGACGATCCCCTCCAGTGATGCCGGTCGCCCAGTATGCTCCAGGATGGCGCGGCTTGGCACGCCGTAGAAAGGTTAATATTCTCCCGTGCCGGTGCCACCGTCAGGTGAAACACCTTGATCTATTCGGGATAGACGGAGCAGACCGTGGTAAATCCCTGGTCCTCGTGGCCGTCTGGTCAGCGAATCCGACGCTCTGGAGCCGCGACGATTATCGCTGCCGGGCGGGTCAGCTTGCTGGCATTGGCCATGATCGTGGCCAGCTGGACGCAGGCGGCCGATGCCGCGGCCCGGCACGCCCTGGTGATCGGCAACGGCGCCTATCCCTTCTCCCCGCTCGACAATCCGCGCAACGATGCCCGCGCGATCGCCGGCGTGCTCAGCGAGCTCGGCTTCCAGGTCGTCCTGCTCGAGGACGCCAACCTCGCCCGGTTCAAGGCCGGCGTCCAGCACCTGCAGGCGAGCCTCGCCCACGGCGACACCGCGCTCTTCTACTATGCCGGCCACGGCGTCCAGTATCGCGGCATCAACTACCTGCTGCCGACCGACATCAAGCTACGCTCGCCCGACCAGCTGCCGGCCGGAGCCCCCTCGCTCAACCAGATCATAGCCGAGATCCAGCAGGCCAAGGTCGGGATCACGATCGTGATCCTCGATGCCTGCCGCAACAACCCGTTCGGCGCGTTCGCGGATGCCTTCGGCAACGGCCTCGCGAACGTCGAGCGGGGGGCGGGCGAGAGCCTGATCGCCTATGCCACCGCCGCCGGTGAGGCGGCGCTCGACGGCACCGGCGGCAACAGCCCGTTCACCGCCGCCCTGGTGACCGCGCTCGGCCGGCCGCACGTCGAGATCTTCGATCTGTTCCGGCAGGTGCGCGGCCGGGTCCGCGAGGCGACCGACGGCCTCCAGCTGCCCTGGATCTCGGGCTCGCTGGAGCACGAGTTCTATTTCAACGGACCGGACGTGCAGACCGCCGAACCCAAGCCGGCACCGGCCGAGAGCGGTGCGATCACGGTCGCGAGCGTGCTCTGGAACGAGATCCGCGGCAGCAACGACCCGGCCGATTTCGAGGCCTTCGTGCGGGCCTTCCCGAGCTCGCCGATGGCCGGGCCCGCGGCCGACCGGCGCCAGCTGCTGGTCCGGCGTGGCGCCGAGCCGCATCCGCTGACCCTGCCGCAGCCAGCGGCACCGCCGCTCGAAGGCTCGCTCGAAAGCTACGTCCGGCCCTGCGACCTGGTCGCCGCCGACGACCAGGACCCGCTCCGGGTCGCGCCGGCGATCCGCACCGGCCTGGTCAACACCCGGCTCGCGATCCGGACCTGCGCCCTCGACCTCGCCCGCGAGCCCGACAGCCCGCGCCTTCTGTTCCAGCTCGGCCGGGCGCTCGACATCGCCGAGCGGTTCGACGAGGCGCGCCATTTCTACGAGCAGGCGGCGGCCAAGGGTTATGGCGCGGCCTACAGCAACCTCGCCTACATGTATCTGACCGGGCGCGGGGTCGCGCGCGACGACCGGCGCTCGGCCGACGACTACCGGCAGGCGGCGCTGCTCGGCAACGACCGCGGCCGGGTCGGGATCGCGCGCGCCTACCGCGAGGGCTGGGGCGTGCCCCAGTCGTTCGTCCATGCCCGCAGCTGGCTGGAGCTGTCGGTCTCGAACTACTGGCCGAACGCGATGGACAACCTCGCGCTCTACTACCGCGAGGGCCTGGGCGTGGCGCCGGATCCGGCCAAGGCCTTCGACCTCTACCAGCGCGCCGCCGACCTCGGCCAGACCGCGGCCATGGACAACCTCGGCATGATGTACGCGCAAGGCGAGTACGTCGCCAAGGACCCGGTCGAGGCCAACCGATGGTTCAAGAAGGCCTCGGATCTCGGCAACCGGCACGGCGCCTTCCACCTCGGGCTCGCCTATCTCAACGGCAACGGCGTGGCCAGGGACCCGGCCGCGGCGCTGCGCCTGCTCGAGCTCGCCGCGGCGCGCGACTACCCGCGCGCCGAGACCGAGATCGGCACCATGTACCGGGCCGGGCTCGGGGTCGCGGCCGACCCGGCGGAGGCGCTGTTCCGCTACCGGATCGCGGGCGCCATGGGCGACGACAAGGGCAAGCGCCTGCTGGCCGAGCTCTTGTCCGAGGTGCCCCCCGCGACCGTCGCCGCAACCAAGGCCCGGGCCGAGCAATGGCTGCGGCTGAACGGCGGCTGAGCGCGCCTAGGTCAGGGGCTTGATCGCCGCGGCGCAGTCCGCGGGCGGCGGGGTGCCGAACGAGATCAGGGACTGCGGCCGCCATTTGTCGACCAGCAGACGGTAGCGACGGCGCTCGTAGGCGCGCCAGTCGAGATCGGGCGCGAAGCGCTGCCGGCGGCCGCCGTCGGGCAGGTACTCGAACCGCAGCCGGCGCTCGCGGAACGGCTTGAAGTCGAGCGAATCGGTGAGGAACACCGGGGTCACGGGCGTGTCCCTGCCTTCCCGGATCACGACCTCGAGGACCTCCTCGAGCGCCGGGGTCGAGAGACCGAAGACGGTGACGAAGATCACCGCGCGCGGCGCGTCGGCCGCCGGCGCCTGGTCGGGCGCGGCGGGCTCGGCGGCCGGCTTCTCGTTGGCGCCGGACCGGCCCGGGCGGACCGCCGCCAGGGCGCCGCGCAGCCGGTCGAGCAGGCCGGGCGGCAGGGTCGGCGCCCTGGGCGGGACCGCCATCGACCGCCGCCCCGTCAGGTCTCGGCCACCGGCGCGCCCGCGGCGCGGCGCACCCGCGGGCGCGCGGTCAGACGGTAGAGCATTCCCGACAGCAGGTGGCCGATCACCCGCCAGTCGTAGCGGTTGGCGGTCTGGAACGCGCGCCTGGCCATCTCCTGCCAGGCGTCGGCGTCGAGCCGGCTGGCGCGCTCGAGCGCGCTTCCGAGGCCGGCCGGATCGTCGGGCGCGAACAGGAGGCCGTTGTCGCCGTCGATCACCAGCTCGGTGAGCGTCGGCAGGCGCGGCACGATCACCGGCCGGGCGAGTGACATCGCCAGCAGCACCGTGCCCGAGGTCAGGCTGGCGCGGTAGGGCGAGACCACGAAGTCGGCCTCGCCGAACAGCTCCAAGAGGTCGGCATCGCTGAGGTAGCGGTCGTGCACGACGATCCGGGCGCGGACCGCCGGCGCCAGCCCGGCAAGGTCGATCGGGTCGATCAGCTTGCCGGCGATGGTCAGCCGCGTCGCCGGGTCGTCGAGCCCGGCGAAGCTCTGGACCAGCTCCTCGCCGCCCTTGTAGCGGCCGAGCCGGCCGAACAGCAGGAAGTGCCGGCCGGCCTCGGGGGCGCGCCGCTCGAGCCGGCCCGGGTTCGGAAACAGCGGCCGGTAATTGCCGTGCGGGACGACCGTGACCTTGTCCCGATCGAGCGCCCGCCCGCGCTCCAGCTCCTCGAGCGCGGCGTAGGAGTGCAGGTGGATCTGATCGGCGAGGCGCCCGAGCTTGGCCGAGAGCTCGTGGTGGACGGCGAGATAGCGGCCGTCGTGGGGCGCCCGGTTGTGCACGGTCCACAGGAACAGGCCGCCGTCGTCCTGGAAGCGCTCGAGCTGGTCGAGGAAGCGCTGGCATTCGGCGAGCGCCTCGTCCGGGCCCGGCAGATGCCGGTAGATCGCGTCCTCCCAGTGCAGATGGAAGATCACCCGGCTGTCCCAGGCCTGGCGCTGCAGCCTGAGACGGGCATCCTCGATGCCGCCGCTCTGGCTGTGAAAGGCGGCATCGATGCCGGAATACAGCAGCGACTGATAGGGATTGGCGTGCACGTAGTCGGGAAAGTAGAGGATGGTGTGCTGCATGCTACGATGGTCGGGTCATCGGGGTGGGATCGGCGCGCTCACGCCTTCCGGCTGCAGGCTGTCGTTGATCGCCTGGCAGCAGCGCCGGCTGAGCGAGGTCGCGTCCTCCAGGGACAGCCCGGCCCGGATCGTCCAGGGGGCCGCGTCGATCAGCTCGATGACCACCGCGTAACGCTCCAGCTCCTGCTCGAGCAGCGGCGCCTCCGGCTCGATCCGGATGCGTTTGACGTCGACCGGGCGGACCGCCTCGCCGGTCGGCAACAGCGCGAGCTTCATGGCCGTCCTTCGGCGTCGCGTCGACCACTGGGGTTGCGTCCGCCGCTGATCTACGAGCCTGCCCGCCCGCTTGGCAAGCGCGGCGCTCAGGACTGGATCGAGACGCTCTGGTCGGGGTTGACCACCAGATCGTTGACCGAGACCCCGCTCACCCCCTGGAGCACGGCGACCGCGACGAAGTCGTTGCCGGCGCCGTCGCTGTTGACCCGCAGGACCGCGCCGCCCGCTTGCTGGTTGAAGTCGAGGAACGCCGCGAGGTTCGAGGTCGCGGGATCGAACCCGTCGAGCACGCCCGCGGCGAACGCCAGCCGGTCGGCGCCGGTCTTGAAATCGGTGATCTGATCGACGCCGGTGCCCGGGTCCGAGATCACGAAGGTGTCCTGGCCGCCGCCGCCGGTCAGCTGATCGGCGCCCGGACCGCCCTCGAGCCGGTCGGCGCCGGCGCCACCGAACAGCCGGTCGGCGCCGGCGTCGCCCGCGAGCCGATCGTTGCCCGCGCCCCCGACCAGCTCGTCGTTGCCATCGCCGCCCGCCAGGAGATCGTTGCCGCCCTGGCCGAACAGCTGGTCCTGGCCGGCACCGCCTGCGAGCTGATCCGCGCCGGCGCCGCCGACCAGCTGGTCGTTGCCATCGCCGCCCAGCAGCTGGTCGTCGCCGGTGCCGCCGAACAGCTGATCGTCGCCCGGGCCGCCATCGAGCACATCGTTGCCGGCGCCACCGGAGAGCACGTCGTTGCCGGCGTCGCCCGCGAGCTGGTCGTCGCCCGCCTGGCCGAACAGCTGATCGGCGCCGGCGCCGCCCGCGAGCACATCGTTGCCGTCGCCGCCGTCGAGCACGTCGGCGCCGCCGCCGCCCTGCAACAGGTCGGCGCCGAAATTGCCGAACAGCCGGTCGTCACCGGCGCCTCCTTGCAGATGGTCGTTGCCAAGGCCGCCATCGAGCGTGTCGCCGCCGAGGCCCCCGATCAGAAAGTCAATGCCGCCCTCGCCGAACAGCTGATCGGCACCGGCACCGCCGTCGAGGTGGTCGTTGCCGTCGCCGCCGACCAGCACGTCGTTGCCGTCGCCGCCCAGCAGCTGGTCGTCGCCGCCCTGGCCGAACAGCTGATCGCCGTCCGGGCCGCCGTCGAGCACGTCGTTGCCGTCACCGCCGATCAGGACGTCGGCGCCGGCCTGCCCGAGCAGGTGATCGTTGCCGGCATCGCCGCGCAGCTCGTCGGCGCCCGGGCCACCGTCGAGAAGATCGTTGCCGCTGCCGCCGCTGAGCGCATCGTTGCCGCCGAGGCCGAACAGCTGGTCGTCGCCCACCAGGCCGAAGATGCTGTCCGCATCGCCGGTCCCGACCAGCCGGTCGTTGCCGCTGGTACCGATGATCTCTGCCATGAGGTCTGCCTCCCTGGTAGCCAGCGGATGCGGGCGCCCGGGTCTGCGCCGACCGGCCGGTCGCGCCGCGCGGCCCCCGGATGGACGATCATGACGACCCAGGCGCGAGCCGTGCCCCGAAGCATATCGCCCGTGCCGCTCGAAGACGAGGACTTCGTCGGCCTCGGCACGCGGCGGGCGACGCGACGCCCCGGCCAATCGGAGTTCCGGCCACTACCTGCCCGCGGCCGCGGCGCCGTGGCTGTTTACGTAGACCGCATAGAGGGACTGGCTCGCAGCCATGAACAGCCGGTTGTGCTTCTGGCCGCTGAACACGCAGTTGGCGCAGATCTCCGGCAGCAGGATGACGCCGATCAGGGCGCCATCGTCCGGCGCGAACACGTGGATGCCGTCCCAGCCGTCGCCGACCCAGCCGACGCCCGCCCAGACGTTGCCGTCGGCATCGACGTCGGCGCCATCGGCGAAGCCCGACTTGCCATTCCACTCCATGTCGGCGAAGGTTCCCGAAATTCCGGATCTCCGATTGGGCTGGACATTACGAGCGGGCAGGAGTTTTTTGGTGGCACGGGGACCACCACCCCGCACGGCGCGCGCAAACGAGGCGGCGCGGAACAGCCTCCGGAATCAATCCGGGCTCACATCAGGAGGAAATCATGGACAGACGGAAGTTTCTGGCCGCCTCGGCGGCCACCGCCACGGCGGCAGTCGTCAAGACGGCGGCCGCTGACGAACTCCCCTTGGGTCCCCTCACGGGGATGCGCTACCCCGAGGCTCGCATCGAGAGCGTCGATAAGAAAGCCTTCGGCACCGCCTTTCCGGCTTTTGCCGGCACCGCGGGCGTGGAGCGGGTCGCCACGGGGTTCCGCTGGGCCGAGGGACCGGCGTACTTCCGTGAAGGCAACTACCTGATTTTCAGCGACATCCCTAACAACAGGCAGATGCGCCTGTTGTGGGAGGACAACCATCTCAGCGTCTTCCGCGAGCCGTCGAACAACTCGAATGGCAACACGTGCGATCCGCAGGGGCGTCTCTTGACCTGCGAGCACCGCACCCGGCGCGTGACCCGCACCGAGCTTGACGGCAGCATTACGGTCATCGCCGATAAGTACAACGGCAAGCGACTGAACTCGCCGAACGATGTGGTGGTCGCGCGTAACGGCTCGATCTGGTTCACCGACCCGACCTACGGCATCGGCGGCAACTATGAAGGCCTCAAGCAGACGCAAGAGCAGGACAAGCAAAACGTTTACCATGTCGATGGCCAGACCGGGGAGGTCAAGGTGGTCGTCGATGACTTCACGCAACCCAACGGCCTCTGTTTCTCACCCGATGAGAAGAAACTTTACGTCATCGACTCGGGACTGACAAACGGAGGCGCCGCGAATATCCGCGTCTTCGACTGCGACGTCGAGGCCGGGAAGCTGAGCAACGGCAAGGTCTTCGCCGAGGGCTTCGCGCCTGGCATCACCGACGGCGTGCGCACCGACGTCGCCGGGAATGTCTGGTGCAGCATGGGCTGGGCTGACCCGAAGGAGGATGGCGTGCGTTGCTACACCGCCTCGGGCGACCTCCTGGGCAAGATCCATCTGCCGGAGACATGCGCCAACCTGTGCTTCGGCGGGCCGCTCAGGAACCGCCTGTTCATGTGCGCGAGCCAGTCGGTCTATGCGCTCTACACAGGCACGCAGGGCGCGTTGCTGCCCTGATCCGCTCGGCCGAACTGTAGGAGAACGGCCCGCTGATCGTCAGCTTCGATCGGCGGGCCGCGGCCGGGGATAGGGGCCGCAGGCGTCGCGCCCCTATCCCCGGCGTCGAAGTCGTCAGACGAGCAGCAGCATCAACCGGGCGCCGCGCCCTGGGTGGCGGTGTACACGGCGTACAGCGACTGGCTGCCCGCGATGAACAGCCGGTTGCGCTTGGGGCCGCCGAAGCAGAGGTTGCCGCCCACCTCGGGAATGCGGATACGGCCGAGCAGCTTGCCCTCCGAGCTCCAGCAGGTGGCCCCGTTGTAGCCGACCGCGCGGCCGGCGTTGCTCGAGACCCAGAGGTTGCCGTAGACGTCGGCGCGGATGCCGTCCGGCCCGCACTTGACGCCGTCGACCATGCAGTCGCTGAACAGCTTGTAGCCCGACAGCTTGTTGTCCGCGCCGACGTCGAACTGATAGATGTTGCCCTTGCCACCAGGACCCGTGTCGCCCGGACCCTTGCCGGTGCTGATGACGTAGAGCTTCTTGTAGTCTGGCGAGAAGCAGAGCCCGTTCGGGTCGGGGCACTGGTCCTCGGTCACCACCATCTCGAGCTTGCCGCTCGGGTCCCAGCGGTAGCACTGGGTCGGCAGCTCGCGCTTCCACAGGCCGACGCCCGCCCGTTGGCCGAGCTTCGGATTGATCTTGCCGGACGCGTTGCTCGGCCCGCCGGGCGCATCGGTCGTACCTTCGTACAGCTGGCCGCCGTAGGGCGGATCGGTGAACCAGACGCTGCCGTCCGGATGCGGCACCACATCGTTCGGCGAGTTGAGCCGCTTGCCTTCGTACATGTCGGCGAGCACGGTCACCGAGCCGTCGAGCTCGTAGCGGACCACGCGCCGCCCCAGATGCTCGCAGGACATCTGCCGGCCCTGGAAATCGAACGTGTTGCCGTTGCTGTTGTTGGACGGCGAGCGGAACACGGTCACCCGGCCGTCGTCCTCGATGAAGCGCATCTGCCGGTCGTTGGGGATGTCGCTGAAGACCAGGTAGCGGCCCTCGGCGCACCACGCCGGCCCCTCGGCCCAGAGCGCCCCGGTCCACAGGCGCGTGATGGCAGTGTTCGGCTGCGCCAAGCCATGGAACGACGGATCGACCGCGATGACGTCCGGGTCCCAGAAATAAGTGGTCGGCGCGCCGTTCGGCCCGAAATCGCGCGGCGGGCTGGTGACCGTGCTCGGTGGTGCGACCGGCCCCATCGCGTCGTCGGCACGCGCCATCCCGGCACCAACCGCCAGGGCACCGGCACCCAGACCGGCGGCGCCGACCTTGCCGAGAAAACGGCGCCGGTCGAGGCTGCTCTCCCCGCCGCTCGCTGGCTCGGCGCCGTCGACCAGCTCTTGTTCCTTAAGCATTTGCTCTCGCCTCCTTGGTTGAACACCCGGCCACCCTTGCTGCGGGTGGCATTTGCACACTGACGCGACCGCCGGCACCGGCCCTTTTTCAGGTCCGCGCGCCAGCCGCGTCGCATCAGAGACGTCTTGTTGGTGGGTCCCAGCCTCCCGACTTCTCACGGTCGAGGCTCATTTGAACGTGATGGTAGTGGAGCCGGGGGACGGCAGCAAGACTTTGCCGCGCGCCGCGGTCGCTTTTGCGCTAGGGTCGCCTGGGCGGCACCCAGGATCGGAGAGACCGGACATGATCGTTGACGAGGCGGTGATCGAGATGGCGCGCGCGAAGCTGTACACGGCGGTGCTGTCGGACGTGCTCGACGGGCTCGGCTATCGCCATCAGGTGCTGCCGCCGCAGATCCGGCCGCTCGACGAGGGGCTGGTGCTGGTCGGCCGCGCCCGCACCGGGCTGTACCGCGACGTCTATCATGTGCCGCGCGACCACAATCCCTACGCCCTCGAGATCGCCCTGATCGACGACCTCAAGCCGGGCGACATCGTGGTGCTCGGCTGTGGCGGCTCGGGCCGGATCGCCCCGTGGGGCGAGCTCCTGACCACCGCGAGCCGGGCGCGCGGCGCCACGCGGCTGCGTCACCGACGGCCTGGTGCGCGACGTCAGGATGATCCGGGAGCTGCAGTTCCCGGTCTTCCACGGCGGCATCGGCCCGCTCGATTCCAAGGGCCGGGGCGAGGTCTGTGCAGTCGACGTGCCGATCGAATGCGCGGGCGTCGCGGTCAACCCCGGCGATCTGGTATTCGGCGACGTCGACGGCGTCCTGGTGGTGCCGCAGCCGATCGTCAAGCAGGCGCTCAAGCTCGCGGTGGAAAAGGTCGAGGGCGAGGACCGGACGCGCGCCGAGCTCCGGGAAGGGGCGCTGCTCGCCGACGTGTTCGCGAAATATGGCGTGCTCTGAGCCGGAGCCCCCGATGACCGAGCTCGCGACCAGACTGGGCTACGCTGCGGGCGACCGCCTGCTGATCCCGCACGTCGACGACGTCGCGGTCTGCCACGGCGCCAACCGGGCCTTGGTCGAGCTCGCAGGCCTGGGCTTCGTCACCACCGGCTCGGTCATGGTGCCCTGCGCCTGGTTCCCGGAGATCGTCGCGCTGGCGAAGGAGCAGCCCGAGCTCGACCTCGGGGTCCACCTGACGCTGACCAGCGAATCCAGCGCCTGCCGCTGGCGCCCGATCTCGACCACCGCGCGGGTCTCCGGCCTGATCGACGGCGACGGCTACATGTGGCCGGACGTGCCGGCGCTCCGCCGCCATGCCCATAAAGGGGCGGTCGAGGCCGAGTGCCGGGCGCAGATCGAGGCGGCGCTCGCGGCCGGGCTCGACATCACCCATCTCGACACCCACATGGGCGCCGCCGCGGCGCCGGAGTTCGTCGAGCGCTACCTGGCGCTCGGCCGCGAGTACCGCCTGCCGGTGCTGCTCCCGCGCGAGAGCTCGACCTACGCCTCGGTGCTCGACATGGGCCCGCTCGACCCGGACTTCGATCGCAGCCTGATCGCGGATCTGACCACGCAGGGCGCGCCCTTGATCGACCGTTTCGCGATGGGGCTCGCGATGCGCCACCTGCCCTGCGAGCAGGCCTTGCGCCAGCTGGTCGAGCGGGCCGAGCCCGGCGTCACCTATCTGTCGCTCCATTGCAGCACGCCCGGCGAGATCGAGCGCCTGCATCCGGACGACGCGGCCTGGCGGATCGCCGAGTACCGGCTGTGCGACGACCGGGCGTTCCTCGACTGGGTCGCCGGGCAGGCGGTCAAGGTGATCGGCTTTCGCGCGATCCGCGAGGCCTGGCGCAACTGGCTGGCCACCGACTGAGCGCCGCTGGCGCGCGCCAAAGGCGCAGGGCAGCCATGCGAATCCCGCGCTGGCGGCCGAGCCTCGGCGAGCCTTTATTCAGACTGGCGTGCTAGCTTGCGCCCGAACCATCTGGGATTCGCCCGTATGTCCGCCGTGTCCGTGAGCCAACTCAGGGTTGCTGCACCCGCGCTGGCGACGCCGCTGGTCGGCGCCGGCCTCGCGCTCGGGGCGCTCGCCTTCGCCCTGTTCACGGTCATGGACACCACGATCAAATGGCTGACCGCCGGCTATCCGGTCCACGAGCTGCTGTTCACCAACGCCCTGTTCGCGCTGGTGCCGGTCGCGCTCACCACCTTGCGCCGGGGCGGCCTCGCCCGGCTGCGCACCGGGCGCCTGCACCTGCACGTCCTGCGCGGCCTGCTCGGCATGGGCGGCGGCTTTCTCGGCTTTTACGCCTACAGTCAGCTGCCGCTCGCCGACGCCTATTCGATGATCTTCGCGACGCCTTTGCTGATCACGGCGCTGTCGGTGCCGATCCTCGGCGAGAGCGTCGGCTGGCGCCGCTGGTCGGCGGTCGCGGTCGGCTTCGTCGGCGTCCTGATCATGCTCCGGCCGGGGGTCGCGCCGATCGGCCCGGGCTCGATCGCGGCGCTCGGCGCCGCCTGCTTCTCGGCGGTCGCGATCCTCTTGGTGCGCAAGCTCAGCGCGACCGAGAGCACCGCCAGCATCGCGCTCTACAGCAACCTCACCGTGGTCCTGATCATGGCCACCCTGCTGCCGTTCGGTGGCATCCTGCCGAGCGCCGGCGACGGCCTGATGATGGCGGCGGCCGGACTGATCGGCGGCACCGCGCTCCTGGTCCTGATCGGCGCCTACCGGCGGGTGCCGGCGGCCCTGGTGGCGCCATTCCAGTACAGCCAGATGCTCTGGGCGGTCCTGCTCGGCTTCCTGATCTGGGGCGACCTGCCCGACCCGGCCAAGCTGCTCGGCGCCCTGATCGTCGCCACCAGCGGCCTGTTCGTGGTCTACCGCGAGACCGCCCTCGGCCGCCGCCCGACCGCGTCGCTCCACCCCAACGCCCGCGCCCCCCGGCCGGAAGCTCGATTGTCCGTCGAAGGCTGAGCGCGCCGAGCGCCACGGCCGCACGGCCTACCCAGGTTCCAGCGTGGCAATCCGCCTTGGCGTTTGCCACGGCCGATCCTTGGCTCTATTGCTCGCCGGGTCATGCCGATCCTGAAGAACGCCACTCTCTCGGTGATCGATTCGAGTAAATTTACTGACTATTGTCTTGATCCATCCAGCCGGCAAGGCAGACACAAGGCGCGGGTCTTCAGAGCGGCGCTTGGCTACGACCGATCGAACTACGTGGATTTGATCGCTTCCATTCGGCGAGGTATCCTACACAAGATGAGGCTGAGTACCAGGGCGAGACCGCGCACGGGTGGCGATGGCGGGTTGATCTGCCGATCACCGGCCCCGCAGGTCATGCGATGGTGAGAACGAGCTGGCTCTATCAGAAAGGCGACGATGTCCCACGGCTCACGACCGCATACGTCATTGGCAAGCGCTAGCCGCCGGCCGCCGCGCCGTTATCGCGAACTCCAGTGTGTCCAGCTTCGCCACGACCTGCCCGAACATGGCCTGAAGCGTGGCGAGGAAGGCACGATCGTGCACGCTTTCGAGACGGCGGCGACCTACCTGGTCGAGTTCATCGACCCCAAGGATGGTGCCACACGCGCCGAGATCGAGGTCACTCCCGACGACATCGCACCGGTCGTCGGGGTGACATAGGCCTACCCGGCCAGCCCCAGGATGGCGCGCGCTTCGGAAGGCGTCGCGACGCTCCGGCCGAGCAGCTCGACCAGCTGCACCGCGCGCTCGACCAGGGCGGCGTTGGAGGGCGCCAGCACGCCCTTGCTGAGGTAGAGGTTGTCCTCGAGCCCGACCCGCACGTGACCGCCCAAAAGACAGGCCTGGGCCACGATCGGGAACTCCATGCGCCCGATCCCCATCGCCGCCCACATGGCATCCGCCGGCAAGAGCGACTTGGCGTAGAGCAGGGTTTCCGGAGTTGCCGGAAAGCCGTTGCGGATGCCGAGCACGACCTGGAACAGGGGCGGGCGCGCGAGCACGCCGTCGGCCAGCAGCTGATGGGCGAGCTGGAGGTCACCGGAATCGAACACCTCGAGCTCGGGCATGACGCCTGCCGCCCGGATCGCCTCGGCCATGATCCTGGCATTCTTCGGCGTATTGATCACCACCGCGCTGCCGAACCACATCGTATTGAGGTCGAGCGAGCAGATCTCGGGCCTGAGCGCCAGCACGTGCTCGACCCGCCGCTCCGGCCGGACCAGGGTCGAGCCGGGCGCCGCGACCTTGGGATCGTCGTCGCTCGGCACGAACCGCCCGCCCGGCCCCGTGGTGAGGTTGATGATCAGGTCGGTCTCGCTCGCCCGGATCCGCTCGACCACCTCGCGATAATGCTCGAGCGCCATCGAGGGCGCGCCAGTCTCGGGGTCGCGCACGTGGATGTGGGCGATCGCCGCGCCCGCCTTGGCGGCCTCGATCGCCGCGGTCGCGATCTGCTCGGGCGTGATCGGCAGATCCGGATGCTGCTCGGGCCTGGTGAGATTGCCCGTCACCGCGCATGTGAGTATCACCTTGTCGGCCATGCCCCGCTCCCCTTCATCGCGTCCCTGAGATCCGCGCCATGCTCGCCCGAGCCCGGGCCTTAGTCCAGCACGACGGGCGCCGGCGCCGGCAGGCGGTGCTCACGACCGCCGGTGCCGTCCACTTCCTGCACGACGGCTTCTCGGACATGATCTTCGTCCTGCTGCCGGTCTGGCAGGCCGAGCTCGGGCTGTCGCTGGCCGCGACCGGGGTCCTCAAGTCCTGCTATTCGGGCGCGCTCGCCGCCGCCCAGGTGCCGGCCGGGCCTGCTCGCCGAACGCTTCGGCGAGCGCGCGCTGCTGGCGATCGGCACCGTGGTGACCGCGCTCGGCTTCGCCGCGCTGGGCACCGCCGGCGGCTTTGCGACCCTTGCCGTCGTGCTGCTGATCGCCGGCGCCGGCTCCGGCACCCAGCACCCGCTCAACGCCACCGTGGTCGCCGCCGCCTACCCGGACGAAGGCCGGCGCGCCGCGCTCGGCATCTACAATTTCACCGGCGACCTCGGCAAGGTCGCGGTGCCGATGGGCGCTGCGCTGGTGATCGCGACCCAGGGCTGGCGCACCGCGACCACCGGCTACGGCCTGATCGGGCTCGCGGTCGCCGCCCTGGCGGTGGTGGCAATGCGCCTTCTGGCTGCCGGCGATCGACCGGCCCGGCCGCGGGCGGTGAGCGCGGCGGCCACCCCCGGCTGGGGGATCAGCGACTGGCAGGGCTTTCGCGCGCTGTCCGCGATCGGCATCATCGACAGCGCCGGACGCACCGGTTTTCTGACGTTTCTGCCGTTCCTTCTGACCGCCAAGGGCGCCGACGTCGCCACCATCGGCCTGGCGCTCGGCCTGACCTTCGCGGGCGGCGCCTCGGGCAAGTTCCTGTGCGGCGTGCTCGCCGAGCGGGTCGGCCTGCTGCGCACCGTGATCCTGACCGAGCTCGTCACGGCCGGCGGCATCCTCCTGCTGCTGCCGCTGCCGCTGACCGCAGCGCTCGCCTGTCTGCCGGTGCTGGGCGCGGCGCTCAATGGCACCAGCTCGGTGCTCTACGCCACGGTCGCCGAGTTCGTGGTCGCGGAACGGCGCTCGCGCGCCTTCGGCCTGTTCTACACCCTCGGCATCGGCTCGAGCGCCACCGCGCCTTTCGTGTTCGGCCTGGTCAGCGATCGGCTGGGCGTCCCGGACGCGCTCGCCCTGCTCGCGCTCCTGGTTCTGATCACGATCCCGCTGACCCTGCCGCTGCGCCGGGCGCTCGCCCGCCCGGCTGGCTGAGACGGGTCCGCTGCAAGGCGAAGAACCGCCCGACCAGCAGTGTCGCCGCGACCGCGAGCGCGGCTGCCAGCCCGATCCAGACGCCGAGCGCGCCGAGCCCGACGCCAAAGCCCAGGCCGACCGCGAGCGCGATGCCGACCACCCAGTAGGCGAAGGCGGCGATCACCATCGGGAAGCGGGTGTCCTTGAGGCCGCGCAACGCGCCCATCCCGATCACCTGGCCGCCGTCGAAGATCTGGAACAGGGCGGCGATCGCAAGAAAGGAGACGGCCATCGCCACGACCCGGGCATTGGCCGGATCGGCGGCGTCGATGAACAGCCCGATGATCGTCCTCGGCGCGGTCCACATCAGGGTCGCGGTCAGGGTCATGAACAGGCCGCCGATCGCGAGCGCGGTGACGCCGGCGCGCGCGACCCCGACCGGATCGCGACTGCCGGCCGCGAGCCCGACCCGGACGGTCGCCGCCTGGCCGAGCCCGAGCGGCACCATGAACGCGACGCTCGCGCATTGCAGCGCGATCTGGTGGGCGGCGAGCTCGGCAGTCCCGATCAGCCCGATCAGGAAGCCGGCGCTTGCGAACAGGCCGACCTCCATGACCAGCGTCAGGCCGATCGGCAGGCCGAGGCGGAAGATCTCGCCGAAGCGCACCCAGTCCGGCCGCCAGAAGCGCCCGAGGATCTGATAGCGCCGGAAGCGGCGATCGAGCAGCACGAAACCGAGCAGGCCCGCGAACAGGCCGAGGTTGGTGAGCGCGGTCGCGATGCCCGCCCCGCGCAGGCCCATGGCGGGCAGGCCGAAGGCGCCGAAGATCAGGGCGTAGTCGCCAAACGCGTTGAAGGCGACGCCGAGCAGCATCACCACCATGCCGGCGCGCGGCCGCTCGAGCGCCGAGATGAAGTTGCGCAGGACGACGAACCAGAGCGCCGGTACGAAGCCCCACATGGCGGCGTGGACATAGGGCTCCGCCGCCCGGATCAGCGCCGGGTCCTGATGCAGCAGACCGAGGATCGGGACGATCTCCCAGAGCAGCAGCCACGCCGGCAGGCCAAGCGCGAGCGCTACCCAGAAGCCCTGGCGGACCGTCCGCCTGGGCTCGCGCACCGCGTAACGCCGGCGGCCGAGGTCCTGCGCGATCAGCGGCGCGGTCGCGATCACGACCCCGATCGAGAACAGCAGGAGCACGAAGCTGACGTTGACGCCGAGCACGCTCGCCGCCAGCGCCGCGGGCCCGAGCCGGCCGATCATCACCACATCCGTGGTCTGGATCGCGACCTGGCCGAGGTTGGTGAGGACGATCGGCAGGGCGAGCGCGACCAGCGCCGCCACCTCCCGCCGCCACGCCCGCACGCCGCGGCCGACCCGATCCCCCGCAATGGTCGCCATCGCGGGGTCGTACTCGAAATCCGTCCCGGCCGGAAGGCAGGGGTGACCGAACGCCGCCCTCGCCTCGCGGACAGCAATGCAGAGCGCGGCCAAAGGATGCTATGCTCAGGCTCGCAGAGCACGAGGTCAGCGATGCTGAAGGTCAAGAGAGCGACGCCGCCCGCCGAACCCGCGGCCACCGCGGCGCAGTATGTCGACCAGATGACCGCCGCAGGCCGGTCGATCACGCTGCGGATCGACGACCGGCCGCCGCTCGTCGTCCAGGACGAGCGCACCCGTCAGCTGCTGTGGCAGCTGGTCGACCGGATCGAGACCATCGAGGCGTTGCAGCTAGCCTCGCAGCAAATGGCATGCGACGAAGGAATTCCGTTCGACGAGGCGATGGACCGGCTTCGGAAGAGGTTCGGCATTCCGAAGGAATGATGCACTGCCGCGTCGTCGTCGAGCCCGAGGCGATCGAGGACATCGGCAACGCATATCTGTGGATCGCCATGCATTCGCCCGCGGCGGCCGTCAAGTGGTTCAACGGTCTTACCAAGGCGATGCCCGGTGGTTCCAGAGCTGTCAGCGCCCGACCTGGAGATTCGCAAACTGCTCCACGGCAAGCGTCGCCACTAGATTGAAAGCTCGCGCGCCATGGATCACGAACGCTACCTGCCGCTGATCGCGTGGATCGCGGATGCCGGGCTGTCGGGCCGGCGCGAGCTCGACCTTTTGCAGGGGTTCTGCGAGCGGGCGCGCGCCGCCGGCCTGCCGCTCCGGCGCGCCGTGATGGGCGTCGACACGCTCCACCCGGTGCTCGAAGGCCGCGTCTTCCACTGGCAGGCCGAGGCGGCCGCGCCGCAGGAATCCGAGTACGGGCGCACCGATCCCGGCGCCTCCGACGCCAGCTGGCGGCAGAGCCCGTTCTTCCACCTGTACGAGAGCGGCCTGACCACCCTGCGTCGGCGGCTGCCGGTCCCCGCGGGCGAGTTTCCGGTGCTCGACGAGCTCGGCGAGCGCGGCATGACCGACTATGTCGCGATCATCAACCGGTTCGGCGCCGAGGGCGCGATCGGCATGATGGACTGCACCATCTCGTCCTGGGCGACCGACCGCACCGACGGCTTCGCCGACGCCGAGATCGCCGCGCTCGAGTTCCTGGTCCCATCCCTCGCGCTCGCGATCAAGAGCGCCTCGATCGCGCGCATCGCGCTGACCCTGGTCGAGACCTACCTCGGCCGCGATGCCGGCCACCGGGTGCTGCGCGGTCACATCGAGCGCGGGGTCGCCGAGAAGATCAGCGCCGTGCTCTGGTTCAGCGACCTCGAGGGCTTCACCCGGATCACCGACACCGCACCACCCGCGCAGATCATCCCGCTGCTCAACGACTACGCCGACGTCATCGTCTCGGCGATCCAGGGCCAGGGCGGCGAGGTCCTGAAGCTGATCGGCGACGGCATCCTCGCGATCTTCGATGCGGCGGCGGCCGCGGACGCCTGCGGTTGCGCGCTCGACGCCGCCGAGGACGCCCGTCGGGGCCTGGGCGCGCTCAACCGCCGGCGCCGGGCCGAGAACCTGCCGGTCACCCGCTTCTATCTCGGCCTGCACGTCGGCGAGATGTTCTATGGCAACATCGGCAGCGTCGACCGGCTCGACTTCACGGTGGTCGGCCCGGCGGTCAACGAGGCGAGCCGGATCGCCACCATGTGCCGCACCCTCGATCAGGACGTGCTCCTGTCGTCCGCGTTCGCCGAGGCGGCCGGAGCGGGTCGCGGGCGGCTGGTCTCGGTCGGACGCTATGCGCTCCGCGGCGTCCAGCGCCCGCAGGAGCTGTACACGCTCGATCCCGAGGCCGCGGGTTGAACGCCGATCAGCTGATCTCACACAGAAAGACAGAAATGCAACCGTCTGGAAAGACACATCTCTACGCCATCCTTGCCCACCCGATCGCGCATGTCCGGGCGGCCGAGTTCTACAATCCGGTGTTCCAGGCCCACGGGGTCGATGCCTTCCTCGTGCCGCTGCACGTCCTGCCCGAGGATCTGGCCGAGGTGGTGCCGCACCTCAAGCGGCTTCGCAACCTTCGCGGCCTGCTGCTGACCATCCCGCACAAGGAGGCGATGGTGAGGCTCTGCGATGAGCTCGGCGCCAACGGCCGGCTGGTCGGCGCGGTCAACACGGTCCGCTTCGACGCCGGACGGGCGCCTGATCGGCGACATGTTCGACGGCATCGGCCTGGTGCGGGGCGCGCTCGCGAGCGACATCACGCTCAAGGGCCGGCGGGTGCTGCTGGTCGGCACCGGCGGCGCCGGCCGGGCGATCGCCTTCGCGCTGGCCAGGGAAGGCGTCGGCTCGCTGACGCTCGCCAACCGTACCGCCAGCCGCGCGCAGACGCTGGCCGCCGATCTCGCGCGCGGCGTCCCCGGCGTCCGGGTCGAGGTCGGGCCGCCCGACCCGAGCGGCCACGAGGTGATCATCAACGCGACCTCGCTCGGCCTGCACGAGGCCGACCCCTTGCCGGTCGACCCCAACCTCTTGACCCCGGCCATGGACGTGATCGAGATCATCGCCGCGGTCGAGGTGACGCCGCTCAGGCGCGCCGCCACCGACCTCGGCTGCCGGACCATGGGCGGCCGGGCCATGGTCGACCACCAGATCGAGGCCCAGCTCCGGTTCTTCGGCGAGATCGAGTAGCACCCAGGGAGGCGACGATGACCGGAACCCTGTCAGCGGCAGCGCTCGAGCGCTACCGGCGGGACGGCTTCTATTTCCCGCACCGGGTCATGACGGGCGCCAAAGCCGCCGGGCTCGCCGCCCGCTTCGAGGCCTTCGAGGCCAGCCCGCGGGCGCGCCGGTACGACGACCTGGTCAACCAGGTCTATCTGCTGAAGCCCTATCTCCTGTTCACCTGGGTCGACGAGATCACCCACATGCCGGCGATCCTGGACGCGGTCGAGGGCGTCATCGGGCCGGACCTGCTGCTCTGGTCGGCCGGCCTGTTCACCAAGCCGCCCCAGAGCCCCGCCTTCGTCTCCTGGCATCAGGACGCGACCAACTACGAGCTCGACGGCGTCGAGCGCGTGGTCCGGGTCTGGGTCGCGCTGACCCCGACCACGCCCGAGAACGGCACCATGCGCTATGCCCCCGGCATCCACCGCCAGGGCCAACTCGAGCATCTCGACACGGTCCAGGCCGACGGCCTGCTGTCGCGCGGCGAGACCATCGCGCCCGCGATCGACGAGGCCACCGCGGTGCCGGTGCTGCTCGAGGCCGGCGAGGCCGCCTTCCACCACCTCCATACGCCGCACGCCTCGGGACCCAACCGGACCGACCGGCCGCGGATCAACCTGGTCATCACCTATCTCGCGCCCGAGGTCCGGCCGAAGGGCGGCCGCGACAGCGCGATGCTGGTCCGCGGCCAGGATCGCTTTGGCCACTTCGAGCCCGAGCCCCGGCCCGAGGCCGATTTCGCGCCGGCGGCGCTGCGCCGCCCACGCCCGGGCGATGGCGCTCCGCAACGCGATCATCTTCCGCAACGCCGCCCGGGTGCCGGCTGCCGTCCGGCTGGAGGCCTGAGCCGATGGGCTACGATCCGACCGCCAGGCGCAAGCTCGGCAGCGCGCCGCTCGAGGTCACCCAGCTCGGTCTCGGCTGCGGCCCGATCGGCGGCTTCCGCGCCCGGATTCCCGAGCCGGAGGCGCTCGACATCGTCCGCACGGCCTATGAGGCCGGGGTCCGCCTGTTCGACACCTCGCCGCTCTATGGCTTCGGCCAGAGCGAGCACCGGGTCGGCCAGGTCCTGCGTCAAGCTGCCGCGCGCGAGCTTCGTCCTCTCGACCAAGGTCGGCCGCTGGCTGAGCCCGGTCCGGCCCGGCGAGGCGCCGCCCAGGGCCGGCGGCCTCGACTTCAAGCCGACCTATGATCTCTCCTACGACGGCGTCCTGCGGTCGATCGAGCAGTCGCACTGCCGGCTCGGGCTGGCGGCGATCGACCTCCTCCTGATCCACGACGTCGACCTCACCACCCACGGCCGCGAGGGCTTCGAGCAGCGCTACCGCGAAGCGCTCGAGGGCGCCTACCCGGCGCTCGACCGGCTGCGCCGCGAAGGCGTGATCAAGGCGGTCGGGATCGGCGTCAACGACGTCGAACCCTGCCTCCGCTTCGGCCGCGACGTCGATCTCGACTGCATCCTGCTCGCCGGCCGCTACACGCTGCTCGAGCAGGGCCCGCTCGAGGACCTGCTGCCGCTCTGCCTCGAGCGCAACATCGGCATCCTGGTCGGCGGCCCGTACAACTCGGGCATCCTGGTCCGCGGGCCGGTCGAGGGCGCGCCCTACAACTATCGGCCAGCACCGCCCGAGGTGCTCGAGCGGGTGCGCCGGATCGAGGCCGTCTGCCAGCGCCATGGCGTGGCGCTCGCAGCCGCAGCCCTCCAGTTCCCGCTCGCCCACGCGGCGATCAGCACCCTGATCCCGGGCGCGGTCAGCGCCGCCGAGGTGCTCCAGAACGTCGCTCATCTCCAGGCCGAGATTCCCGCAGACCTCTGGGCCGAGCTCAAGCACGAGTGCCTGCTGCACCCCGCGGCCCCGGTCCCGGCGTAGACTGACGTGACTCAGCCCGCGAGCGTCCTCGCGCTCGAGGCTCGGGCGGCCGTCTCGACCGGCCGCGGCATCGCCTGCATCCTGGCCGCCTGGCTGCTGTTCGCCTGCATGGATGCCGGCAGCAAGCAGCTCGCCCTGAGCTACCCGATCGTCCAGATCCTCTGGCTGCGCTTCACCTCACTGCTGGTGATCGCCGCCTGGCTCGCGCGCCGGCGGGGCGGCAATGCGGCGCTCCGGACCCGGCATTTCTGGCTCCAGGGCGCGCGCTCCCTGCTGCTGGTGGTCGAGATCGGCCTGTTCATCCTGACCATCAGCCGACTGCCGCTCGCCAATGCCCATGCCATCCTCGCGGTCACGCCGCTGCTGGTCACGGCACTCTCGGTGCCGCTGCTTCGCGAGCGGGTCGGCATCCGCCGCTGGAGCGCGATCGGCGTCGCCTTCGTCGGCATGCTGATCATCCTCCGTCCGGGGTTGGGCACGGTCCAGCCGGCGGCGTTGCTGGCGCTGCTGTGCGCGCTGATGTTCGCCTGCTACCAGATCCTGACCCGGATCGTGAGCCGCGACGATCCGCCGATGACCACGCTGTTCTACACCGCGGTGGTCGGCACGATCGGCCTGACCATCATCGGCCCCTTCTCGTGGACCACCCCCGATGCCCGCGGCTGGGCACTGTTCGCCCTGGTCGCCTGCCTCGGTGCCTGCGGCCACTTCCTCCTGATCAAGGCCCTGCAACTGGCGCCCGCCTCGGTCCTGCAGCCGTTCAGCTATACGATCTTGATCTGGGCGACCACGATCGGCTTCCTGGTGTTCGGCAACCTGCCCGACCTCGCGACCGTGGCCGGAGCGGCGATCATCGCGGCGAGCGGCATCTACAGTTTCGCCCGCGAACGCCGCCTTCGCGCCGGCAGCTGAAGCTCGGAGAAAACCCATGCGCACGATCAAGGGCCCGGCCATCTTCCTGGCTCAGTTCCTGGGCGAGCATCCGCCCTTCAACGCCTTGGAACCGATCGCGAAATGGGCGGCGGACCTGGGCTTCCTCGGGCTCCAGGTCCCGGTCTTCGACGATCGCCTGATCGACCTCCGCCAGGCCGCGGAAAGCGAAGGCTACTGCGAGGAGATCACCGCCATGCTGGCCGGCCATGGCCTCGTGATCACCGAGCTCGCGAGCCAGCGGATCGGCCATCTGGTCGCGATCCATCCGGCCTATGATCCGATCGTCGACGTGTTCGCGCCGCCCGAGTTGCGCGGCCGTCCGGCCGCCCGCCAGGCCTGGGCGCTCGAGCGCCTGCTGCTGGCCGCCAAGGCCTCGAAGAACCTCGGCCTCGAGCGCCACGTCACCTTCTCGGGCAACCTGCTCTGGCCGTTTCTCTATCCCTACCCGCCCCGGCCCTCGGGGCTGGTCGAGGACGGCTTCGCCGAGCTCGCGCGACGCTGGCGGCCGATCCTGAACGCTTTCGACGCCGCCGGCTGCGATCTCTGCTTCGAGCTCCACCCCGGCGAGGACCTGCACGACGGCGCCACTTTCGAGCGTTTTTTGGATGTTCTCCATCAACATCCGCGCTGTCAGATCCTCTACGACCCGGCGCATCTGTTCCTGCAGCAGATCGATTATCTGGAGTTTCTCGACCGCTACCGGGAGCGGATCCAGGTGGTGCACGTCAAGGACGCGGAGTTCCGCCGGAACGGCCGGACCGGCACCTATGGCGGTTATCTCGGCTGGTCGGAGCGCGCCGGGCGCTTCCGCTCGCTCGGCGACGGCGAGATCGACTTCGGCGGCATCTTCACCCGGCTCGCCGACCACGACTACCCCGGCTGGGCGGTGCTGGAATGGGAATGCGCCCTCAAGCACCCCGAGGACGGCGCCACGCGAGGGTGCCGCCTTCATCCGCGACCACATCATCCGGGTCACCGAGCGCCCGTTCGATGCCCCGATGATGCGCCGCCCGGACAGCGCCCTCAACCGCCGGGCGCTCGGTCTGGACTAGAAAAGACGCGCACCAGCCCTTGCGCCGGATCGACCTCGACCTGATCCCCGGTCGCGATCGCTTGCGTGACATCGCGCTCGAAGCGGTCGATCAGGGCGATGCCGCTGAAGGCCGCGGCCTGGGCCATGATCGGGTTGGCGTAGTTGAGCAGCAGCGCCAGCGGCGCCATGCCGCGCGCCGCCATCTCGGCCAGCATCCAGGAGGTCGCGACGCCACCCTTGGCGGCATTCAGCACCAGGATTTTGCCGACGTAGCTCTGGCCGTGGAGCTTGTGCGTGGGGCGCGAGAAGATGCCTTGCTCCCGATCCAGATCGTATCTGGCGCTGAAATTGTCCGCGGCGACCAGCGCCAGACCACGCGCCGGCTGGCCGATCCCCCTGTGCCCGCGGATCACCGTCACCGCTGGATGCGCCCGGCGACCGCGGCCTCGACGCAGCGCGCCATCGGCGCCAGCACCGGCTCATAACCGTAGCCGGCCACGATGTTGACCAGCTTGGCCGAGTTCGTCATCAGGGTCCGCCAGCCGTTGGCCTCGGCCAGCACGCGGGCGTGCATCTGGTAGAAGCACACCCCCTCCAGAACCACGCCGCCCGCCCGCTCGATGGTCGCGGTGATGCCCATCCGGTCGGCAGCGTGCCTGATCTCGGGCGAGGTCGCGACCAGGAGCGCGGTATGCCCGGCGATCCGCGCGTCCTGCAGCAAGACCGCCAGGCTCTGCAGCTCGAGCAGCGACAGTTGCGGGGCGGCGAACACCACGACGTCGAGCGTTTCGGTCGCGGGCGCAAAGCTCGCGTAGAAGGCATCGATGTCGGCATGGCTCAGCGCGACCGCAACGGCACCCGGATCGGCCGCCGGCGCTTCCGGGGTCACGCCGCAGACATGATACATCGCGGTCGAGCCGTAGCTCGCCATGGCCGCCCCGAAATGCTTGAGCTCATCTGAGTTCGGCCCGCGGGCGCTGCCCGCCGCTTCGACGATCGGCACCTGCCAGTAGGACGCCTGCTCGCGCCCGATCAGGGCCCCGAGCGCGCCCCAGTCGGCAAGGTCGCGCGGCGGCTCGACGAGCCGGTAGCGCCGGCTGCCCCGGCGGCAGGCGTCGAGGTGGAAGCCGTAGCGCGGCACCCGCCCGGTCAGCGCCGCGGCCAGCGCCGCCGGCCCGCCCTCGTAGTTGCTGCGCGCGCCGCACACCGAATTGGCATAGATCACCGAGCCGGTGTCGCCGAAGGCGAGATGCTCGCCGCGCACCGGCGGCAGCACGCTCTGGTAGTTGATGCAGGTGTTGGTCAGCAGCATGCCGAGCGCTGCCATGGCGTCGGCCGCGCGCCGCTCCAGCTCGAGGATCCATTCCGGCTGCCGGATCTTTGCGGCGCGCGCGAAATCGGCGCCGCGCGGATCGGTCACGGTCGGCGCCAGGACGCGCCGCTCGGGCTCCGGCGCGCCCGCCAGCTGCTCCAGAAAGGCGACGCCCGAAGCGCCGAGCGCCTCGGTATCGGCGCAGATGTGGACCTGGCTGACCGGAACGAAGTCCTCGGCATCGAAGAACTCGCCGACCGCGATCTGCTGCTCGATCGCCCAGCGCCGGGGCGCCCCGAGGTCGCCCGCGCGCAGCCGCCGCTCCAGGTCGTTCAGGCGCATCGTTCGAGGTTAGGCCAGAGCGCGTGCCGAAGCCAGGCCTCAGCGGGCGTGCGCCGGGCGGAGCGCCTTGAGAGCGGGCGGCAGGCGCTCGGCCAGCAGCTGCGCGAGCGCCGCCTGACGGCGATGGAGCCAGAGGCCGGCGCCGATGACCAGAACGCCGATCAGCGACAGCGCGAACGGATAGAGCAGCGAATCCTGGAACACCTCGCCGGCCAGATGACACAGGTAGGCGGCGATGCCGAGCGCGCCGAACACGACGTAGGCGCGCCGCTCGAGGAACAGCGCCAGCAGCAGGAGCACGAGGTTGACCAGGCAATAGAACGCCTTGCCGAGCTCGCTCTGGCTGTCCAGGAGCGTGAGACCGCCCCAGAAGGCCGCGAGGCCGAACAGATGCAGCCAGAAGGCGAAGTCGCCCTTCGCCCGGACATCGACCGTCCAGGCGACGATCAGCATGGCGAGGCCGAACCAGAGCGAGACGATCCGGCGCTGGTCCCAGCTGTCCCAATCCGCGCCGAACACCCAGGGCACCAGGTCCATCGACATGAACCAGAGGGCGAATGCGATCGGCGCGACCAGGAACGGGAAGCGCCAGACGCTGAGCGCCGCCACGCCGGCCGCGATCGTCGCGAGCTCCATCGGCAGCCAGCTCGCCTTGATCCAGATGTAGAAATCCCGGTAGTTGCCAGGCTCGGCATGGGTCCACCAGCCGAGCGCGTCCTGGACGCCATAGGTGAACAGCGGCGCCATGGCGACCGCGGCCACGATCAACAGACCGCCCGGGATGCGCATCTCACGCTGCCAGAGATGCCGGCCGGCCACGGTGAGGAGCAGCGCGTAGACGAGCGCGATCAGGGCGAGCACGCCGCCGCCGAGCCTGGCGAAGGCAAGCGTCGTGAACAGCCCCATGGCGCCGATCACGATCAGCGCGCCTGCGTACCAAAGTACGTGCACCAGGTCGAACCGCGGCCGGAGGCCCCGCCCCTCGCTGCCGAGGAACTGCCAGAGCGCCTCGGCTTCGACGGCGCCGAGCACGCCGGCGGCGACCGCCCGCTCGAGATCGCTGCGGCCCAAGGCTCGCGTTCCGGACCCACTCGACATGTCGGCTGCCTTTCGACTCGTCATCCTCTACAAAGCCGATCACTGTCGCCGCCGAACCGTGAGCGAACGCTGAACAGACGGGCGTGTCATCGATGCGGATTCGAATCGTCGCCGACGACCTGACCGGCGCCCTCGATACGGCGGCCCCGCTGGTGGCGCTCGCCGGCTCGCTGCCGGTCTATTGGGACCCGGCCCGGGCAACGAGCGGCAGCTTCGCCCTCGACACCGAGTCCCGGGACCTCGACGCGCCCGGCCTCGACTGGCTCGACGTCCTCTCGGGCGCGGATCTCGCCTACAAGAAAATCGATTCGCTGCTGCGCGGCAATACCGCCCGCGAGGTCGCCGCCTGCCTGGCGAGCGACCGCTTCCCGAGCGCGGTGATCGCGCCCGCCTTCCCGGCCCAGCAGCGGATCACCGCGGCTGGCCGGCAGTACTGGCGCGCCGATCCCGCGCTGCCCTGGCAGGCCGTGGCCTGTGATCTCAGGGCCGAGCTTTGCGATCAGGGTGTGAGGCTACACCTCGCCGCCGCCGGGGCGCTCGCGGGCGGTGGCCATTTCCTCTGCGATGCTGCCAGCGAGCATGACCTCGCCGCCCTGGTCGAGGCCGGAGCGACGCCTCGAGCCGCCGGTCCTGTGGTGCGGCAGCGCGGGTCTTGCCCGGGCGCTCGCCGGCACGCCCCAAACGGCGGCCCTGCCCCGGCTCGAGCCGCCGCTGCTGCTCGTGATCGGCAGCCACCATCCGGTCACTCTGGCCCAGATCCAAGCGCTCGCCAGCCACGCTCCCGAGATCCTGATCCGCGTCCCGCCGACCAGGGCGATCGAACCCGCGATCCGGGAGGTCGCCGCCGCGCTCGACCGCTACGGCCGGGCGGCCCTTTGGATCGAGATCGCCGACGGCACCGGAGCGGCGCTCGCCGGGCCGATCTTCGATCGCGCCTTCGGTCGCGCGCGCCAGGAGCTGCCGCCGCCGCGGTCCCTGATCGTCACCGGCGGGGCGACCTTGCACCGCCTGGTCCAGATGCTCGAAGCCGACGCGCTGCTGGTCAGCGGCGAGCCGCTGCCCGGGATTGCGCGCTCCAGGATCCAGGGCGGCCGCTGGCCGGGCTGCGAGGTGATCTCCAAATCCGGCGCCTTCGGCGAGTTCTGACCTCTTGATCCGGCTCGCCAATTCCGCCAAGGGTGACCGCCCCAAAGGTGACGATCATGACTGAGCATCGACCCGTCCTCGGCCTGACCATGGGCGATCCCGCCGGGATCGGGCCCGAGATCATCCTGAAAGCGCTCGAGCTGCTGCGTGAGCGGGTCGCCGCCGGCGAGCTCGAGCTGGTGGTGGTCGGCACGGCTTCCTGCATCGAGGCCGCGGCGCAGAAGCTCGGCCTCGCGATCGAGCTCGACGCGCAGGCGCCCGCGGTCTGGCCGAAGGTGCGCGTGATCGAGGCGGCCGCCGCGCGCGCGCCGGTCGCGCCGGGCGAGCTTTGCGCCGAAGGCGGCCGGCTCGCGTTCGCCGCGATCGAGAAGGCCGTGCAGCTCGCGATGGCCGGCGAGATCGACGGCATCGTCACCGCACCGATCAACAAGGAGGCGCTGAACGCCGCCGGCTACGCCTATGCCGGCCACACCGAGATCCTGGCCGAGCTGACCGGCAGCAAGGGCAGCTGCATGCTGCTCGCCCACGACAAGCCTCAAGGTCAGCCACGTCACGACCCACGTCGCGCTGGCGGACGTGCCCAAGCGGATCACGCCCGAGCGCCTGCGCCGCGTCTTCAGCCTGACCCATCAGGCGATGCTCGATCTCGGGATCGCGAAGCCGCGGGTCGGGGTCGCCGCCCTCAACCCGCACGCCGGCGAGAACGGCCTGTTCGGCCGCGAGGACATCGATGTGATCGCCCCCGTGATCGAGGAGTTCCGCGAGCAGGGCATGAGCTTCGAGGGCCCGGTCCCGGGCGATACGGTGTTCGTCAAGGCGCTCGGCGGCCAGTTCGACGCCGTGGTCGCCATGTACCACGACCAGGGCCACGTCGCGGTCAAGACGCTGGGCTTCGCCATGGACCCCGCGACCGGCCGGATGACCGCGCTCTCGGGCGTCAACGTCACCCTCGGCCTGCCGATCGTCCGGACCTCGGTCGATCACGGCACCGCCTTCGACATCGCCGGCCGCGGCATCGCCAACCCGCAGAGCATGCTCGAGGCGATCGAGCTCGCCCTCCGCCTCGCGGCCGCCCGTCCGAAACGCAACTAACCAAGCACCACCAAGGGAGCACCGTCATGGGAATCGCCGCAGAGCCGCTCAAGGGCCTCGTCGTCAGCGTCTTCCGGCATGCCGGCTCGGACCAGGACGAGGCCGAGGCGATCGCCGAGCATCTGATCGACGCCAACCTGGTCGGCCACGATTCCCACGGCGTGATCCGGATTCTTCCGTACCTCAAACTTTTGCAACAGGGTGGCGTGCGCGCCAACCGCAAGGCCAGCATCATGCAGGACGCTGGTGCTTTGATCGCGGTCGACGGCCAGCAGGGCTACGGCCAGGTGGTCGCCAGACAGGCGATCGCGCTCGGCATCGAGCGGGCGCGGGAGCACGGCGTCGCCGTGGTCGGCCTGCGCAACGCCTCGCACATCGGCCGGATCGGCGCCTGGGCCGAGCAGGCGGCAGCCGCCGGCATGCTCTCGCTGCACTTCGTCAACACCTCGGGCGCCGGCATCCTGGTCGCCCCCTTCGGCGGCAGCGACCGCCGGCTCTCCGTCAACCCGATCGCGATGGGCGTGCCGCGCACAGGAGCGGAGCCGATCATCCACGACATGTCGACCGGAATCATCGCCGCCGGCAAGGTCCGGGTCGCCCAGAACAAGGGCGAGCTCGTGCCCGAGGGCTGCCTGATCGACGCCGAAGGCCGGCCGACCCGCGATCCCGCCGCCCTGTTCGCCGACCCGCCCGGCGCGCTACTCACGGTCGGCGGCCACAAGGGCTACGGCCTCTCGATCTTCTGCGAGGTCCTGGCCGGCGCCCTGACCGGCGGCGGCAGCAGCCATCCCGACAACCCGGACGCCGATCGGGTGGTCAACAACATGCTCTCGATCCTGATCGACCCCGAGCGCATGGCGGGCATGGCCGCGATCGCGACCGACCTCGCCCGCCTCGAAGGCTGGGTCAAGGCGTCGCCACCCGGCCAAGCCCGGCGGCGAGATCCTGTTCCCGGGCGAGCCCGAGCGCCGGCTCAAGGCCAGGCGTCTGGCCGAAGGCCTGCCGCTCGATGCCAACACCCTGGGTCAGCTGCGCACGGCCGCCCGCTCGGTCGGCGTCCCCGACGCCGAGATCGAGGCCGGCATCCAGACGGTCTGAGCGCACGATCAGCTCAACCAGGGCCATGACCCTGCCGCCCACCGAGCCGCTCCGGATCGCCGAGCTCGGGGTCGCGGTCTATCGCGCGCCGATCGCGCGGCCCGTGCGCACCGCCTTCGGCAGCATGACCGATCGCCCGGCGGTGATCGTCGAGGCCCGGGCGCCGGACGGCGCGGTCGGCTACGGCGAGGTCTGGTGCAACTTCCCGACCTGCGGCGCCGAGCACCGCGCCCGCCTGGTGACCAGCTTCCTGGCGCCGCTGGTGGTCGATCGGACCTGGTCCGGACCCGGCGAGGTCTTCCACGAGCTGAGCGCGCGCGCCGCGCCTCTCGCCCTGCAGGCAGGCGAGCCCGGGCCGCTCGCGCAGGCGATCGCCGGCATCGACATCGCGCTTTGGGATCTGGCCGCGCGCCGCGCCGGCCTGCCGCTCTGGCGTCTGCTCGGCGGCACGGCGACGCCCGCCTGCCGGCCTATGCCAGCGGCATCAACCCCGATCAGGCGGTGGCGCAGGCGGTCGCGGCCAGGGCCGCCGGCCACAACGCCTTCAAGCTCAAGATCGGGTTCGGGCGCGCGACCGATCTCGACAACCTCGGCGCGCTGCGCGCCGCGCTCGGGCCCGAGGCCCCGATCGCGGTCGATGCCAACCAGGCCTGGGATCTGGCCGAAGCGCTCGAGATGGCGACCGCGCTGGCGGCCTTCGACCCGCTCTGGCTCGAGGAGCCGATCGCCGTCGACCGCGCCGAGGCCGACTGGCGGCGGCTGGCCGAGGCGTCGCCGATCCCGCTCGCGGGCGGCGAGAACCTGCGCGGCGATGCCGCCTTCGACCGGGCGATCGCCGCCGGGACGCTGGCCGTGATCCAGCCGGACGTCGCCAAATGGGGCGGCATCACCGGCTGTCTGCCGCTCGCCCGGCGGATCGTCGCCGCCGGCCGGCGCTATTGCCCGCATTACCTCGGCGGCGGCATCGGCCTGCTCGCCTCGGCCCACCTCCTGGCGGCGGCCGGCGGCGATGGCATGCTGGAGATCGACTGCAATCCCAACCCGTTGCGCGAAGGTCTTGCGACCCCGTGGCCGAACCTCGAGGCGGGCCATCTGGTCCTGTCGGCGGCCCCCGGCCTCGGCGTGGCGCCGGGACCGGCCATCGCGCGCTATCGCAGCGCCAGCGCCTGAGGGGGTCACGATGCGGCGCGCCGATCGCCCATATGACGGGGCCGGCCGGTCATGACTGAGCCCCAGGTCGAGCGTCGGATCGCCGCGATCCTGGCGGCCGACATGGTCGGCTTCAGCCGCCTGATGGAGCGCGACGAGGAGGCTGGCCTCGACACCCTGAACGCCTGTCGCTCCCTGATCCAGCAGCGGGTCGCGGCTCATCGCGGCCGGATCTTCGGCAGCGCCGGCGACAGCGTGATCGCCGAGTTCGCGAGCGCGGTCGAGGCGGTGCGCTCGGCGCTCGAGATCCAGGCGGCGATCGCGGGGGTCAACGCCGGCCGCCCGAAGCCGGTGCAGTACCGAATCGGCGTCAATCTCGGCGACGTCATGGTCGACGACGACAACCTGCTGGGCGATGGCGTCAACGTCGCGGCCCGCCTCGAGGCGCTCGCCGAGCCGGGCGGCGTGCTGATCTCGGGCAGCGCCTTCGATCAGGTCGAGGGCAAGCTCGACCACGACTTCGAACTCGTCGGCCGGCGCACCCTGCGCAACCTCGACCGCGCGATCCGGATCTATCGCTGGCGCCGGCGGGAGGCCGCATCCCGTGTGTGGACCTCGCGGCTGCGGCTGCCCGAGCGGCTGCGCTGGCGGGCGGCGTGCGCTGGCGCTGGCGCTGCTCGTGACCGGCGCGATCGCCTGGTGGGGGCCGCCCGGGCAGCGCGGGCTGCCGCTCGGGCGCTTCCCGGTCCAGTCGGGCCAGCCGTTGCCGGAACGGGCTTCGATCGCGGTCCTGCCGTTCACCCGCTTGAGCGAGGATCCCGAGCTCGACCGGTTCGCGGACGGCCTGGTCGACAACATCATCACCGGCCTGTCGCGCTTCTCCGAGCTGTTCGTGGTCGCCTCGAACTCCAGCCTAGCTAAGCCTACAAGGGCCAGCATCCGGACGTGCGCCGGGCCGGGCGCGAGCTCGGGGTCCGCTACGTCCTCGAAGGCAGCCTCGGCAAGGAGGGCGACCGCTTGCGCCTGCACGCGCAGCTGATCGACGCGACCACCGGCTACCACGTCTGGGCGGAACGCTACGATCGCCGGTGGACCGATTTCTTCGCCGTCCAGGACGAGCTCACCGAGAAGATCGTCGGCAGCCTCGGCGGCACCAATTCGGCGATCGCGGCTGCCGACCAGGAGCGTGCCCGGCATAAGCCGACCGCGAGCATGGATGCTTACGATTATGCCCTGCGTGCAGCCGATTACTACGACGACTTCACTAAGGATACGAACTTGCAGGCGCGCGCCGCGGCGCTCCAGGCAATCGCGATCGACCCCCATTTCGCCCTCGCTCATGCCTACGTCGCCTGGACCTACATGGCCCAATTCTGGTGGTCCTGGAGCGACGACCCCGCGCAGTCGGTCGCGCAGGCGCTCGAATGGGCGCGCAAGGCGGTCGCCGCCGATCCGCAGGAATACAATGCGCACTGGGTTTTGGGCGACGCCTATCAGGCGAGGGGTGAGCCGCAGCGGGCGCTCACGGCATATGAGAAGGCGCTCGAGCTCAATCCCAACGACCCTGAGCTATTGCAGGACTATGGCGCCTGGCTGCTGCCGACCGCGGGCCGGGCGGCGGACGGGATCGCGTTCGTCGAGAAGGCGATGCACCTGAACCCCCGCCACCCGGAGCGCTATTTCGGCAATCTGGCCCTCAATCTCTACCTGGTGGGACGCTACTCGGACGCGGTCACCATGGTCCGCAAGATGAGCGAGCCGCGGCTCGATCACCGCCTGTACCTCGCCGCGAGCTACGGCCAGCTCGGGCGCTCGACCGAGGCGGCGGCCGAGGTCCAAAAGGTCCTCCAGGAGCGGCCCGAGATGACCGTCGAGCGCTTTCTGGCCACGCTGCCCTTTCAGAAAGCCGGCGATCGCGAGCACCTGCGCGCCGGGCTGGCCATGGCCGGTCTGCCCGCCGAGACGCCGGGCGCCGGTTTTCTGTCGGAAAGCGCGAAGGCCAACGCCCGATGACCATGCCGGCACCACCACCCCGACGCATGACCGTCCTGCTCAACGGTCCGATCGCCCACCAGGGGGCAGCGCTGCTCCGCCGCCGGTTCGGGGACGGCGTACAGATCGTCGAGGTCACCGATCCGGCCGCGAGCGCCGCCGCCTTCGCGGCGACCGAGGTGCTGGTGACGGTCGAGCTGGGCAGCGGCCTGCCGCCGATGCCGAACCTCAGGCTGGTCCATCTGGCGGTCGCCGGTCTGGACGCGGTCGACCTCGACGCCGTGCCCGCGGGCTGCCCGGTCTGCAACAGCTTCGAGCACGAGATCGGGATCAGCGAATACGTGCTCGCCGCCATGCTCCACCGGACCGTCGATCTCGCCGGCCGCAGCGCGCGCTTCAAGGCCGGCAGCTGGGCCGAGAGCCCGCGCCTGCTGGCCCCGTTCCGCCCGGAGCTCGCCGGCAAGACCGTCGGCTGCATCGGCTACGGCCACATCGGCCAGGCGGTCGCGGTCCGCGCCCGGGCGTTCGGCATGCGGGTCATGGCGGTCGTCGGCCGGCCGCGCCCGCTCGACCCGGCGCCCGACTGGCTGGGCGGCCCGGACCAGCTGGACCGGCTGCTCGAGGCCTCCGACTTCGTCCTGATCGCCTGTCCGCTGAACGCGGCGACCCAGGGTTTGATCGGGGCCGCGCAGCTCGCGCGCATGCGTCCCGACGCAGTCCTGATCAACGTCGCCCGCGGCCCGATCGTCGACGAGGACGCGCTGTTCGCGGCGCTTCGCGAGCGGACCATCGGCGGCGCCGTGCTCGATACCTGGTACCGCTACCCGAGCGGCGCCGACACCTCGGTCCGGCCCTCGCGCCATCCCTTCCACGAGCTCGACAACGTGGTCATGACGCCCCACGGCTCGGGCTGGACCGAGGGCCTGATGGCGCGCCGCTTCGCGGTGATCGCCGACAACCTCGAACGCCTGGCCGCCGGCCAGCCGCTGGTCAACCAGGTCCACCCGGCCGCCTGAGCCCTCAGGCGCAACGGCCAGATCTCGAGGCCGTGGATCGCGTTGCGCAGGTCGTGGCTGAGGGTGACGGTGGTCAGCCGCTCCCTCGAGCGCCGCGAGAACAGGCTGACGTTGGCCGGCGACGAGCCGACCGCGACTAGGTCGTCGTCAAGCGGGCAGAGGCCGCGATTGAAACGCTGGCGCGCGTGATCCTCGGGCAGATCCGCGTTGACCAGGGACGCCGGATCGTAGGCCGGCACCGGCATGGCCACGGTGACCTGGCCCGCGCGATCGATCAGCGCGAGTCGGCCGCCGTTGGTGTCGTTGCAGAGCACGCCGTCGCCCCAGGGCCGGCTGTTGTGCGTGCCCTCGGGAATCCGCCTGAACAATGAGAAGCCGACCGCCTCGAGGCGGAGCAGATGGTGCAGCCCCAGCGCCGCGATGAAGCAGTGTCCGCCGGCGTGATGGACGTTGTTGATGTGCAGCCTGTCGCCGGACTGGGGCCCGTGCGGGCCGTTCGGATCGAAGCGGGTGTAGGCGAGCCGGGTCCGCTGGCGACCATCCTCGACGCGCTGGTGCCGCCGGATCGTCTGACCGCAGAGAAAACGCCGCTGCTCGAGGTCGAACTCGAGGATCGAATTCGAAGCCGGTCGACGTGATCAGCAGCGTCTGACCGTGGATGAAGATCTCGTGACAGTGCTTGAGATAGCGATTGTCGAGCACCGCCTGGACCCTGAAGTCGCGGTCGTACTGGAAGATCTGATCGCTGGCGGCGATGTACAGCTGGTCGCCACGGGTCGCGATGCCGCGCAGGCCGCGGTCGTGGCCGCGGCCCTGCCAGTCGATCGAGCCGTCGTCCCAGTCGACCACCTGCTCGGCACGGCCCGCGGCCAGGTCGACCAGATAGACGCCGCCGTGGCTCTGGCCCTGATGGGCCGGGCGGACCACGCTGGTGCAGATCAGCCGCGGCAACGACAACAACGCCTCCCCGGACGCCAAGACCGCCCGATCGCGCCCCACCGCCCGGGGCACGGCGCCGACCTTCGATCGCCAGGGTTAACGGCCGGTTAACGCGACCGCGGCCGGCCGCGTAGCGCTCAGGAATTGACCACGCCGCCGTCGACGTTGATCACCTGGCCGGTGATGAAGCTCGAATCGTCGCTCAGGAGAAAACGGATCACGGTTGCGACCTCGCGGGGCTCGCCGAAGCGCTTGAGGGCGGTCTCGGCGAGCAGGCGCTCGCGCCTTGCCGGATGCTCGATGATGTGCTCGGGCATGCCGGTCAGGATGATCCCGGGCGCGAGACCGTTGACCAGCACGTTGGGCGCGAGGCCGCGGGCGAGCGCCCGCACCAGGCCGACGATGCCGCCCTTGGCCGCGGTATAGGCGATGTGGTCGAACGAGCCGCGCCGGAAGGCGAGCGAGCTCACGAACACCATCCGCGTGGTCGCGGCCGGGTCGAGCCGCGGCCGGCAGGCGGCCGCCATGTCGAAGGCGTTGGTCAGATTGGCCGCGATGGTCGCATCCCAGAGCGGCCGCTGGGCCGCGTCCAGCGCGTCGGGCCGGAAGATGCCGGCGAGATGGACCAGCGCGTAGACCGGCGGCTCCAGGCCTTCGAGCGCGGCGGCGCAGGCTTCGGGCGTCGCGAGCGACGAGACCACGGTCCGCACCCGCTCGCCGGCATCGAGCTCGGCGGCGAGCACCTCGAGCGCGCTCGCGTTCGGATCGATCAGCAGGAGCCGGGCGCCGTCCGCGAGCAGCAGCTGCGCGCTCGCGCGCGCGATCCCGCCCGCACCGCCGGTGATCACGATCAGCCTGTCCTCGAACGCCATCGCCGCCCTCCCTGTTGCGGTCGCACCGTCCGGCCGATCCGCGGGCCTGTCAAGCGACCGGGTCGCGGCCGGCTTGACGCCCGGTAGCCGCACCGCAAGATGGCGCTTTCACACCGAGCCTTGGGAGAAGAGCATGCGGGGCATTCTGCTGGTGACCGGCGGCGCGCGCGGGATCGGCGCCGCGACCGCGCGCCTGGCGGCCGAACAAAGCTACGCGGTGGCCGTGAACTATCGCGCTCATCGCGCCGCCGCCGAGGCGCTGGTCGCCGAGATCGAGGCGGCGGGCGGCCGGGCGATCGCGGTCCAGGCCGACGTCGCCGAGCAGGACCAGGTCGTGCGCATGTTCGAGACGGTCGACGAGCGCCTCGGCCGGCTCACCGCCCTGGTCAACAGCGCCGGCATCGACGGCGGCCCCGCGAGCCGGGTCGCCGAGCTCGAGCAGGCGGCGCTCGAGCGCCTGCTGGCGGTCAACGTGATCGGCACCATGCTCTGCTGCCGCGAGGCGGCGCGCCGGATGTCGACCCGGACCGGCGGTGCTGGCGGCGCGATCGTCAACCTCTCGTCGATGGCCGCGACCATCGGCGGCCGGGCCGGGCGCAGCGCTTATGCCGCCTCGAAGGCGGCGGTCGACGCCTTCACCGTCGGCTTCGCCCGCGAGGTCGCGCGCGAAGGCATCCGGGTCAACGCGCTCCGGCCCGGGATGACGCTCACCGACATGACCGATGCGGTCCGCCAGGACCCGGACCTGCGCGCGCGGATCGCCGACACGATCGCGATCAACCGCTGCGCCGAGCCCGAGGAGATGGCGCGGCCGATCCTCTGGCTGTTGTCCGAGGCGGCCTCGTTCATCTCCGGAGCGCTGCTCGACGCCTCCGGCGGCGGCTTCATGCTCGCCCCGGCGACGCGACCGTAGATGCGCGAAAGAAAGGGGAGGCAAAGCCTCCCCCTCCACAACTACCGAGCTGGGAATGAGACGGTGCGTCGATCCTACTTGCAGGCCGCGAGATCGGACTCCAGGTCCTCCCAGGCCAGCCATTGGAGCTGCCAGCCGCCGCCATCCTGCGGCTTCCAGGTCGACAGGTAGGAGCCGGCATAGCAGCTGCCGTCGTCGGCGCCAGCGGTGACCGCGAAGTCGCCCCGCGTGACCACCCGGCCGTCCTTGCCGGTGTGCTCGTCCTTCGGATCCAGATGCACGAACTTGACGTTCCATTGGTCCGGCGCGCCGATGGTCTTCTCGAAGCGCTCGAGGATCGCGTCCGACCCGACATAGACCTGCTTGGCGTCGGCGCGATGAAACACGCTGTCGGCCGCCAGCATCGACTTGACCTCGTCCCACTGCCGGCTGTTGAACGCGGCGATGAACTTGGCGTGCACGGCCTTGGCGTCGAAGTCGGCCGTGGCCGCGGCTGCCGACACGGCGCTGCCGGCGATCAGGAGCGCAACGGCAGAGGTACTCACCAATCTCAAGAGCTGCATCGTTCAATCTCCATTTCGATCAGGTTCGCCCGTGACCGAGCTAAAATTCCCCTCTACCGCTGGTATTTAGCCCGGGCAGCGCACGAGGCAACCCCCTCCGGGGGGCGACCGCCAAAAATTGACGCGTGCGGGTGCGTGGGGGTCGATCGAGGAGCCTGTCGAGGAGGCAGCCGGGTTTCAAGCTCTCAGGCGACCGGCTCCTCGGTCAGATATTCCTGATCGTCGGCCTCGTCGTCCTGCTCGTCGTCGTCGAGGGCGGCGAGCTCGGGATCGGCGCCGGGCGGCGGCAGCAGCGCCGGGGTGTTGGCCGGGGTGCAGTCGAAGGCCGGCTGGCCGTCGCGGATCGTGACCACGACCTTGCCGCCCTTGGCGAGCGTGCCGAACAGCAGCTCGTCGGCCAGCGGCCGCTTGATGTGCTCCTGGATCACCCGCGCGAGCGGGCGCGCGCCATAGAGCGGATCGTAGCCCTTCTCGCCGAGCCAGGCCTTGGCCTGCGCGTCGACCTCGAGATGGACCCGGCGGTCGGCGAGCTGGGCCGCGAGCTCGGAGACGAACTTCTCGACCACATGCCCCAGGATCTCGGGCGTCAGGCCGGCGAAGCCGATGGTCGCGTCGAGGCGGTTGCGGAACTCGGGCGTGAACATCCGCTTGATCGCCTCGGTGTCCTCGCCCTCGCGCGGGCCGCGGCCGAAGCCCATCGCGGGCTTGCTCATGTCGGACGCGCCGGCGTTGGTGGTCATGATCAGGATGACGCTGCGGAAGTCGACCGTCTTGCCGTTGTTGTCGGTCAGCTTGCCGTAGTCCATGACCTGGAGGAGGATGTTGAAGACGTCCGGGATGCGCCTTCTCGATCTCGTCGAGCAGGAGCACCGCGTGCGGCTGCTGGTCGATCGAATCGGTGAGCAGGCCGCCCTGGTCGAAGCCGACGTAGCCGGGCGGGGCGCCGATCAGGCGCGAGACCGCGTGGCGCTCCATGTACTCGGACATGTCGAAGCGGACCAGTTCGATCCCCATGATCCGGGCGAGCTGGCGCGCGACCTCGGTCTTGCCGACCCCGGTCGGGCCCGAGAACAGGTAGCAGCCGATCGGCTTCTGGGGATCGCGCAGGCCGGCGCGGGCGAGCTTGATCGCGCTGGCCAGCGCCTCGATCGCCCGGTCCTGGCCGAACACCACCGACTGGAGCTCGGTGCCGAGGTTGCGCAGCACCTCCTTGTCGCGGGCGTTGACGTTCTTGACCGGCACCCGCGCCATCTTGGCGACCACCTCCTCGATGTCCTTGACGCCCAGCGTCTTGCGCCTTTGGCCTTCGGGCTTGAGCATCTGGGCGGCGCCGACCTCGTCGATCACGTCGATCGCCTTGTCGGGCAGCTTGCGGTCGTGGATGTAGCGCGCCGACAGCTCGACCGCGGCCTTGATCGCGTTGGCGGTGTAGCGGACCTGGTGGTGGTCCTCGAACGACGGCTTGAGCCCCATCAGGATCTTGAAGGTCTCGTCCTGGGACGGCTCGTGGATGTCGATCTTCTGGAAGCGGCGGACCAGGGCGCGGTCCTTCTCGAAATAGTTGCGGTACTCCTTGTAGGTGGTTGAGCCGATGCAGCGCAGGCTGCCGCCGGCGAGCGCCGGCTTGAGCAGGTTGGAGGCGTCGAGCGAGCCGCCGCTGGTGGCGCCGGCGCCGACCACGGTGTGGATCTCGTCGATGAACAGGATCGCGCGATCGTCGGCCTCGAGCTCGGTGAGCACGCCCTTGAGGCGCTCCTCGAAGTCGCCGCGATAGCGGGTGCCGGCGAGCAGCGCGCCCATGTCGAGCTGGAAGATGACCGCCTTGCGCAGCACCTCCGGGACCTCGCCGCGCACGATCCGAAGCGCCAGGCCCTCGGCGATCGCGGTCTTGCCGACGCCCGGGTCGCCGACGAACAGCGGGTTGTTCTTGGAGCGCCGGCAGAGGATCTGGATGGTCCGCTCGACCTCCAGGTCGCGGCCGATCAGGACGTCGATCTTGCCCTGCTTGGCCTTGGCGTTGAGGTCGGTGCAATAGGCGTTGAGCGCCTCGGTCGACTGGTTGCCGCGCCGCTCCTCGGGCTCCTCGGCGCCGCGCACGCGCCGGGGCTCGCTCATGCCGGCGCGCTTGGCGATGCCGTGGCTGATGTAGTTGACGGCATCCAGGCGCGACATGTTCTGCTCTTGCAGGAAATAGACCGCGTGGGACTCCCGCTCGGAGAACAGCGCGACCAGGACGTTGGCCCCGGTCACCTCGCTGCGCCCGGAGCTCTGGACGTGGATCGCGGCCCGCTGGATGACCCGCTGGAAGCCGGCGGTCGGCTTGGCATCGACCACGCCCTCGACCGCGAGGCTGGTGAGATCGTGATCCAGGAAGTCGTTCAGGCTGGCGCGCAGGCGGTCGACCTCGACCGCGCACGCCTTGAGCACAGCGGCCGCGTCTTCATCGTCGAGCAGGGCCATCAGCAGATGCTCGAGGGTCGCATATTCGTGCTGGCGGGCATTGGCTAGCGCCAAGGCTCGACGGAGGGTCTTTTCCAGGTTCCGCGACAACATGGGCATCCGCGCCGTCCGCTAGTCCTTCTCCATCGTGCACTGGAGCGGATGCTGGTGCTGCCGGGCGAAGTCCATCACCTGGGTCACCTTGGTCTCCGCGATCTCGTAGGTGTAGACGCCGCAGATGCCAACGCCGTGCTGGTGCACGTGGAGCATGATCCGGGTCGCGTCCTCCTGGCTCTTGCCGAAGAACCGCTCGAGCACATGCACCACAAACTCCATCGGCGTGTAGTCGTCATTGAGCAGCAACACCTTGTACATCGACGGCTTCTGCGTCTTATCCCGCGGCTTGGTGACGATCTGGCCGATCGTCCCGCCCTCGGAATCCCGGTCTCGGTTGGCCATGCGCGTGACCGTTCGTCCTCACCAAGTTCGACCTGGTGATCATGATAAGGGATTTCGCAGCTCGAAGAAAAGCCCATTCCGGCGCACCCCGTGGTCGCGCCGGGGATTTGGCTCTGGCGGCGAGGCAAACGGGCGACGCCCGCCGGCCGTGAGCAGGCCGGCGGCGAGCGGGCGCCCGCCGCCGGACGGCGCCGTGCGGCCCGCCGGAGCGCGGCCGCGCGGCGCCCCCGACCCTAGCGGGGGCGCAGCGACTCCAGCCCGGCGCGGACCACGTCGCTCGACAGCCGGCCGAGCTCGAGGGTCTGTGCGAGCGCCTCGTCGACCGTGCCCCGGAGGTATTCGGCCTGCAGCGCCAGGACCTCCGGCAACGAGCCGCCGGCGAGCAGGGCGCGGCCGACCGCCAGGCCATGCTCGGCCTGGCGACAGCCGAAGCCGATCATCTGACTGCGCACGCGGATCGAGCCTTCGACCAGGGTGCGGCTGGCCTGGAGGATCGCGCTCAGGTCCAGCCCCTGACCCGCGGCCCAGGGCGCCCGGGTCGGGCTCGGCGCCCCAGCCGGCGCCGGCTGGGGCTCAACCGGGGCGGCCGAACTCCGGGGCGGCCGCTGCGATCGCTCCGGGCATGACCTCCAGGGGGATGGCCTCCGGGGTCGACGCGGGCGCCGGCGCGGTGGCCGGCGGCAACTCGGGCGCCAGCGCCTCGGCCGGCACCGGCGCGCCCGCAGCGGCCAAGGCCTCAGGCTTGGCGTCCGGTTCCGCCCCCGCCACCGGCCTGGTCTCCGGCGGCAGCTCGGTCTTGCTGGCTCTGGCCGGCGCGGCCGGGCGTCTGACGGGCGCCTTCGGCGTCTTCGCGCGCGCGGCTTGGCCGCCCTTGGCTGGGCTCGATCTGGCCATCGGCAAGCACCTCCTCTCAGAGTTTGTAAATCTAATCGCGCCCGCGAAAAAATGCCCATTGAAATCATTGGCGTTTTCTGGCGCGATCGCAGCGTTTCGGGCATTCTTTCACAGGCTCTCAGGGATTGCGGTCCGCCGGCGGCATGCCGCCGATATTGCATCGCACCATGACCGGCCGGACCGTCGACCGTTGCCGGCGTCAACCGGGGATCGAAGGCCGGGCGCTGACCGCTCGGGCCACGCCCGGCCCGCCGACCGTGGTCAGGCGGCGATGCTCTCGGCCGCGGTCTTGGCGACCGTCGAGATCCGCCGCTCGAACGGCATGTAGGACTCGCTCAGCACCTGCCGGGTCATCTCGCCCAGCTGGTTGAGCTGGTCGGCATAAGCCTGCAGGGTCGCCCGCGCGAAATCGAGCTGGATCTCGGCGGCGTGGCCCGGCGAGCCGCACTCTGCCAGGCGCTTGCCGGTCGCGAGCCCCTCCTTGGCGCGGCTCTGCGCGAACGCGAGCAGGGTCGCGGTCACCGTCTGACAGCCGCCGATCAGGGCCTGGCTCGACGCCATCGCCGCCTCGAGGTTACCCTTGTACAAGGTCGCCAGATCGGCGTAGCCGACGCGGACCTGATCTTCCATCTGCTGAATCGACATCACGTTGTCGGCAGCCATCGCTTCCCTCGCTTGGCTAGGGGTCTCGCGACCCGGACATGCAACCCCGTGCCTCGCCGGGCGCACCGGCCGGCCGGTCCTGCTGCAGCGCACACCTAATGTTGCAGTCGCGAAGAGTCAACCACGCCCGCGGCTCTGACCGGGGTCGCCAACCGGGGTTTGCGGGGTCCGGCCGCCCCGTCGGGGCCGCGGCGTTTTGCCGTACCCGGCTCGACCGGAAAGGGTTCATCGCCAGCGTGGTCGGCCGTCGGCAAGTCGTGCCGGACCGGCGGTCGCTCGAGCGACCCGCCTCGACTGGACGAGAAACTTGACAAGCGACGGCCGACGGTCGTGGGACGGCTTTGGAGTCGGCGCTTCAGGCGCTTGACCGTCGGCCCTCCGGCGCCGACCCGGGCTTGACCGGCCGGGCTTGCGCTGCCGGCGGACCGGGCGCGAGCGGTCGCTCAGTCGGGCCCGGGCACGACGAAACCCTCGTCGTCGATGATCCAGCCTTCGGGCAGACCCTGCTGGGTCTTGCGGCTGCGCCGCGCCGCCCTGGCCTTGTCCGCCGCGCCATTGCCGGCCTGGTCGTGGGCGCTCGCGGCAGGGGGCGCCTCGGCGGCTTCGGCGGGGGCGGGGGCGGGCATCGCCGCGACCCGAGGCCCGAGGCGCCGGCGTCCGATGCCGCGGCTGCGCGGGATCGACAGACCCCGCGACGGGTCGACCGACGCGTCCTTGGGCAGCTCCAGGCGCCCGGGCCTGTTGATCGCCAGCAGCCGGCGCGGGCCGTCGGGGGCGGCCGCGGGCGTGGGCTCGGTCGCGGCCGCCTCGTCGACCCGCCGGTCGTCGGTCGCCGAGGTCGGCGCGGCGGCGGCGCTCTCGGGCGCCGGCCCGGGACCGGGCTCATCCCTGGGCGCCGTCGACGGGAGCGGCGGCCCGCCCTCGTCGGCGCCAGGCGTCGGGCGGCGGCGCCCCTCCGGGGTCGCCAGTGCCATCGCCATCTCCTTGAGGCGCTCCTGGGCGATCGGCGGCGGCGCCGGCCGCGGCGGCGCCTGCTGCTCGGCAGCCCGGAACTCGGCCTCGGAGTCGGCATCGGCCAAGGTCAGCCTGAGGCGCGCGATCTGCTCGAAGAACTCTTCGCGCTCGGCCGGATTCAGACGATTGTGCACCCGGTCGGCGATCAGGCGCTCGGCTTGGCCGAGCACCGCCCGGGCCTGTTCCAGCTGGCCCGACATCTGGGTGCGTCCGGCCAGCATCTGCGCCAAAGCCTTGGTCGCGGGCTGAAGCATCGGCAACAGATCGCGCGCCGAGTTCGGCAGCCCCTTCTGCGGGCCGCCGTGCGGCTTACGAATCGGGCCGCCACCCTTGGTCCGCTTCTTGGGGCCATGTCGCCGATACGGGAACATGCTGCGATTTTGCATCGACCTGGTACAGTCCTTAGTGTGATCGTGGGCCTCGGCCCACAGCCTTCCACGATAATCGCCGCGGGCCCGCGGCTTGGTTCAGACGACGGGGCTCAGGCTCGCAAGCCCCGGCCGATCCCGTCCGGCAGGCCGACCCCCTCCGGCAGGATGACGAGCCGTTCCCGGACCCTCACCGGCGGCGGCGACGGACCCGATTCCGTCAGCTTGCCGTCCTGTCCGGGGCCGCCTCCCGCGGCCGCGGTGCCAGACCAACTCAGCGCTCGGCCACCGGCGATCCCGGTCGCCGTCCGTGCGACTGTCGGCGCCGGCCGGCGCGCCCCAGTGACCGGCCACACCAGCCGTCAATGGTCGCCCCGGCGACCGTCGCTAACCTGCTCTGGCCAAGTTCAACCAGGATCGTGTTTCCGACCGGTTCAGACGAACGCGACAATGCCGGACAAACCACGCGGCGGCAGCTTCGTTGCATTGACAATAGGGGGCGCGAGCGCGAACGACAACCCTTTTCGAGCCAGGCGCGGCTGAATACTTGCCCTGTCGGGCAGCATTCACGCGCCATTGCGATCAGGTGCGACCCCGGCTGCAAACCAGCCCGCCTGGACCACGCGCGCCGCTGGCCAGTCGAGTTGCAGGCCGTCCCCGGTCAAAGCGACTACACCATCATGTAAGTCAAGAATAGCGTCGATCAAGGCGATTGGCAGCGCCGGCACTTGATCCGGATCGAAATTGCGCCACCAGAAGCAGAGCGCGTGTTCGGATGCCGGCGGCGGGCGCCCGCCCACCGTGACCCGCAAGGGTCCGCGGGTCTGGCCATCGCCCCGATGGGCCTCGACCAGGGCGACCGCCAGGACGCCCAGCCACGTGGCGTCGCCGCGGACGACGTAGCGGGCGTCGGCGGGCACGACCTCGAGCGCCGGGGCGGGCTCGAACGCCGGCGCCGCGGCCTGCGCCACGCGCAGCAGCTCGAGCAGGTCGATCGCCGAATCGCTGGTGATCGTCGGCTGGGCGCGCGCAGCGCACAGGTCGAGCAGGACCTGGACCTGGCGCAGCATCCGCTGACCGGCGGCCTGGATGTCGCCGAGGCAGGCGCGCGCCTGCGCCCGACAGCGGCCCGGCGGAGCCGTCGAGCAACAGCTCGGTGTTGCCGAGAATGGCGTTCAGGGGGGTCCTGAGCTCGTGGCTCAAGCGCGTCGCGGCCAGCCCCGGCAGTCCGCGCCCGGCCGGCGACCTTTGAGCGTCGGCCACGCCGCTCACATCGCGCACGAGCGGGCCGGCGTGGCCGGCGCCCTGGCGTCGGTCCGGCGTGCGCCGGCTCCGGACGGCTTCGATCGCCCCTTCGGCTGCGGAATCGGTGTGCTCGAGCATGGTGTCTGGAAAGGTCTCGGCGAGCGGCCCCCGGCGTGCTTCGATGCTCGCTCTGCCGGTGGTCATGGGGCACCCTAGGGGCCTCGACTTAACGAACTCATAACGTCGGCGCGACCGTCCCCGGCTAGTCCCGCTGGCGCCGCCGGGGTCATCGGATCGACCTGCGGCCCGGGATTATCGGGTTGACAAGTCGAGCCTCCGGATTGCGGTATCGATCACGGCAGTCACCGCAGCCGGCGCTTGCCGGGGGTCTTCGCGGAGCGCACCCATGGAGCATTGTCGCTACCCGGCCACCAGCCTGATGCCCGACTACCTGCGCGTCGCCTTCGGGCTGGCGGCGACCGCCGGACCGCTCCTGGCGCTCGATCTGGCCCGGGGGGTCGCCCTGGCGATGTCCGGACTGGCGTTGCTGTTCGCCTGGTTCGGCGTGCGCACGGCGCTCCGACAGTTGAGCTGGATCGAGCTCTCGGCCACCGACATCGCGCTCTGCGGGCCGCTCCGCCGACGCCTGCCCTGGCCACAGATCCGGCGTCTGCAGCTGGCCTACTATGCCCCGCGCCGGGCGCGCCGGGACGGCTGGCTGCAACTCACGCTGCGCGGCCGGAGCGGGCCCGCGATCCGGGTCGATTCGACCCTGGACGGCTTCGACGACCTGTTGCGCCGGGCGGTCGACGCCGCCGCGCACAACGGGCTGGCGCTGGATTCGACCACCGAGGCCAATCTCGCCGCGCTCGGCCTCACTCGAGGCGGCGCCCTGGCGGGCTCGACGCGAGCGCTCAGGCCGACGCCACCCGAGCGGCAGGCGCCCGGCCGGCGCCCCGCCAACGCGCCTCCTTGAGCCAGATCAGCAGCTGGTCGCCGGTCATCGCGGAGCCGAACCAGTAGCCCTGCGCCTGATCGCAGCCGAGCGCCCGCAGCCGCTCGAACGCATCCTCGCTCTCGACGCCCTCGGCGACCACGTCGAGACCCAGGCCCTTGGCCAGCTTGACCACCGCGCGCACGATCACGGCGGCGCTGTCGTCACGGGTCATCGCGATCACGAAGGAGCGATCGATCTTGAGCTCGTCGATCGGCAGCTTCTGCAGATAGGCGAGCGACGAGTAGCCGGTGCCGAAGTCGTCCAGCGACAGCTTGCAGCCGATCGCGGCAATCCGCTCCAGCACCTCGAGCGCCGCCGCCGGGTCGGCCATCAGGGCGCTCTCGGTGATCTCGAAGGTCAGGCGCTCGGGACGCTGCTGCCAGCTGTCCAACAGACCCCGAACGATCTCCGGCAGCTCCGGGTCCTGCAGCGACTTGACCGAGAGATTGACCGCCACGCCGAAGTCGTGGCCCTGCTCGGTCCAACGGCGCAGCTCGGCCAGCGCGGCGTTCATCACCCAGAGCGTGAGCGGCTTGATCAGCCCGGTCTGCTCGGCGCTGTGGATGAACTCGTCGGGCGGGATCGCGCCGAGCTCGGGGTGCTGCCAGCGGGTCAGAGCCTCGACCCCGGCCACGGTCACGGTCCGGGCATCGATCTTCGGCTGGAACTCGAGCAGCAGCTGACCGTCCTCGATCGCCCGCCGCAACTGACCGCTGAGCGTCAGCTGGCGGACGCTGTTGGTGTCGGACTCGGCGCTGTAGACGACGAAGCCGGTCGGCCCGCGTTTGGCGGCGTACATCGCGACGTCGGCGTGCTGCAGGAGCTCGGGCCCGCTCTGGCCGTGCTCGGGATAGAGCGCCACCCCGATGCTGACCCCGATCTCGAGCACCAGGCCCCGGATCTCGAACGGATGGCGCAAGCCATCGACGATCCGCAGGGCGACCTGGCAGGCGGTCGCGAGGTCGGTCGGACCCGGCAGCAGGATCGCGAACTCGTCGCCGCCCAGCCGCGCCACCGTGTCGGTCGCGCGCAGCGGCTGCTGCAGGCGCGGGCCGACCTCGGTCAGGAGCAGATCGCCGACGTCGTGGCCGAGGGTGTCGTTGACGTCCTTGAAGCGGTCGAGATCCAGGAGCAGCACCGCCATCGACAGCTGCGCCCGTCTGGCAGCGCCGATCGCCCGGTCGATCCGATCGTTGAACAGGGTCCGGTTGGGCAGCCCGGTCAGCGCATCGTGCAGGGCCATGCGCTCGAGCTCGGCCTGCTGGGCCTTGCGCTCCATGATGTCACGCAGAATCGCGATGCCGACCCATTTCTCGTCGACCCGGATGCGGCTGAAGGTCGCCTCGACCGGAAACCGGTGCCCGTCTTGGGCCCGGCCGTTCAGCTCGTGGCTGCCGCCCGCCTGCGCCAGAGCCTCGAGCGAGAGGCCGCGCCGGTCCGGCAGCAGGGCCGTGACCGGGCCGCCGATGAGCGCGTCCGCCGGGGCGCCGAAGATGCGCTCGGCCGCCCGGTTGCAGGATAGCAGGCGGCCGTCGTCGGCGAAGGTGATGATCGCATCGAAGCTGCTGTCGACCAGCTGGCGCATCATGTCGTCGGTCGCCGGCAAGCTGCCGATCTGGCCGACCAGAGCCCGCGCCTGGCGCTCGACCCGCAGCAGCATGGCGACGCTGAACGCAAGCAGAAGGCCGAGCAGTGGGGCGATGGTATCGAGCACCCAGGCGGCGGCCGGCTGCAGGACGCCGGCGGCGGTCACGATCAGCCCGCCGCTGCCGGCCAGCAGCATCAGGCCCTGACGCCAGGGCAGGCGCAGGAACCACGGCCCGATCAGGAGCGCCAGGAGGCCGCCGGCGACCGCGATCGGTGCCCCGTCGAGGCGCCGCAGGGCGCGGCCCTGGACCAGGGTCTCGAAGGCCAGCGCCTGGAGCAACGGCCCCGGCAGAGCGCGGTAGACCGGCACGCTGCGCCAGTCGCCGAGCTCGATCGCGGCCGGGCCGACCAGGACCGACTTGCCCGCGATCATCGCCGGATCGTAACGACCGACCAGGACGTCGACGAAGCTGACGGTCGGGATCGTGGCCGGATCGATGCTGAAGTCGATCAGCACGTCCCGGGGCGCGGCACCGGGCGCGCCGGCCAGCCAGGCCGGCATCGTCGGCACGCTCCCGCCGCCCCAGGCCGCGACCGTCGGCACCCTGCGGATCAGGCCCTCCGGGTCCGGCTGGACGTTGATCGACGCCAGGCTGACGTGGCGCTCAAAGCGGGGCAAGGGCGCGGTATCGAAGATCTGATCCCGCACCCACTGGCGCAGGACCGCGAGCGCCACCCGGTCCGGCCCGGTGGTCGCCAGGACCTCCTCCAGGGCGCGATCGTCCTCGGGGCCGGACGACGAGCTGAAATCGAGATCGAACGCGACCCGGCGGGCGCCGGCCGCGAGCAGGCGCTTCAGCACCTCGGCATGATAGCGGCGCGGCCACGGCCAGCGCTTGAGGGCCCGCAGGCTGGCCGGATCGATCGCCACCACCAGCAGCTCGCCGGATGCCGGCCGGGCGTGCAGATGGGCGCGCAGATCGGTCAGGTCGCGCTCGATCTTGTCGAACCAGCCGCCGAGGTACATGGCCGCGACCAGGAGGCCGACCAGCAGAAACGGCCGCCGGCGCGGCATGGTCACCAGCCGCATCATCGGCCGCTCACCAGCCGCGGATCAGGCGGCGCCGTCGCTTGCCTTTGCCGGTCGGGCGCTCCAGCCAGTGCTGGCGCAGGTTCTGGCCCAGAACCAACCCCGGGACGATCAGGAGCACCAGCCCGGCGGCGGCGACCAGGACCAGAGGCAAGAGCATCCGTCGGTGGTCGAGCCAGGCATCGAGCCAGCCTTGCCGCTTCGGATCGGCCGCGACGGGCGGCTCGGGCGCGCGCAGGACCGTCGAACCGGGCGCGCCGGCCACCGCCTGGCCCGTGACCGCCTGGCCCCCTGGCCGGGTCGGCGCCGCGGCGGCGGGCGCGGCCAGGTGCCAGCGCACCGGCCCGGTCGGGCTGAAGGTCGGTGGCAGATCGGAGAGCTCCAGCCGCCGCGCCGGGCGGCTGAGATCGGCCGGCTGGCTCAAGCCTTGCCGCGGCCCGAGCTCCACGGACGCCCCGCCATCCGCCGGCGTGACCGTGACCCGGCCATCGAGCACCAGGATGCTGCTCTGCCACGGGTCGACCGCGACCTCGAAGCTGGTGCCCTTGATGCCCAGGCTGAGCAGCGGCGTCCGGACCTCGACGGCGCGGCCGGGCCGCTGCTCGATGTCGACCCGCAGCCGCCCGCGCTCCTGCCGCAGCCGCTGGTCCTGGCCCCGGCCACGCGCCATCAGGATCAGCCGGCTGTTGGGCGCCACGACCAGGCGATCGCCGCCGAGCACCAGGGTGACGCGGCCCGTGGCACCGGTCTCGATCTCGCTTGGCGCCGGCAGCACCCGACCGATCGCGATCGGCTGCCAGCGGGCGCCGCCCTGCGGTCGCCAGGTCGCTTCCCCGGTCGCCGACGCGACCACCCAGTCGCCATCGAGCGGCGCCTGGCTGGTATCCAACGCGATCGCCCCGCCGAGCTGGACGCCGACCGGCTCGGCGGCGGCGCTCGGGCGCGGGCCCGCGAGCAGCGCGACCACCGCCAGCACGCCCGCCGCCCCGATGCGCACGAGGCCGCGCCAGCCGCTGCGCGCGGTCGCCGGCTCGAGCGTCCGGGCCGGCTTAGATGGAACGCCCATGGGCCGACGGCGCCTGAGGTGCGCGCTGGGCGGGGATCGCATCGATCATGCCTTCGGTCAGGCGGTCGAACAGCAAGCGCGAGTCCTCGCCGGTCGCGTCCGCGGTCGGGTCCACGGCCGGTGCCGGCGCTTCCGTCGAGGCGGCGATCGGGGCCGGTGCCTCGGTCGGGTAGGCGATCGGGGCCGGCGCCTCGGTCGGGCGGCGATCGGGGCCGGCGCCTCGGTCGGGGCGGCGATCGGGGCCGGTGCGATCGTCGGGCCGGGCGCGGCGGACGGCTGCCCGGGCGCGGCGGACGGCTGCCCGGGCGCGGCGGGGACGCTGCCCAGGGTCCCGGAGGTGGCTTCGGTGGTGGCCGGCGCCATGGCCCGGGCCGCCGGGGTGACCGGCGCGGTCGCGCCCGCAGCGGCGGTGGCGGCCGGGACGGCGGATTCGACGCTCGCGGCCGCCGAGGTCGAGGCTTGGTCGTCGGCGCGCGCGACCGCCGGCCGCGAGCCGAGCGGGCTGGCTTCGGCGACGTCCGATTTGGGCTGGAGCGCCGGCAGGACGAGCCGCTCGACCGGCTCCAGCGGCTGGCCGCTCGCGCGCCGGAAGGCGAGGGCCTCCGGAGCGCTGGCGTAGGCCGACTGACCGTCCTGGAGCTCGATCTCGCGCTCGCCGTCCGGCGTCGCGACCCGGAGCCGGCCGTGCTCGACCGCGACCTCGGTGGCGTCGGCACCGACCGTCACATCGAACACGCCGCCCTGGAACCCGCCGCCCCGGATCCCACCGCCCCGGATCCCACCGCCTTGGGACCCGCCGCCCTGGGACCCGCCGTCTTGGACCGCGATCGCCAGCGCCGGGGTCGTGACCGCGAACGGTCGCGGCTCGGCCAGGCGGTAGCGGAGCCGCCCGGCGGTCTGCTCCAGAGCCACTCCGGCGGCGGCGTCCGGCAGGCTGAACTGGCTGCCCGGACTGGCGCTGACGTGGTCGGCGGCGCGCGCCAGGATCAGGCGGCCACCGGCGCCGGTCTCGACCTGACTGCCGCCGGGCAGCACGGTCGCCGGCAGGGCGGCGGCCCAGCTGCTCGCACCGGGTGCCAGATAGCGCGCCTCGCCCACCCGCTCGATCACCCGCCAGGCGTCGGCGCGGACCTCCGGCGGCGGCGCCTCGCCGGCGCTCTGGCAGCCGGCCAGCAGGGCGGCGCCGATCACGATCAGCGCCAGCCGTGGAAAATTGGCCCGGGGACTCGCCCCCTTCGCCAGAAGTCATGGAATCCACCCGCGCCCGCAGGGATCGATGATGCCGTGCCGGAGCGTCAGGAAAGCCGAAAGCTGCTAATTTTTGGTTAACGCCGACCGCCGGCGGTCGCCGGCCGGGGCCGCGCCGGGACTTACCCGGATGTCGGCAGCGGGCTCAGAGGCTCTCGCCGATCGCCTGATCGAGGATCGAGACCCCGTCGTCGATCTGGCGCTCGGTCGCGGTCAGCGGCGGCGCGATCCGCCAGACGCTGGCGAGCCCCGGCAGCGACACGATGTTCATCGACAGGCCGAGCTCCAGGCAGCGCCGGGTGATCTTCGCCCCGAGCTCGGGATGGGGCGTGCGGCTCTGCCGGTCGGTCACCAGCTCGACCCCCCAGAGCAGCCCCCGGCCGCGCAGGTCGCCGATCACCTCGTAGCGCTGCCGGAGGTCGCGCAGGCCCGCCGCCAGGCGTTCGCCGAGCACCACCGCACGCTCGGCCAGCCGCTCGCGCGCCAGCACCTCGAGCACCGCAAGCCCGACCGAGGCCGGCAACGGGTCGGAGACGTGCGAGGTGACGTGGACGAAGCCGCGCTGGTAGCAGCGCTCCTCGAGCTCGGCGCTGGTGACCGCCGCGGCCAGCGGAATGCCGCCGCCGAGCGTCTTGGAGACCGCGAGGAAATCCGGCACCACGCCATCCTGCTCGAAGGCAAAGTTGGCGCCGACCCGGCCGAACGCGGTCTGGGCCTCGTCCAGGATCAGGAGCATGCCGCGCGCCGCGCACAGTTCCTTGAGGCGCGGGAAATAGCCCGCGGGCGGCACGATCACGCCCCCGGTCGAGAGGATCGGCTCGGCGATCGCCGCGGCCGGCTGGCCGGAGGCCTGACTGTCGATCAGCTCGAAGCCGACCTCGAGGCAGGCGAGGTCGCAGACGTCGGTGCAATGGCGGATCGGGCAGCGATAGGCGTTGGGCGCCGGGATCGCGAGATTGCCGGGCACGCCCGGACCATAGCCGCGCCGGCCGACCGAATAGGTCGCGGCGCCGGCCCCGCCGGTCAGGCCGTGGAAGGAAGACGTGAGGCCGACCACCTCGTGGCCGCCGGTCGCGAGCTTGGCCATGCGCAGCGCCGCCTCGTTGGCCTCGCTGCCGGTGTTGAGCAGGATTATTTTCTGTAACTGGGGTGGCAGGAGGGCCGCGAGCTCCTGGCAGAGCTCGACCACCTCGGGCGCCAGCAGCCAGCTGAACAGGTGGATCGCGCGCTCGCAGCTGCGACCGATCGCGGCGACCACGGCCGGATGATTGTGGCCGAGGGTCGCGCACATCTGGCCCGAGGTGAAGTCGAGGATCTGGCGGCCGCGGTCGTCGTAGACGTAGCAGCCCTCGGCGCGCTCGACGAAGAACGGCGGGAAGTCGCCGACATAGCGGATCATGTGACGCTCGACCGCCGCCTGCAGCTGGCGCCGACGCGCCTGCCAATCGCCGCCCGCGCTGCCCGGATCGTCGTTCGCCACCATCGCCGTTGCCCTCCGTCTCGACCATGCCGACGCTAGGAGCGCCGAGGTCCGGCCGTCAATGGCGCGCGCGCCGCCGCCGGGGTCGGGAGGCTGATGGCACGCAAATTGCGCCTTACACCTTCATCGGCTATCAGCAGGTCCTGAGGCAGGGTAGCGGCGAAGCGACAGCGGTCGGGGAAACGCATGACGAACCGGGTTCTGATCGTCGTCCACCAAGCGCATTCGACGCCCGGGCGGGTCGGTGAGCGCCTGGAGGCGCGCGGCTATCTCCTGGATCGCCGCTGCACCAACCTGTTCGATCCGCTGCCGGACGATCTCTCGGACTATGCCGCGGCGATCGTGTTCGGCGGCCCGCAGAGCGCCAACGACGACGACCGGCCGGCGATCCGGATGGAGCTCGCCTGGCTGGAGACGGTGGCCCTGCCGAGCGCCACGCCCGTGCTCGGGATCTGCCTCGGCGCCCAGATGATCGCGCGCGTGCTCGGCGCGAGCGTCGGCCGCCACCCCGAAGGGCGGGTCGAGATCGGCTGGCACCCGATCTATCCGACCCCGGCCGGGCAGGGCTACTTCGACGGCCCGACCATGTTCTACCAGTGGCACAAGGAGACCTTCGCGATCCCGGCGGGCGCGGTCCACCTCGCCCACAACGACGCCTTCGACGCCCAGATGTTCAGCTACGAGGACCGGGTGTTCGGGATCGAGTTCCACCCCGAGATGACGCGCGCCATGATCGAGCGCTGGTCCACCTCCGAGCGCGGCTCGAAGATGCTCACCCTGCCCGGCGGCCAGCCGAGCGAGGTTCAGCTCGAGAGCTACGATCGCTACGCGCCGGCCACCGACCGCTGGCTCGACCGCTTTCTCGACACCTGCCTGCTGCGGCCAGGCGCCAAGGACTGAGAGCAACCGCGCGAAGGCTCGATCCGGACGCGCCGGCTGTGGGTCGCGATTGCGCCCGATGGCCGCGGGTTCGCGGTTGACAGAGGGCCGGTGCCGGCGCAACCTGACCGTGCTGGAGCCTACCGCCCGAGGGATTCCCCCTCCAGCCAACCTGCCCCAATATCGAATAATGGACCCTTCGGAAGGGAACCCCCAAGGGAGGTGAAGCATGTCAGCCGACGAGTACTATACCGAAGAGCGGCACGGTCCCCATCAAATCTTCGAACTGGGGGACTTCACCCTGGAGAGCGGGATCACGCTGCCCAAGGCCAAGCTCGCCTACAAGACCCACGGCACCTTGAATTCCGCGAAGAATAACGTGATCCTGTTCCCGCACATGTGGTCGGGAACCTCGAGCTCCATGGAGATCTTCATCGGCGAGGACCGGCCGATCGATCCGCGCAAGTATTTCATCATCCTGCCCGGTCAGTTTGCCAATGGTTTCACGTCGTCACCGAGCAACACACCGCCGCCGTTCAATGGCGGCGCCTTTCCCAACGTCACGATCGGCGACGACGTCAAGGCCCAGCATCGCTTGCTGACGGAGCGCTTCGGCATCAGCCGGCTGGAGCTGGTGCTCGGCTGGTCGATGGGCGCCGAGCAGACCTACGAGTGGGCAGTGTGCTTTCCCGACATGGTCAAACGGGCGCTGCCGTTCGCCGGCACCGCCAAAACGACCCCGCACGACTTCATCTTCGTGCGCAGCCACGAGGACGCGCTCAAGTCCGATCCGGCCTGGAACGGCGGCTTCTACCAGCATCAGAGCGACGTCCACGTCGGCCTGCGGCGTCATGCCCAGACCTGGTCGGTGATGGGATTGTGCCAGGAGTTCTACCGGCGGGAAGCCTGGCGGGAGGTTGGCTTCACCTCGCTCGAGGACTTCCTGCACCGGTTCTGGGAGGCGTATTTCGCGCCCATGGACCCCAACAATCTGATCTGGATGGGCTGGAAGTGGCGGCACGGCGACGTCAGCCGGCACACCGGCGGCGATCTCAAGGCCGCGCTCGGCCGCATCAAGGCCAAGACCTACGTCGTGCCGTTCTCGCGCGACATGTTCTTCCCGCCCGACGACTGCGAGGCCGAGCAGAAGCTGATCCCGAACAGCAAGTTCCGGGTGGTCGACAGCCTCTGGGCGCATTTCGCCATGTTCTGCATGACCGACTCGGAGCGCGAGCAACTCGACGGCTGCATCCGCGATCTGCTGAACGAACGGGTCGATTGAACAAGCCCCGGCGCCGGGGGCAGCGCGTCCCCGGCGCCGGGCGTGGCGGCGTTAGGGGTCCAGAGTCTTGAGTTCGCGGCGCATGATCTTGCCGGTGCTGGTCTTGGGCAGGTCGGCGACGAACTGGACGCTGCGCGGGATCTTGTAGGCCGCGAGGTGCGCCCGGCAGTGGCCGAGCAGCGCCTCCGCGTCGCCCGCGGCCCCTTGCTTCAGGACCACGTAGGCCTTGGGCACCTCGCCCTTGAGCGGGTCGGGCTGGCCGCCGACCGCGACCATGGCGACGCTCGCATGGGCCGCGAGCACGCGCTCGACCTCGGCCGGATAGACATTGAAGCCGGCGCAGTTGATCATGTCCTTGCTGCGGTCGACGACGTAGATGTAGCCGTCGGCATCGGTCCGGGCGAGATCGCCCGTGTGCAGCCAGCCGTCGGGCTCGATGGTCGCCCGCGTGGCCTCCTGGTTGCCGTAGTAGCCGAGCATCACGATCGGGCCCTTGATCATGAGCTCGCCGACCTCGTCGGCTCCCAGCGAGCGCGAAACGTCCTCGATCGCGGCGATCCGCGCCTGGACGGTCGGCAGCGCGACGCCGATCGAGCCGTGGCGGATCTCGCCGTAGGCCGGGAAGGTGGTGCCGAGCCCGGCGAGCTCGGTCATGCCCCAGAGCTCGATCAAGGGGCAGCCGAGGCGCGCCTCGACCTCCTCCATCTTGGCGACCGGCATGGTCTGGCCGCCGACCGTGCAGCGGGTCAGGCTCGAGAGGTCAAAGCGGCCGAGCTCGGGCGAGTTGAGCAGGTACTGGTACATGGTCGGCACGCCCTCGAGCATGGTCGCCCGGTGGCGCTGGGTCGCCTCGAGCACGGCCCGCTCCTCGAAGCGCGCCAGCAGGACCACGGTCATGCCGGTCATCAGCCCGCCGTTGACCACGACGTTGCCGTAGACGTGCGGCAGCGGCAGGGCGGTCACGACCGTGTCGGCGGCGGTCTTGACGTGCATGGTCGCGGTCAGCGCGATGTTGGCGGCGACCGCGCGCTGGCTCTGCATCGCCCCCTTCGGATGGCCGGTCGTGCCGGAGGTGTAGCCGATGGTCGCGACCGCATCCGGCGCCACCTCCCGGACCTCGAAGTCGTCTGAGGCGCTGCCCAGCAACGTCTCGAAATCATGCACGCCGGCCTGCGCCGCGGTCCCGAGCGCCACCACCTCGCGGACCGGCGTCTCCCGCGCGACGTCGAGGAAAGCCTCGAGCTTCTCCGGGCCGATCAGGATCGCGCTCGCCTCGCAGTCGCGGGTGACGAAGCCGACCTCCTCGGGCGTCAGCATGACGTTGATCGGGTTGATCACCGCGCCGATCTTGGCGACCGCATGATAGCCGACCAGCCACTCGGCGGAGTTCAGGCCATAGAGGGTGACCCGGTCGCCTTGTGCCAGCCCGAGCCCGATCAGCACATTGGCGAGCCGGTTGGAGTCCCGGTCGAGCTCGGCGTAGGTCAGCGCCCGCTCGCCGACGATCAGCGCGGTCTTGGCGCCATGCCGCGCGGCCGCGCGCGGTAGAATTTGCCCGATCCCCCTGAACATCCCTTCGCCCCCGGCTGGTCTGCCGGACAGGCTAGAGCAGAACCGTCGTCCAGGCGATGGGCGTTCGAGCTCGCTTGGAGACGGAACGCTCGAAGCGCCCGCCGCCGCCTTCGCGAAGGAACGTCAGAAGCCGCCGCCTCGCTGCGCCGCGTCGTCGTGGGCCTGCGACCAGCCGTTCTGCCAGTCGAGATGGGCGCGGGCGTCGGGCGGGTGCGGATTGTCGGCGAGGCTCCGGCCTTCGCCATGAGCCTCGTAACCGGCATCGTACTCGGACCCCTCGGGTGCGACCACCTCGAGGACCGTCGCGGGCTGGCCGGTCGGGCTGCCAGCCGCCTCGAGCTGCATCAGGACGCCGTCGTCGATCCCCGCAGGATGGTCGGCCAGGACCTGCCGGCCGCGGGCGGTGATCCGGAACCGGCTGGCGCCCGGCCACTCGATCAGGCTGGCGCGATCGAGCTTCGCGGTGACCGCCTGGAGGCGCGCGCGCACCTCGGCCTCCGGTACCCGGTGCTCGACCTCGGCACGGTCGCGCAACGCGCGCAGGTGATCGATGCACGCATCCAGCGTGCCCGCCCGCGCCGCCGCGACCCGCAGCACCGCGAGCATGAGGTCCGGCTCGTGCAGAAGGACCGAATCGTCGCGTTCCATGATCGTCTCCGATCCGAGCGCGGTGATCGGCATGACGACCGGCGCTCGGATTGATTCAACGCCGATGCCCCGGCGCCGGTTCCACCAGCGGTCGCCGTCCAACCGGTCAGGCGAGCAGCTGCTCACCGGCCTGAAAGGCCTCGCTGAACCGGTCGAGGCCGTGGGAGCCGCCGTTCACCAGCTTGCGCGCCTGCGCGAGGTCGCCACCGAAGATCGCGTATTTGGCGGCCCGCCGCTTGTCCTTGATGAACGCGGTCAGGATGCGGGCCGCGACCGCCGGGTCGTTGGCCAGCTCGGGCCGGTTGACCAGGTCGACGCCCAGCCGCTCGCCGTAGCTTTGATAGTTGGCCCGGCCGGTCAGCTGGATGAAGCCGCGGCCCTTGTAGCGCTCGCCGTCGGGGCGGCCGCGGTTGCCGAGCGCCGTCATGTCGTCGTACCGGTTGAACGGGTGCGCCCCCTCGTCGGTGTTGAACTTCGAGCTGCCCTCGTCGATCGGCTCGAACCCCTCGGTCTCGGCGCGGATCGTGGCGAGCGCCATCAGGACGATGTCGCGATCGTCCAGGTCCGCCTCGCGCAGCGCGGCGAGCACGGGCGGCAGATTGCGCTCGATGTTGGCGCGCGGCGTGAAGCGCGAGAACATCGCCACCACGTCGTCCACGGTCAGCCGATCGATCACCGGCACCGGCGTCGCGGTCGGGTCCGGCTGGTCCATGCCGAGCGACTTCTGCGTGCCGTCATCGACCCGGCCGTCGCCGGTCAGGTGGTTGCTGGTCTGGAAACTCCGGACCGCGCGCTCGGTGCCAGTCCCGAAATCGCCGTCGATCGGCTTGGCATCGAAGCCCGACCGACAGAGCAACGCCTGCAACCGGCAGACGTCATCGCCTTTGTTGCCCCGTTCCAGCGCCATCGTCACCTCCCAGGAAAGACTTGATCGTCAATCTCTCGATGAGACGAGCATACGCCCAATCAATCAGCAAGCAAGTTCTCGGGGTCGCGCCACGACCCGCCGCGTCGTCGCCGGCGAGGCTCGTTCGAGCCTTCCTGATGTTGCCGTCGTCCAGGGTGCCCGAGGCGGGCCGGGCGTTCGACGCCCGCGCTGGCGGGTCACCGGCTCCTCGGGCCGAGCCCGACGACGACCGAAGAAACCGGGGATCAGGCGAGGCCGACCCGCTCGGCGCGGGGTCTTGCCCTACATCTGCCGCTAGCACGTGGAGAAATGCGAGGCCGAGCCAATGCGAAGCCGGGTGCGCGGCAGCCTTTCCTTTGCCCGTCAACTCGGCGTCTCACTTGACGTGCAAATCCACCCCAGCTACCGTAGATCAGATAAGATCAAATGTCGGTTTTTCGCTCGGGTCTCGCGGCCGACCTCGTTGATCGCCAGCTGGCGAAGACCGCGGCGACACTTCATACAGCGGGAGATTACCCATGCAGACCAACCTTCTGAGGCGCTCGCTCCTCAGCGCCGCTTTGCTCGTCCTGACGTTCAGCGTAGCCACCGTGCCGGCCGCGGCCTCGGAACAACCGGCCGTCGGCGTGCTACCGTTCGCCAACCTGAGCGGCGACGCCGCGCAGGACTATCTGAGCAACCTCGTGACCGACAATACCGTCAAGATCCTGTCCAAGGTCGGCGGCCTGCTCGTCGTCGCGGCTGGCTCGCCCACCGCCGGTCAGGACAAGTCTCTGCCCGAGATCGCCAAAGAGCTGGACGTGCGCTATGTGTTGCAAGGCGGCGTGCAGCAATCCGGCGATCGCGTCCACATGACCGCCACCCTCAGCGATGCCACTGGCGACAAGACCATGTGGTCCGAGAACTACGAGCGCGAGCTGACAGCGATCTTCGACCTCCAGGACGAGATCACCCGTCAAGTCGTGACATCGCTGGGTGTCCAGCTCACCCCGGAGGAGCAACAGCGGACCTGGCACCGGCAGACGAACAATCTGCAAGCCTACCAAGCGTACCTCCAGGCCCGCGAGTATTTCTTCACTTTCGAAAAAAGCGACATGGTTGAAGCCCAGAAGCTTTATGAGAAGGCGCTCTCACTAGACCCGGATTTTGCGACTGCCTTGGTGGCAATCTAGGACAGACCCACGTTGAGCAAGCCCGAGCTCAATGGGTCGAGGATATCGACGCGGCCTGGACCCACGCGACGGAAGCAGCCCAGAGAGCGCTGGCCATTGATGAGGCCAATCCGTACGCCTTCTCGCTGTTGGGACATATCGAAGCATCTCGGGGAGATCCCGCCAAGTCCGTTGCCCTGGCGGAGAAGGCCGTTGCCCTCGCTCCTAGTGACGCCGACATGAATGCTGTTCTGGGTTGGCGTTTGAACTTAATTGCGGCGAAGCCAAAAGAAGGGCTGGAATTGATCACCAAAGCAATGCGCCTCAATCGCGCTTACCCCGATTGGTTTGTGGAAGCTGCCGGTCAGGCGAACTACTCGCTTGGCGACTATGACAAAGCGCTTGCTGCGTTCCAGGAATACCACAAGCGCAATCCCGACGACACGGACGGTTATGTCGAGATCATTTACACGTCGGCGACGGCTGGCCGACTGGAGGAAGCGAAGGCCATGGTCGCCGAGCTGCTCGAGAAACATCCCGATTTCACAGTCGAGGGATACTCCGTGCTGACCAGCTTCAAGGACCCGGCGGTCAACAAGCTCATTCGCGACAACACGGCCAAGGCGGGCCTGCCGCAGTGAGGTTGGCGGCGAAGGCCATTTGAGCCCGTAGGCAAGCTCGGGCTCCATCGATCGCTACCAGGGTCGGCATTCGTCGTCAGGCGAGGCCGACCCGTTCGGCGCGCGGCGTCTTGCCGTACATCTGTCGGTAGCAGGTCGAGAAGTGCGAGGCCGAGACGAAGCCGCAGGCGAACGCGACGTTCATCACCGGCATGGTGGTCTGGTAGAGCAGGTGGCGGGCGCGCTCGAGCCGGAGCTCGAGATAGTACTGCGCCGGCGTACGCCCGAGGTGCTTCCGGAACACGCGCTCGAGCTGGCGGCGTGACAGGCCGACGTAGCGCGCCAGCATCTCCTGGTCGAGCGGCTCCTCGACGTTGCTCTCCATCATCTCGATCGCGCCGATCAGCTTCGGGTGATGGATGCCGAGCCGGACCCGGTACGGCATGCGCTGGTGGTCGTGGGGCTGGCGGATGCGGTCGAGCAGGCATTGCTCGGAGACCTTGACCGCGAGCTCCTGGCCGTGGTCGCGCGCGATCAGGTGCAGCATCAGGTCGAGCGCCGCGGTGCCGCCCGAGCAGGTCAGGCGCTTGCCGTCGACCTCGAACAGATCGGCGCTGACGTCGACCTCCGGAAACTCCTCCATGAAGCCCGGCAGGTTCTCCCAATGAATGGTGCAGCGGTGGTTGTGCAGGAGGCCGGCCTTGGCCAAGAGATGGGCGCCGGTGCAGAGCGCGCCGACCACCGCGCCCGAGCGGTCGGCGCGGCGCAGCCAGGCGAACAGCTCGCGGTCGACGATCCGCTCGGCCCCGAGCCCGCTGCACAGGATGATCGTCGGCTGGTCGCGGCCGAGCCCGAGATGGACGTCGGCCAGGCTCTGGTCGGCGGTCACCAGGCAGCCGTTGCTGGCCCGGACCGTGCCCACCTCCTTGGCGACCACCTGCCAGCTGTAGAGGGTCTGCCCGGCCATGCGATTGGCGATCCGGAGCGCCTCGAGCGCCGAGACGAACGCCATCATCGAGAAGTTCGGCACCAGCACGAAGGCAAAGCGCTCGGGCGCTGGCGTCCGACCCGGCTGGCCGGGCGCGTGCGATCCCTGATGCCCGTTGCCTCGGGCCATCGCGCCAGCTCCTCCCGGGCTCCGCTGCCGATAATGTCGCAAAGCCGACATTCCGCACCCAATATCGACCGATCCGCGATCGAAGACAACCGGGCGCGCCATGTTCTGCCATGTCGCGACCGAGATAGCCGGTGTCGCCACGGGCGATGCGGTGCTAGACCGGCTCCTGTCATCTGCATCGAAGCCAGGGAGGCCCGGGAGCGCATGGCCACGACCAAAATGAAGAGCGACATCGAGATCGCCCGGGCGGCGAGCCTGCTGCCGATCGGCGAGGTTGCCGACCGGCTCGGGATCCCGGGCGAGGCGCTCTACCAGTACGGCCCGGACAAGGCCAAGATCGGCTTCGGCTTTCTGGAACGGCTGGCCGACCAGCCGGACGGCAAGCTGGTGCTGGTGACCGCGATCACCCCGACGCCCGCCGGCGAGGGCAAGACCACCACGACGGTCGGTCTCGGCGACGCTCTGAACCGGATCGGCGTGCGCGCCGCGATCTGCCTGCGCGAGCCTTCGCTCGGCCCCTGCTTCGGCATGAAGGGCGGGGCCGCCGGCGGCGGCTACGCCCAGGTGGTGCCGATGGAGGACATCAACCTCCACTTCACCGGCGACTTCCACGCGATCGGAGCGGCCAACAACCTGCTCGCCGCCCTGATCGACAACCACCTCTACTGGGGCAACGAGCTGGCCCTCGACGCGCGGCGGATCACCTGGCGCCGGGTCATGGACATGAACGATCGGGCGCTGCGCTCGGTCGTGAGCTCGCTGGGCGGCGTCGCCAACGGCTTCCCGCGCGAGGACGGCTTCGACATCACGGTCGCCTCCGAGGTCATGGCGATCTTCTGCCTGGCCAAGGACGTCCACGACCTCGAGCGCCGGCTCGGCAACATCATCATCGGCTACACCCGCGAGCGGCGCCCGGTGACCGCCGCCGACCTCAAGGCCGCGGGGCCGATGACCGTCCTGCTCAAGGACGCGCTGATGCCCAACCTGGTGCAGACGCTCGAGCATAACCCGGCCTTCATCCACGGCGGGCCGTTCGCCAACATCGCCCATGGCTGCAACTCGGCGATCGCGACCAGGACCGCGCTCAAGCTCGCCGACTACGTGGTCACCGAAGCCGGTTTCGGCGCCGACCTGGGTGCGGAGAAGTTCTTCGACATCAAATGCCGCAAGGCGGGCCTGACCCCCGATGCGGCGGTGATCGTGGCGACCGTGCGGGCGCTCAAGATGCACGGCGGGGTCGCCCGCGACCAGCTCGGCCAGGAGAACCTGGACGCGCTCCGGCGGGGCATGGCGAACCTCACCCGCCACGTCCAGAACGTCCGCCGCTACGGCGTGCCGGCGGTGGTCGCGATCAACCGCTTCACCAGCGACACCCCCGCCGAGCACGCCCTGGTCCAGGAGCTCTGCCGCGCCCAGGGGGTCGAGGCGGTCGTCTGCAGCCACTGGGCGGAGGGCAGCGCCGGTACCGAGCGCCTCGCCGAGCACGTCGTCCGTCTGTGTACGGGCGAGCGCCATCTCGACGGCCGCGGCTTCCAGCTGCTCTATCCCGACGACATGACCTTGTGGGACAAGATGAAGACGATCGCGACCAAGATCTACGGCGCCGAGGACATCATCGCCGACAAGACCATCCGGGCCCGGTTCGCCGAGCTCCAGGAGCAGGGCTACGGCCACTATCCGATCTGCGTCGCCAAGACCCAGTACAGCTTCTCGACCGACCCGAACCTCAAGGGCGCACCCGCGCACCACGTGGTCCCGATCCGCGAGGTGCGGCTCGCCAACGGCGCCGAGTTCGTGGTCGCGATCTGCGGCGACATCATGACCATGCCCGGCCTGCCGCGCGTTCCCGCCGCCAACAGCATCCGGGTCGACGCGGAGGGCCTGGTCGAGGGCTTGTTCTAGCTGAAGCTCCGCGCGCTCGATTTGCCACGGCGCTGCGGATTCGACAGTATGGGTCCTGATTCGTCCCGGTGAAGCCTTGGCGATGGAACAGCTGATCGACAGCCCACAGCCGGCTGATGGCGGAGAAGCTGCCGTCCGCGAGGTGCTCGATCTCTATCGCGGCCTCGCGCAGGGCCGCCTTGGCGACGCGCTCGATCGAATTGTCCTGTTTGGTTCGCGCGCGCGCGGCGATCACCGGGCGGACAGCGATTGGGACGTCGCGGTGTTCCTGAGGCACAAGATCACGCCTGACGATCAGCGAAGCGTCTCGGCGATCGGTCACGACGTGATGTGCGAGACGGGTGCCTTGATCCAGTCGGTGGCACTCCCGGCCGAACGCTGGTACGCCGACGACGAGTTCAGTCGCCACATTCGTCTCGACGGCGTGCTGGTCCATGGATGATGCCGCCGAAAGCATGGCCATCGCCCGCCGCTTCGCGGGCTTGGCGGAGAAGAACCCGCCCGAGGACTACGAGGTCGTCATCCACGCTGCGTATTACGCGATGCACCATGCAGCGCGAGCTGTCTTACTCCGGGCACGAGGCTCCGCCTCGACCAATCACGGCCAGGTCGTCACGGCATTTGCCGCCCTTGCCAAGCAGCGCGACGCCGCCCGCGGCCCCCAATACAGTAATATCCTGAGCGCGGCCTATGATCTCCGGGTCCTCTCTGACTATGGACGCGCTGGACGGGATCTGACCGGTGATGCCGTGGCGCTGAAACGACAGCTGACTGCGTTCGTTGACTTTTGCGGAGAGCTCGCGACAAGTTAGCCGAACTGGTCTGATGAACTGAAGAACGGATCGGTCGCCTTGAACAGGGTCGGACTGGATGGTCAAGGGCGGTCGCGGCTTCCGAAATCACGCGGCAGCGCCACGGCGACGACATCACCTCGCCTCATAGGCGCCAATTTTCGACGTCGTGCAGAGCCTCCAGCCCCTCCATGATCGCCTGCTCAGCCGGATTATCGGCGACGAGCAGCGATTGCCGACGGCATTCGGCCGTGAACGCTGGCGATCGAGTGTCGGGCACCCAGAGCTGAATTTGGCGAAGGCCCTTCGCCCGCATGCGCTCGCGATAGCGGCGAACATTTTCATGGGGCTTGGGTTGGCACTTCGTCACGCTCACTTCTCCTTGTCACGGGTCTGATCACTAGTCACATGGCATTCGCTGGCCGCCATCGCCAGTTCGAACCCGACATGTCGCGGTGAGCGAAGCCGACGCCGCTATCGCCCTTGAAGCTGCCCGGTGGGTTTGCGACAAGAGGGGGAACCTCGCACGCTGATCGGTCCGCATGACGAAGTACTCGATCTGGTCGCTGGCCCGGAATGCGCTTTACGGCCAACAGGACTGGGCGCCGGTGTGGCGCAGCCCCGAGCCGAAGCCGCGCTATGCCGTGATCATCGTCGGCGGCGGTGGCCATGGGCTCGCGACCGCCTGCTATCTCGCCAGGGAGTGCGGGATCACCGATGTCGCGGTGCTCGAGAAGGGCTGGCTCGGCGGCGGCAACACCGGGCGCAACACCACGATCATCCGCTCCAACTATCTCCAGGACGCGAGCGCTGCGATCTACGACCACGCGGTCAAGCTCTGGGAAGGCCTGGCGCAAGCGCTGAACTACAACGTCATGTTCAGCCAGCGCGGCGTCATGCACCTCGCCCATTCGGTGCACGACCTCCAGGAGGTCAGGCGACGCCTGCACGCCAACCGGCTGGCCGGAATCGACAGCGAGTTCCTGACGCCCGCCGAGATCCAGGACCTCGAGCCGCTGCTCAACGTCTCGAAAAGCGCGCGCTACCCGATCATGGGGGCGTCGCTGCAGCGGCGCGGCGGCACCGCCCGCCACGACGCGGTCGCCTGGGGCTATGCGCGCGCGGCCGATGCGATGGGCGTCGACATCATCCAGAACTGCGAGGTCACCGGCATCCGCACCCGGGGCGGCAAGGTCGAAGGGCGTCGAGACCACCCGCGGCGAGATCGCCTGTGAAAAGCTCGCGCTGGTCGCGGCCGGGCACTCGAGCGTGCTCGCGGACATGGCGGGCTTTCGCCTGCCGATCGAGAGCTTTCCCCTGCAAGCGCTGGTCTCGGAGCCGGTCAAGCCCTGCGTCAACACGGTGATCATGTCGAACGCGGTCCACGGCTACATCAGCCAGTCCGACAAGGGCGAGCTCGTGATCGGCGCCGGCACCGACCAGTTCGTCTCCTACAGCCAGCGCGGCTCGTTCCACATCATCGAGCACACGCTGCAGGCGATCGTCGAGCTTTTTCCGAGTTTTTCGCGGATGAAGATGCTGCGCCAGTGGGGCGGGATCGTCGACGTCACCCCCGACCGCAGCCCGATCATCGGCAAAACCCCGGTAGAAAACCTCTTCATCAACTGCGGCTGGGGCACCGGCGGCTTCAAGGCGACCCCCGGCTCCGGCCACGTGTTCGCGCACACGATCGCCAACGGCGAGCCGCACCCGATCGCCGCCCCCTTCACCCTCGAGCGCTTCTCGAGCGGCGACCTGGTCGACGAGCACGGCGCCGCCGCGGTGGCCCACTAGGAATTCTCATGGCCATGACCAATTCGTCGGATCGAACCGCGGGACCTTCATTGTACGACAGCGACTTCGCAGCTTGGCTGGACGCCCAGGTGGCGGCCCTTCGTGAACGGCGATTTGCGGATCTCGACCTCGACAATCTGATCGAGGAAGTGGAATCGATCCGGCGCGCTGAGGGGCGGAGCGTGAAGCATCATGCCCGGGTCGTCGTCGCCCAACTCCTGCAACTGGCGCATTCAACATTGAGCGATCCGCGGCGTTGCTGGAAGGCGACCGCCAATGCCCATCGCCATCAACTGGAGATGTGCCTGACGCCGATGCTGCGAGGAGAACTCAACGCCCGGCTGGAGGAAGTCTATACGGATGGCCGCGACATCGCTGCAACCGTGCTCGAAACCGAGGGCACCGACCAAAGGTGGTTGCCCGAGAAATGCCCATACGCGTTGTCGGAAGTCTTGGAGGACGATTGGTTTCCGACCAACATCTATGGCTTCGATCGCCTGGAAACCTGACATGCTGCTGATCCCCTGCCCCTGGTGCGGCGAGCGCGAGGAGACCGAGTTCCACTGCGGCGGCGAGGCGCACATCGCCCGGCCGAAGCGCGCGGCCGAGCTCACCGACCCGCAGTGGGCCGACTATCTGTTCATGCGCACCAACCCCAAAGACTGCCACTTCGAGCGCTGGCGCCACATCCACGGCTGCGGGCGCTGGTTCAACCTCGCCCGCGACACCGTCAGCGACCGCATCCTCGCGGTCTACCGGATGGGCGAGGCAAGGCCGGCGATCACGCCCGACGCCGCACCGGACGGTCGGGGATCATGAGCGAGCACGGCCACGATGCGCCCCGCCATCGGCTGCCGGCGGGCGGCCGGATCGACCGCTCGCGACCGCTGGGCTTCACCTTCAACGGCACCCGCTACCAGGGCTTCGCCGGCGACACGCTGGCGGCGGCCCTGCTCGCGAACGGCATCCACCTGGTCGGCCGGAGCTTCAAATATCACCGGCCGCGCGGGATCGTCACGGCCGGGCCCGAGGAGCCGAACGCGCTGGTCCAGCTCGGCACCGGCGCGCGCACCGAGCCCAACGTCCGCGCCACCCAGATCGAGCTCCACGACGGCCTGATTGCCCGCAGCCAGAACTGCTGGCCCTCGGTCGAGTTCGACGTCGGCGCCTTCAGCAACCTTTTGAGCCCGCTGTTCCCGGCCGGCTTCTACTACAAGACCTTCATGTGGCCGCCGTCCTGGTGGCGCAGCGTCTACGAGGGCGCGATCCGGAGGGCCGCAGGTCTCGGGAAGGCGCCGAGCGAGCCCGACCCCGACCGCTACGAGCACCGTTTTGCCCATTGCGACGTCCTGATCGTCGGCGCCGGCCCCGCAGGTCTCGCAGCCGCGCTCGCAGCCGCTCGGAGCGGCGCGCGCGTGCTCCTGGCCGAGCAGGACGCCGACCTCGGCGGCGCGCTGCTCGATGAGCCCCCGGATCATCCGGCGGCCGCCTGGCTCGCGGATGTGCAGGCCGAGCTGCGGGCTGTGCCGGAGCTTCGCGTGCTGACCCGGACCACGGCGTTCGCCTACTACGACCACAACTATCTCGGCCTGGTCGAGCGGGTGAGCGACCATCTGGGCCCGGCCGCCCCCCCGCACCTGCCCCGCCAGCGGCTCTGGAAGCTACGGGCAAAGCAGGTGGTGCTGGCGACCGGCGCGCTCGAGCGGCCGCTCGTGTTCGCCGGCAACGACCGGCCGGGGATCATGCTGGCCAGCGCCGTGCGCAGCTATCTCAATCGCCAGGCCGTGCTCGCCGGCCGCCGCGCCGTGCTGCTGACCACCAACGATGGCGCTTATCGGACCGCGCTCGAGCTCCGGAATTCCGGTGTCGCGGTCACGGTGGTCGATCTCCGGTCGACGCTTTCGGGGACTCTGCCGCGCCAGGCCCTGGCGGCCGGCATCGAGGTCCGGGCCGGTCATGCAATCACGGGCACCGAGGGCCACCGGCGGGTGAGCGCGGTCCAGATCCAGGCGCTGAACCCGATCGGCGATGGCGTCCAGGGCAATGTGGAAAAGATCGCCTGCGATCTGGTCTGCACCTCGGGCGGCTGGAACCCGACCATCCACCTGCAATCGCAATCCCGCGCCAGACCCCGCTACGATGCCGAGCGCGGCCTCTTCCTGCCGGGAGAGCCCCTCCAGGCGGAGCGCTCGGCCGGCGCCTGCAACGGCACTTTCGGCCTCGATGCTTGCCTCGAGGAGGGTGGCCGCGCCGGGCTCGCGGCTGCCGAGGCCGCCGGTTTCAAGGCGCGGATGCCCGAGCTGCCGCGCTTGGCGGAACCGGAGGAAGCGCCCGCGCGGCTCCTCTGGCAGGTGCCCTCGGGCCGGCCGGCCCATCGAGAAAAAGCGTTCGTCGACCTGCAGAACGACGTCACCGCCGCCGACCTCGCGCTCGCGCTGCGCGAGGGCTACCGCTCGATCGAGCACGTCAAGCGCTACACCACGACCGGCATGGGCACCGATCAGGGCAAGACCGGCAACGTCAACGCGCTCGGCATCGTCGCGGAGATCACCGGTCAGAAGATCGCCGAGCTCGGCGTCACCACCTTCCGCCCGCCCTACACGCCGGTGAGCTTCGGCGCGATCGTCGGGCGCAACGCCGGGGCCCTGTTCGACCCGGTCCGGCGCACGCCGATGCACGTCTGGCACGCGGCGCGGGGCGCCGTCTTCGAGCCGGTCGGCCAGTGGCAGCGCCCCTGGTACTACCCGCGCACCGGCGAGGACATGGCGGCCGCGGTCGCGCGCGAGGTCGAAGCGGCGCGGACCACGATCGGCATCCTCGATGCCAGCACGCTCGGCAAGATCGACCTCCAGGGCCCGGACACGGCCGAGCTCCTCAACCGCGTCTACACCAACGCCTGGAGCAAGCTCGCGATCGGCCGCTGCCGCTACGGCCTGATGCTCGGCGAGGACGGCATGGTGTTCGACGACGGCGTCACCTCGCGCCTCGGCGAGCAGCACTATCTGATGAGCACCACGACCGGCGGCGCCGCGCGCGTGCTCGCCTGGCTCGAGGAATGGCTGCAGACCGAATGGCCGGAGCTCCGGGTCTTTTGCACCTCGGTCACCGAGCAGTGGGCGACGGTCGGCCTGTCCGGCCCCCAATCCCGGAAACTGGTGGCCGAGCTGGTCCCGGACCTCGACCTCGACCCGGAGACCTTCCCCCACATGAGCGTCCGCGAGGCCGACGTCCTGGGCGTCCCGGCGCGGGTGTTCCGGATCAGCTTCACCGGCGAGCCCGGCTACGAGATCCAGATCCCGGCGAGCTACGGCCTCGCCCTCTGGCAGGCCTGCATCGCCGCCGGCGAGAAATACGGCATCACGCCTTACGGCACCGAGGCGATGCACGTGCTGCGCGCCGAGAAGGGCTACATCATCGCGGGCCAGGAGACCGACGGCACGGTCACGCCCGAGGACCTCGGCATGGCCTGGATCATCGGCAAACAGAAGCAGGACTTCATCGGCAAGCGCTCGCTCGCCCGCGCCGACCTTGGCAAGGACGGCCGCAAGCAGCTGGTGGGCCTGCTCCCGGACGACCCGCAGGCGCTCCTGGACGAGGGCGCCCAGCTCGTAGCCCACCCGACCGAAGCGATCCCCATGACCATGCTCGGCCACGTCACCTCCGCCTACATGAGCCCCAACCTCGGCCGCTCCTTCGCGCTCGCCCTCCTCGCGGACGGCCGCGCCCGGATCGGCCAGACGCTCTACGTGCCCCTGCTCGACCGGACGCTCGCGGTGACCGTCACCGAGCCGGTTTTCTTCGACCAGGAAGGAGCCAGGCTGCATGGCTGACCGGCTCGTACGTCAGCCCGCGCTCGCGCCAGAGCGCCTCCAACCGCGCGGCATCCGCCTTGCCGAGCGCGCGAGCCTTGGCAAGATCGACCTGCGCGGCGATCCCTCCGAGCGCGCCTTGATGACCGCCATCGGCCGCGTCCTTGATCTCCTGTTGCCGATCGAGCCCAACACCACCGCGAGCAAAGGCAGCGTCACCGCGCTCTGGTTGGGCCCCGACCAGTGGCTGCTGACCTTGCCGGCCGACGATGTCGCCTTCTTCGTCAACAGCCTGCGCGAACCGCTCGCCGGCAGCCACACCGCCCTCACCGAGGTGAGCGACGGCCGCATCGCGCTTGCGCTCGCCGGCCCGAGCGCCCGCGATCTGCTCGCCAAGGGCTGCCCGCTCGACCTGCATCCAGGCGCCTTCAAGCCCGGCCAGTGCGCCCAGAGCCTGCTCGCCAAGGCGAACGTCCTGCTCCACCTGCGCGCCGACGACCACGAGGCCGACCCTGATCTTCGACCTCTACGTCGCCCGCTCCTTTGCCCACTACCTCTGGAGCTGGCTGGAAGACGCCGGGCGCGAGTACGGCGTCCAGGTCGAGCCCGGCGCGTAGCCGGCTCGACCCGCGCCGCCCTCACGAGCAGGTGCGCGTCAGACCTGGCCCATGTAGTCCCGCTTGCCGAGCGGCACCCCGCAATGGCGGAGGATCGCGTAGGCGGTCGTGGTGTGGAAATAGAAGTTCGGCAGCACGAAGTTCACGAGATACTGCTGGCCCGTGAAGGTCATCGGCTGGCCGCCGACCGTGATCGCGATCTCGCGCTCCTCCGAGCCGTCGATCGCCTCCGGCTGGAAGCCCTGCACGAACTCGACGGTCCTCGCGATCCGCGCCTTGAGCTCGGCGAAGCTGGTCTCGTTGTCGGCATAGCTCGGGATCTCGACGCCCGCGAGCCGGGCGCTGCAGCTCTTGGCGAAATCGGCCGCGATCCGGATCTGCCGGATCAAGGGGAACATGTCGGGTGCCAGGCGATAGTTGAGCAGGACCGCCTGATCGATCTTGCGCTCGGCGGCAAAAGCCTCGGCCTTGGTCAGGACGCCGGCAAGGCCGCCCAGCGTCTGCAGGAAAGCCGGCACCGAGGCCTGATACATCGACAGCGACATGGGCATCCACCGTGGTTTGAGGTTTGTGATCAACCAGCGCCTGTCTGCCCCCGGCGCGGGCCGCGGGCAAGCTTCTTCACGCGCCGCCGGTAGCGCCGACGGCGCTCACGACCGCCCGAGGCTTGCCCATGCGGAAGCGCCGACATATATGTCCGACATATATGCCAGTGAGGCACGCGCCATGGTCCGCACGCAGGTCTATCTCACTGAAGAGCAGGATCGCGGTCTCAAGGGCCTCGTGGAGCGCAGCGGCCGCAAGCAGAGCGAGCTGATCCGCGAGGCGGTCGATCGCCTGCTCGCCGAGCACCGCCCCAAGGACTGGCGCGCAGCGCTCGAGGGCGTGCGCGGCATGTGGGCCGACCGCGACGACCTCGACGAGCTCTATGCCGACCTGCGCGCCGAGGTCGAAGATCGGGTCGACCGCCTCGGCGGCCGCGCCAAGCGGTCATGAGCCGGCTGCTGCTGGACACCTGTATTCTGATCGACCATCTCCGCGAGCATCCGCCGGCGGTCGCCTATATCGGAAATCTGCCCGCGGAACCGCTGCTCTCGGCGGTGACCATCGCGGAGGTCTATGTCGGCGTCCGCAATCAGGCCGAGGCGAGACGCGTCGAGGCGCTGGTCGACCCCTTCGTCGTCCTGGCGGTCGATGCGGAGATCGCTCGCCGGGGCGGCGCCTTGCGCCGTCAATTCGCGCGCAGTCACGGCACCGGGCTGCTGGACGCCCTGATCGCCGCGACCGCCGAGGTCCACGACGCCCGCCTCGTCACCCGCAACGCCCGTCATTTCCCGATGCTCGCCGACCGCCTGATGCCCTACCCGTAGGACCGCAGCGGTAGCGATGGGATCGTCGAGGCAGCGATGCTGATATCGATCGTCAGACCGACCCTGATCGTCGTCGGCACCGCTTTCTATTTCGGCCTCGCGATCTTGGGCTGGGGCGGGTTCGCCGCCTTCTTTGCCAACCCGGCGCGGATCGCGCTCGCGACCCTCTTCATGGCGCTTGCCGGCGCCGCGCTGTTCGCCGGCGGCAATCTGAGCCCAGGCGTCCGCGAGGACCGCGCCAACCGCTGGGTCGTCGCCGCGATCGGCGTGATCGGGTTTTTCGCCGCCTGGCTGCCGGCCCTGACCGACCGCCAGGACTTCTGGACCCTCGATGGCGACCCGGTCCGCTGGCTCGGCGTCGCCCTGTTCGCCGCCGGCGGCTGCCTCCGCCTCTGGCCGGTCTTCGTCCTCGGCCACCGCTTCAGCGGCCTGGTCGCGATCCAGCCCGGCCACACCCTGGTCACCACCGGCATCTACGCCCTGATCCGCCACCCCAGCTATCTCGGGTTGCTCGTCAACGCGCTGGGCTGGGCGCTCGCCTTCCGCTCGACGGTCGGCGTGCTCCTCACAGCCCTCCTGATCCCCCCGCTCCTCGCCCGCATCCGGTCCGAAGAAACCCTGCTGCGCACCCAGTTCGGCGCCGAATACGACGCCTACCGCGCCCGAACGTCACGGCTGCTTCCGGGGCTTTATTAGCCCGGTCCCCCCGCGATTGACTCTGGTGCCACACCGACCGATCTTGGTCGAGTTGACCAAGGATCCCTCGATGACCGCAGCGATCGTCAATCTCTACCAGGCCAAGACCTCGCTCCCGCAGCTGGTCGAGCGGGCGGCGGCGGGCGAGGCGATCATCATCGCCAAGGCCGGCAAGCCCAAGGCGCGCCTCGTGCCGCCTCCGACCGCGCGGCGCCGCGCCAGCCCGGCGGCTGGGAAGGCAAGGTCTGGCTCGCCGACGACTTCGACGAGCCCTTGCCGGCCGATGCCATTGGTTCCTGACACCATTTTTCCTGACACCATTTTCCCTGACACCATTTTCCCTCGATGCCATTGGTTCCTGACACCATTTTCCCTGACACCATTTTCCCGAAACTTGTCGGCCGCGCCGGCGCGGCCTATGCTCGGCGTCCAGGAATAGGCATCCTGGCGACCAGGATTGGCGGAGCCCAAAAGACCATGCCGCGAGGTCCCGACGAGGAAGTCGAAATCCAGCGCCGGTACTACCGGGAGACAGCGTCCAGCTACGATGCCATGCATGTCCATGGCAAGGACGATGAGCATTATTTTGCGTTGAGCCTGCTGATAGGGATCATCGACTATCTTGCCATCGATTCGGTGCTGGACATCGGCTCCGGCACTGGCAGGGCGATCGCCCATATCAAGAAGCTCCGGCCTGATCTGCGCGTCCGAGGGGTGGAGCCCGTCGGCGAACTCCGTGAAGTCGGCCATGCCCACGGGATCTCGCCGGCCGAGCTGACCGACGGTAACGCCTTGGCCTTGGAATTCGGCGATCGTGAGTTTGATCTGGTGTGTGAATTCGGAGTCCTCCACCACATCCGCCGTCCAGAGATTGCGGTCGGCGAGATGCTCAAAGTCGCGAACAAGGCGATTTTTATTTCCGACTCGAATAACTTTGGCCAGGGCTCTTTCCTTCTCAGAACGGTCAAGCAGTTGTTGAATACCCTGAACCTATGGTCGACCGCCGACTTTCTCAAGACCAGAGGGAAGGGTTACAGCTACACGGACGGAGATGGCCTAGCCTATTCTTACTCCCTATTCGACAATTATGAACAGATCTACCAGGCTTGTAGAGCTGTTCACCTGACCAACACGACGGCTGCCGGGGTCAATCCTTATAGAACCGCCGGTCATGTGGCCCTTCTGGGGATCAAGAAGTGAAGGCCGTGCCGATCGGAACGAGCGAAAAGGTGTCAGCGAGGGAAAAGGTGTCAGGAACCAATTGTCCGGACGGAGGAAGCCCGGGGCCGCCTACTAAAAGCGCAAGCCTCAGACCGCGGCTCTGGGCAGCCCTACGGGCCGGCCCCGGCCTTCGGAGACTTGCCTCTTGCGGCGAACCGACGCATGATCGGCGTTCAGGAGCCCGCATATGGGATATGCGGCCAAAGCAAACGTGGCTCTTGATGCGTCTTCCGACCTTCCTGATCATCGGCGCGGCGCGTAGCGGCACGACCTCGCTCCACTACACGCTCGACCGGCACCCGGAGATCTTCGTCAGTCCGGTCAAGGAGACCAACTTCTTCCTGTTCGACGAGGCGGGCGAGCTGCCGAGCTGGGTCAGCGCCGGCGAGCGCCGGCTGGCGCCCAGGACGCTCGACGACTATGCGGCCTTGTTCGCCCACGCGGGCGAGCAGCATCGCGCGATCGGCGAATCCTCGCCAGGCTACCTGCATCCGCCGGTCGCGCCCCGGATCAAGGCCCGGCTGCCCGACGTGCAGCTGATCGCGATTCTCCGCCAGCCGGTCGACCAGGCGTTCTCGATCTTCGCCACCTGGCACGGCGGCAGCCTGCCGGAGGATCAGCCGGTCGAGCGCTTCATCGAGGCGCTGGCGTCACCAGAGCGGGGTCCCGACGGCGCCTTGCCGCTCGCCGAGCACGGCCTCTACCATCGCCATCTGGCGCCCTTCTTCGAGTATTTCGACCGCTCTCAGATCAAGGTCGCCCTGTTCGATGACCTCGAGCGGGACGGCGCCGGCCTGTTCGCGGAGCTGTTCAACTTCCTCGGCGTCGACCCCGGCTTCCGGCTCGACCCGGTCGAGCGCCACAACGCCACCGGCGCCGCCCGGAATGCCATGCTCCACCGTGCCTTGTCCGGCAATGCAGCGCTGAAGCGGCTCGCGCGCTCACTTCTGCCCGAGAACGCGATCCGGGTGCTGGGCCGGGCCCAGCATCGCCTGCGGCACGCCAACCTGCGGCGGGTGCCCGGCCTGTCGCCGGGTCAGCGGCGGCGCCTGACCGAACGCTACTATGGCCGTGACATCCTGGCGCTCGAGAGCCTGCTCGGCCGCGATCTCGGGCACTGGCTGAGCGAGTCGACTGACACCAGGGACGCGCGCCGGCCGACTGCGATCGACGGTGGTCAGAACAGGGGGCCGAGCGCCAGCGCATAGGTCAGATAATACTCCTTAAGGGCGGCTGTGGTTCTGAGCCGATCGATGCGGCGCAGGACTCGGTTGGCGCGGCCCCTGAGTGCGACTGTCCCCAGCTGCTCGACGTAAAGTCAGATCCACCCTGATTTGCGATGTTCGCTTCCTCGCGCGCCGCAAGAAGCGGGCCATTGGCAGTAAAGCTCCCGATTGACGCGCTCACGCTTTCGGGGGAGAAAAGGTGTCAGGAGAAAGGGTGTCAGGAACCTTTTCCATCCGACAGAAAAAGTGCAGAAAAAGGTGTCAGGAACCTTTTCAATGCAGAAAAAGGTGTCAGGAACCTTTTCCAACGAGAACCTTTCCCGTGCATTCGACCATTCCCGAGCTCATCCGGGCAGATCGCCGGCTACCGGGCCTTGCGCTTGTGCGCCTCTATGTAGGCGCGCAGGACGGCGTTCATGCGGGTGAGGTGGCCGCGGCCCTGGGCCTTGAACCAGGCCAGCACGTCGGCGTCGAGCCGCAGATGGACCGAGGTCTTGCCGGGCGGGACCACGACCTGGGCGTGGCGCCAGAAGTCCTCGTTCAGCTCGATCTCCGGCGCGGCGGCGCGGGTCGGCACGTAGTCACCGCGGGCGGCCATGCGCTCGAGCTCCTCGTCGCGCGCGGATGCGTCGCATCTGCGCTGTCCGACCCACATCAACGCGCACCCCCATTGATCTCCATATCAATCTCGAGCCGCTCGCCGGAGGGACACTGACCCGCGGACATCCTCGATAGCCGGCTTCGGGCATCAACCAAACGGCTATTCTTGACATTGAGATCAGGATCAATCGTTGAGCCTCCCTGGTCATCTTAAGAGCGCAAATAATTCGTGCTCCAGAAATGTGCGATCGTACAACGCGAAGGCCACGCTTTTTGGTATAAGAGGCGACACTTCTGAGTACTGGAGTGGCATTCTGATTTCTCAGATTTGCGGCAATTACGGAGTTCGCAGTCCATCATCTTAAGATGAAACAGTCATTGTCGGCCCTATTGGGGGTTACATTTCATAAATGTCAAATCATAGAGATGATGATGACCGGAGTGCGGATCGGGCGGCTTGGTTGAGATTCCGGATCAATGTCGATCAATCTCCAGCGTTGATGGAGACGCTGGAGGCTCTCTGTGCCCACCGGGCGGGTCCAAAGAATCAGCGCTCGAGGATTTCGCGCAGGAAGGCGCGGGTGCGGGGTTCGGTCGGGCGGGTGAAGATCTCGGCGGGGATGCCTTCTTCGGCGATCTGGCCGTGGTCCATGAAAATCACCCGGTCGCAGACCTGGCGGGCGAAGTTCATCTCGTGGGTGACCACGATCATGGTCATGCCACGGGCGGCGAGGTCGCGCATCACGTTCAGGACCTCGCCGACCAGCTCGGGGTCGAGGGCGCTGGTGACCTCGTCGAACAGCATCGCCTTGGGGCCCATGGCGAGCGCGCGCGCGATCGCGACCCGCTGCTGCTGGCCGCCCGAGAGCTCTTCCGGATAATGGTCGGCGCGGTCGGCGAGGCCGACCTGGGCGAGCAGATCCTCGGCCGCCTGGCGCGCCTCGCGCTTGGGCCGCTTGAGCACGTGCACCGGCGCTTCCATGACGTTCTCGAGCGCGTTCAGGTGCGGAAACAGGTTGAAGGCCTGGAAGACCATGCCGACCGTGGCGCGGATCGCGGCGATCCGCTTCGGCGCCTGCAGGCGCGTCCGGCCGTCCGTCTGCTCGCGGTAGGCGGCCTCGCCGTCGATCCGGATCAGGCCGCGCTCGGGCACTTCCAGCCAGTTCAGGCAGCGGAGCAGGGTCGACTTGCCGGAGCCCGAGGGGCCGATCACGCAGATCACCTCGCCGCGCGCGACACTCAGGCTCAGGCCCTTCAGGACCTCGATATGGCCGAACGACTTGTGCAGGTCCTCGGCCTCGATCATCGGCCGGGCCGGGCTCTGACCGTTGTCTGCCTGACCGCTCACGCCGGCCGCCTCCGGCGGCGGTAGCCCTGGCGCGTGCGCGCCTCGAGGTGGTTGACGAAGCGCGCGGCGGCGAACCCGACGATGAAGTAGAGGACGCCGACCACCGTGTACATCGTGAAGTACTGATAGTTGCGGGCGGCGATCAGCTGGGCGCTGAACAGCACTTCCTGGACGCTCACGACCGAGCACAGCGCGGTGTCCTTGAACAGCGAGATCAGATAGTTGCCGAGTGCCGGGACCACGAGGCGGATCGCCTGCGGCAGGATGATCCGGCGGAGCGCGAGCGCCCTTGTCATGCCGAGCGCGGCGGCGGCATCGCCCTGGCCCTTGCCGATGCCCTGGATCCCGGAACGATAGACCTCGGAAATATAGGCCGAATAATTGAGGGTGAGCGCGATCACCGAGGCCGTGAAGCTGTCCAGCCGGATCCCGATCTCGGGCAAAACATAGTAGATATAAATCAGCTGCAACAGCAACGGCGTGTTGCGCATCACCTCGACATAGCCGACCACCAGCCAGACCAAGGGCTTCGGGCCGAACATGCGGGCGAGCGCGACCAGGAGGCCGAGGACCAGGCTCAGGCAGATGACGATGAGGGTGAGCTCGCAGGTGATCAGCATGCCCGCGAGCAGCGGGCCGAAGGCCTCGATCGCGACCTCGGGGTTGAACAGCTCCATGTCAGGGGCGCGCCCGGACGGGTCCCGGGGCGAGGCTCAGGGGGGCCGGCCCCGGGACGGCGCGCTTACGGATTCAGCTTGAACCAGAACAGGTTGCGATCGGACAGCCCGTACTTCTTCAGCACCGCGCTGACGAAGCCGTTGGCGCGCAGCTCGGCGAGCGCCGCCGTATAGGCGACTCGCAGCTGGCAGTCCTCCTTGCGGATGCCGTAGCGGGCATTGCCGTAGCCGCCGCCGAAGATGATGTCGGAAGGCGTCGCGATGTCGGTCAGGGCCTCGATGTTGCTGTCCGGGTTCTCCTTGGCGAACACGGTGTAGATGACGTCGTCCTCGACCACGTAGTCGATCCGGCCCTGGTTCAGGCTCTCGAGCTCCTCGGCGGGCGCCTTGAACGGCTGGGTGTTGGCGCCGATCCGGCGCAGATAGTTCTCGGCGGCCGAGCCCGAGATCGCGCCCACGGTCTTGCCCTTGAAGTCGTCGTAGGACTTGATGCCCTCGGGGTTGCCCTTCTGGACCAGCACGATCGGGCCGTACCACCAGGCGGGGCCGGTGAAGCTGATCACCTTCACCCGCTCCGGGTTGACGTGAATGTTCTGGGCGATCACGTCGGTGCGCTTGGAGAGCAGCGAGGGGATTTCCGACTCCCAGGGCATCCACTCGATCGTCCGCTTCTTGACGCCCAGCCAGTCGAGGACGGCATAGTTGATCTCGACGTCGATGCCGCTCGCCTTCTTGGTCTCGGGATCGAGGATCGAGTGCGGCGCGATCGCCGACTCGCCGAGCACGATGCCGTCCTTGCGCGCCCGGTCGAGCGAGCCGTCGGCGCAGTTCTCGAACATCGGCTGGGTCTCTTGGTAGAATTCCTCCGCCTGGGCGGGCGCGATGCCCGCGCTCCCGAGCGCGGCGGCCAGGCCGGCGAGACCGGCAAAACCTACGATCAAACGACGCATGGGCCTTTCCTCCTCCATCTTCGAGCGCCGAAGCGCAGTCGGCTGACCTCCAGCCAAGCGTCGCGACGCCCGGGTTTCGTTCCTGTCGACACGCGTTCAGTCGCGCACGAGGTATTTTTCCACCACCGCCAGATCGGGCTCGACCCCGAGCCCCGGCTCCTCGGGCACGCGCATGTGGCCGTCCTCGAGGCGGATCGGGTTCTTGATCAGGCGGCGCGAGATCTCGGACGGCTCGACGCAGTATTCGAGCACCAGCGCGTTCGGCGCCGCCGCCAGGAAGTGCAGCGAGGCCGCGGTGTTGATGTCGGTGGTGAAGTTGTGGTTGGCGACCGCGACCCCCCGGCTCGCGGCATAGGCCGCGATCTGCATCGACTGGGTGAGGCCGCAGCGGGTCATGTCGATCTGGGCAAGGCCGATGCCGCCCTGATCGATCAGGCGCTCAAAGCCGCGCAGCGTGCACTCCTCCTCACCGGCGGCGAGCCGCTGGCTGATCGCCCGGCTGACCCGGCCATAGCCCACGAGGTCGTCCGGCGGCAGCGGCTCCTCGATCCAGAACAGGCCGTAGGGCTCGAACAGCTTCGCGCGCTGGATGGTGGTGGTCGCATCCCAGACCAGGCCGACATCGAGCATCAGGTCGAAGTCGTCGCCGGCCGCCTTGCGCATCGCCTCCAGATAGGCGCAGTCGGTCCTGGCATCGCGCCCGAACGGCTCCCAGCCGAACTTGGCGGCGGTGAACCCCTCGTCCTTGGCCTTGCGCACCCGATCGGCGGTCGCCTCGGCGGTGAACTGGAACATGTTCGAGGCGTAGACCCGCAGGCGATCGCGGTGGCGGCCGCCGAGCAGCTTCCAGACCGGCTCCCCCAGCGCCTTGCCCTTGATGTCCCAGAGCGCCAGGTCGATGCCGGCCATCGCCTGGATGACCGCGCCCTCGCGGCCGTAGTAGAGCGTGCCCTGGTACATCTTCTGCCAGAGCCGGGCGGTCTCGAGCGGGTCCTCGCCGATCAGCAGCGCGCGCAGGCCGGTCACCAGCGTGTGCGACATCGGCGCCTCGACGATCGCCTTCACGACCCAGGGGCAGCCGTCGACCTCGCCCCAGCCGGTGATGCCGGCATCGGTCTCGATTCGGATCAGGAGCGCGTCCTGGGAGCTGTCGGTGCGCGCCTGGATCTCGGGCAGCCGCAGATAGAGCGCCTCGACGGCGGTGATCTTCATGCCTTCCTTCCCCTGGCCGCCCGCGGGCGGCATTGCGGCCATCCTATACCAGCCGTCCCCGCCGTCAACGACAGCGCCACCGGTGAGTAAGGGGCGGCGATCGCGCCCGATAATCGCTCCCGTCGACAGAATGTCGGCTGGGGGGAGCGCGCCGAGGTCCCCGGACGCCCGGTTTTCTGGCCAATCCGGTGCCGCATTCCGGCAAGGGTTGGACGCTCGGGCCAAGGCAACGGTATGGTGAGGCGCTAGAAAGGCGGAAGCTCCGCAGGCGGGCAAGCGGGAGGCGGGTCATGAAAGACCAGGCGCGGGTGGTGGTGATCGGCGGCGGCGCGGTCGGGGTCGCGACGCCTCTATCACCTGACCAGGAAGGGCTGGTCGGACGTGGTGCTGGTCGAGAGGAAGGAGCTGACGTCCGGCTCGACCTGGCACGCGGCCGGCCTCCTGCCGCTGTTCAACATGAGCTATTCGGTCGGCCAGATCCACAAAGCCTCGGTCGCCCTCTACCAGACCCTCGAGGCCGAGACCGGCCAGGACGTGGGCTTGCGCAAGGTCTCCAACATCCGCCTCGCCCTCAACCGCGACCGCATGGACGAGTATCACCAGTACGCCGGGGTCGCCGAGACGATCGGGGTCGAGGTCGAGTTCCTGACGCCGCAGCAGGTCAAGGAGATCTGGCCGCTGTGCAACATCGAGGGCATCGTCGGCGCGATCCGCCATCCCGAGGACGGCTACATCCAGCCGGCCGACGTGACCCAGGCGCTGGCCCGCGGCGCCCGCAACGGCGGCGCCGAGATCTACCGCCAGACCACGGTCACCGGCATCAGCCGGAAGCCGTCCGGCGAGTGGCTGGTGCGGACCGACAAGGGCGACATCGCCTGTGAGCACGTGGTCAGCGCCTCCGGCAACTTCGCCCGCCGGACCGGCGCCATGGTCGGGCTCGACGTCCCGGTGATCCCGGTCGAGCATCAGTACATCGTGACCGAGCCGCACCCGGAGATCGTCGAGCGTCACGAAGCAGGGCCTGCCGGAGATGGGCGTGCTGCGCGAGAGCGACGGCTCCTGGTATCTGCGCGAGGAAGCGGGCGGCCTCTTGCTCGGGCCCTACGAGCAGGGCGCCCCCTGCTGCTATGTCGACGGGCCGCGCGACGATGCCGAGTACGAGCTGTTCGCGGACGATCTCGAGCGCCTGACGCCGCATATCGAGGCCGCGATCCAGCGCGTGCCGGCGTTCGGCGAGGTCGGCGTCAAGCGGGTCTACAACGGCGCCATCCCCTACACCCCGGACGGCAGCCCGATCGTCGGGCCCGCCTGGGGGCTTCGCAACTTCTGGTTGAACGAGGGCCACAGCTTCGGCATCACCGCGGCCGGCGGCGCCGGCTGGCAGCTCGCCGAATGGATCGTCGAAGGCGAGCCGACGATCGACATGCTGGGGGTCGATCCGCGCCGGTTCGGCGATTATGCGACCAAGGCTTACCTGCGGCAAAAGAACGAGGAGGCGTACGCCCACGTCTTCGTCATCCACTATCCGGACGAGGAGCGCCCGGCCGGGCGGCCGCTGCGGACCGCGCCCTGCTACCAGCGGCTGAAGGATCTGGGTGCGGTGTTCGGCCAGAAGTTCGGCTGGGAGCGGCCGAACTGGTTCGCGCCCGAGGGCACGCCCCAGGAGGACCACTGGTCGTTCCGCCGCTCGAAGTGGTTCGAGCACGTCGGCAACGAGTGCCGGAACGTCCAGGAGAACGTCGGCCTGCTCGACATGACCGCGTTCGCCAAGGCGCGGGTCTCCGGCCCGGGCGCCGAGGCTTTTCTGGACCACCTGGTCGCCAACCGGATCCCGAAGAAGATCGGCCGGGTGCATCTCTGCCACGCGCTCAACAGCCGCGGCGGCGTGCACTCCGAGTTCACGATCCTGCGGGACGGGGAAAGCAGCTTCTATCTGGTCTCGGCCGGGGCCTGGCAGCGCCTCGACCACGACTGGCTCTTGCAGCACATGCCGGACGATGGCTCGGTCCAGTTCCAGAACCTCACCAATGCGATCGGCGTCCTGGTGGTGGCCGGCCCCAGGTCGCGCGAGCTGTTGCAGCGGGTGAGCGAGGCCGATTTCTCGAGCGCCGCCTTCCCCTGGCTGACCGGCCGGGAGATCACGGTCGGCCTCGCCCCGACCAAGGCGCTCCGGGTCAATTTCGTCGGCGAGCTGGGGTGGGAGCTGCACCACGGCCTCGAGTACCAGAACCACATCTTCGATGCGCTGATGGCCGCCGGCGCCGACCTCGGCCTCAAGCCGTTCGGCATCCGCGCCATGGATTCCCTGCGCGTGGAAAAATCCTACCGGCTGATCGGCACCGAGCTGTCGATCGAGTACGCGGCCTACGAGTCCGGCCTCGACCGCTTCGTCCACCCCAACAAAGGCGACTTCATCGGCCGCGACGCGCTGGTCCGCTGGCGCGAGCAAGCGGTTTTCGAACGCGTTCGTGACCCTCGAGGTCCACGACGTGACCGATGCCGACGCGCTCGGCAACAACCCGATTTACAGTGGGAAAAGCCTGGTCGGGCGGGCGACCGGCGGTAATTACGGGTTCCGACTGGAAAAGTCCCTGGCACTGGCCATGGTCCGCCCCGAGCTTTCCGAACCCGGCACCGAGCTGACCATGGACATCCTGGGCGACATGCACCGGGTGACCGTGATCCCCAAATCGCCCTACGACCCGGACAACCTGAGGTTGCGCAGCTGAGTGGGGTGAACAGGCTCAATCGGGTTGATTTCGAAAGTATTCCTGAGGCCTCGACTTGGCAGCCAGATCGGGCTGCCCGTGCGTGCCTGCCTCAAATGGATGCCAACTCCCTGGCTGAGCGACGATCAGTTATCGACCCATGTCATCCAGTCACGCGGATCTCTCGCTTGCGATATCAAGCAGTGTGACCGGCGCCGCCTCACCACAAGCATTGTCTGCAGACAAGACGCCATTTAGGGGATTGATTTTAGATGCCACAGAAGTGTCGCATCTTTTTCTTGAAGGTGTCGCATCGATGTGCCGCCATTGATTTAGAAGTGGCGCATCCTGCCGCAAGTAAATCCGCAGACTCAACCGTCTCAAGCGCGCATCAATCTGCGTTTGGCCACATCAAACCGGCCACCATTTGATCTGTACTTCTGAACGCTAGATGAACATTGCACATTCAACTTTGCTTAACTTGACATTCCTGCAAGTAAAACGAAGTCAATGAAGCCATTGAGAGTCGGTTGATGCGAGCCTCCATGCGACGGGGGGTGCAGGGATGCGTCACATGTGGCGCATCCGGCGAGGTGATGAAGGGGTGGGGAAGCGCTCGCGCCGGGTGGCAATCCGGGGTAGGATGGAACCGTGCGTGGAGGTGATTTGAGCGAAATGGCGCCTTTCGATGGAACAGCGGGCAGCAGGTTGACGGCTCCGGCAACGTCGTCGTGCAGATCGAGGGCGACCGGAACACGGTCAACCTCAGAGGCCTGGCGCACCTCACCCTGACCCGCTATCTGAGGCTGCGTGATCCGCGCAGTGACGCCGATCGGCTCAGCCCGTACGCCTTGTGGATCCCGCTGGTCGGACGGGAGCGGGAGCTCGCCGATCTGCGGGCCTGGCTCGAACTCGGAGCAGGCGATCTCGGTGCGAGTCCTGACCGGGCGGGCGGGGACCGGCAAGACGCGCCTGGCGCTCGAGCTTTGCGAAGACGTCCGAGAAGAGTGGGATGCCGGCTTCGTGCGCGACCTCGAGCTGCGCCGGTTTCTCGGCGCGCAGAACCTCTCGACCTGGGGCTGGCAGAGGCCGACGCTGGTCGTGATCGACTACGCGGCGAGCCACGCCGAGCCGCTTTGCGGCTGGCTCGGCGAGCTCGCGGACTATTCGGGCCCGGCCAGCGAGCGGCTTCGCCTGCTTCTGCTCGAGCGGCAGGCGAATGCGGGCTCGGGGTGGTGGCAGACCGTCTTCGACCCTGGCGGCTTCGGCGAGCGCGGCATCGAACGCCTGCTCGACCCGGCGAAGCCGGTCCCGATCGAGCCGATCGGCTCGGGCGACGCGCGCCAGATCATCGAGCGGGTCCTGAACCAGAAGGCGACGTCCGGCGACGCGGCCGGACCAGCCGCCTCCGAGCAGCAGCTGGCCGAGCTGACGACGAATGGCGAGCCGTTGTTCCTGATGATGGCGGCCATGGTGGCCGCGGACGCCGGCATGGCGAACGCCCTCTCGCTGGGGCGCACCGGCCTTGCGCTCGAGCTGGCCACGCGCGAGCTTCGCCGCGTGGCGAGATTCGCCGGAGACGACCAGAACCGCCAAGCCGTGCTGCGGCACCTGGCAGCTTATGTCACGCTGTGCCGCGGGCTCGACCGCGAGCAGGCCGAGATGGCAGCGGCGCAGGAAAAGGAGGCGATCGGCCGGGGCTCGGCCGGCGATCCCGCGGAGCTGACGGACCTTCTGGCCACGGCGCTCTCCAGCGGCGAGGGCCGGATCGAGCCGATTCTGCCCGACATGATTGGCGAGGCGGCGATCCTGAAGGCGTTCGAGTCGCTCGACCGGAGAAGTGCCGCCCTCGTCCTGCGCGCCTTCGGCCAAGCCGGCCAGCCCGTCGGAGCCACGATCATCCGCACCGCGCAGGATTTCGCCGGAGCCGGCCATCAGGCGCCGCTCGCCTGGCTCGATGCCCTCATCGTTCGCGAAGAGATCGATCTCGACCAGCTGATGCTGCTTGCAGATACTCTGCCGCAGACTTCGTTTGCACTCCTGAAGCACGCCGCCCGGGTCACCGAGAGGATCACCGATCGCCTGCGGGAGGCCGTAGAGCGGGGGGACGCACATCGGCTGCCCGTTCTTGCCGCAGCGCTGAACAATCTTGGGGTGCGCTTGAGCGCGGTCGGCCAGCGCGAGGCGGCGCTCGCGCCGGCGCAGGAGGCGGCGGATCTGTACCGCGAGCTGGCGGCCAAGGCGCCCGATGCCTATCGGCCCGATCTCGCTCATGGCCCTCAACAACCTGGCCAATTGCTTGAGCGAGGTCGGCCAGCGCGAGGCGGCGCTCGCGCCGGCGCAGGAGGCGGCGGATCTCTACCGCGAGCTGGCGGCCAAGGCGCCCGATGCCTATCGGCCCGATCTCGCCATGGCCCTCAACAACCTGGCCATTCGCTTGAGCGAGGTCGGCCAGCGCGAGGCGGCGCTCGCGCCGGCGCAGGAGGCGGTCGCGATCTCGCCGCGAGCTGGCGGCCAAGGCGCCCGATGCCTATCGGCCCGATCTCGCTGCTGCCCTCAACAACCTGGCCATTCGCTTGAGCGAGGTCGGCCAGCGCGAGGCGGCGCTCGCGCCGGCGCAGGAGGCGGCGGATCTCTACCGCGAGCTGGCGGCCAAGGCGCCCGATGCCTATCGGCCCGATCTCGCCATGGCCCTCAACAACCTGGCCACAAGCTTGAGCGAGGTCGGCCAGCGCGAGGCGGCGCTCGCGCCGGCGCAGGAGGCGGCGGATCTCTACCGCGAGCTGGCGGCCAAGGCGCCCGATGCCTATCGGCCCGCTCTCGCCGTCGGCCCTCAACAACCTGGCCAATCGCTTGAGCGAGGTCGGCCAGCGCGAGGCGGCGCTCGCGCCGGCGCAGGAGGCGGCGGATCTCTACCGCGAGCTGGCGGCCAAGGCGCCCGATGCCTATCGGCCCGATCTCGCTTGGCCCTCAACAACCTGGCCAATCGCTTGAGCGAGGTCGGCCAGCGCGAGGCGGCGCTCGCGCCGGCGCAGGAGGCGGTCGCCATCTCTGCCGCGAGCTGGCGGCCAAGGCGCCCGATGCCTATCGGCCCGATCTCGCTGCTGGCCCTCAACAACCTGGCCAATCGCTTGAGCGAGGTCGGCCAGCGCGAGGCGGCGCTCGCGCCGGCGCAGGAGGCGGCGGCATCTCTACCGCGAGCTGGCGGCCAAGGCGCCCGATGCCTATCGGCCCGATCTCGCGTGGCCCTCAACAACCTGGCCAATCGCTTGAGCGAGGTCGGCCAGCGCGAGGCGGCGCTCGCGCCGGCGCAGGAGGCGGCGGATCTCTACCGCGAGCTGGCGGCCAAGGCGCCCGATGCCTATCGGCCCGATCTCGCTGCTGGCCCTCAACAACCTGGCCAATCGCTTGAGCGAGGTCGGCCAGCGCGAGGCGGCGCTCGCGCCGGCGCAGGAGGCGGTCGCCATCCGCCGCGAGCTGGCGGCCAAGGCGCCCGATGCCTATCGGCCCGATCTCGCTCTGGCCCTCAACAACCTGGCCAATCGCTTGAGCGAGGTCGGCCAGCGCGAGGCGGCGCTCGCGCCGGCGCAGGAGGCGGTCGCCATCCGCCGCGAGCTGGCGGCCAAGGCGCCCGATGCCTATCGGCCCGATCTCGCGGGTTGTCCCTCGGCGGTGCTGGCCGACCGGCTCGAGCGAGATCGGCCAGCGTCGAGGCGGCGCTCGCGCCGGATCGCAGGAGGCGGTCGCAGACGTTAGCGCCGTATTTCCTGGCGCTGCCGCGGGCATATGCGGCACTGGATGCTGACGATGTGCCCGCAACTACCTGGAGCGGTGCGAAAAGCTCGAGACCGAGCCGGATGTCGAGTTGCTCGGGCCGATCGCCGAGGTCTTGCAAGCGCATGCAGGAGCCGCCACCGGACGAGGCGGGCCAGTGATGACGAGGTGAGGCGTCGAGAGCAAGCGTGCGAAGCGACGACGGGAGGGCTGGAGAATGGACCCGGTGACGTTGGCAGGTTCGGCGGTGGCGCTGGTGGCGCCGTATCTGGTCGAGGGCGGCAAGGAGCTGGCCAAGAAGGTCGGCAGCGAGGCCGGCGAGCGGATCGTGAAGCTGTACGACAAGGTCAAGGCGAAGCTCTCGGGGTCGGGCGCTGCGAAGGACGTCGCCGACTTCGAGCAGGCGCCAGCGGACCAGGACAACCAGGCGGCCCTGCGCAAGGAATTGAAGAAGGCGCTGGAGGCCGATCCGGCGTTCCGGGAGGAGCTGGAAAAGCTGGTCGGCGAGATCCAGGAGAAGGGCGGCCAGGACGTCACGACCCTGATCGCCAACGTCTCGGGCCAGGGGCACAAGGTCACGCAGATCAAGGGCTCGGGCAACGTGGTTAACTGATGCTGGCGCGCCGGCGTCATAACTCCGGCGGCCTGAGGGCAAGCCCTCAGCTCTGGGTGCGCAGGCGCGCGACCGCGCGTTCGTCGATCGGCCAGTGGAGGAGGGCGGCGATCAGGCCGAGGGCGGCGCAGCGGTCCCAAGGCGGTGCACGGCGAGCGCGTCTCTGATAGGGTGCAGGGGGAGGCGGCAGCATGATCCGCTACGACGTCCTGATCACCGGCAACAATCTCGCCTATGCCGACGGCGCGCTCGGCATCAGCAGCGTGGTCCTGGTGACCAGCGCCGAGGGGCCGCTGCTGTTCGATACCGGGCATTACGGCAACCGGCCGGCGCTGCTCCGCGGCCTCGCCCGCCATGGCCTGGCACCTGCCGACGTGCCGCGGGTCATGCTCTCGCATCTGCACTGGGACCACAGCCTGAACGTCGATCTCTTTCCGGATGCCGAGATCCTGGTCAGCCGCCGCGAGCTGGACTACGCCCGCGCCCCCCATCCCGACGACAGCTACCTGCCGTGGGGCATCCTGGAGCAGCTCGAGCGCCACCGGGTGACCCCGATCGAGGGCCCGACCGAGCTCGGGCCCGGCCTCGCCGCCTTCCCGGCGCCCGGGCACACGCCCGGCCTCTATGCGCTGGCGCTCGAGACCGCGGAGCACGGCCGGGTGGTGCTGGCGAGCGATGCGATCAAATACCCCAAGGAGGTGATGACCGGCGTGGGCGATCTGGTGCTCGATACGATCGAGGCCAGCCGGGCCTCGATCGCCCTGATCCTGGCCCAGGCCGACCGGATCGTGCCCGGCCACTTCGTCGAGATGCGCAAGCAGGGCGACGCCTGGACCTGGGACCAGCCCGCCCCCTTCGACCTCCGGCTGCGGTGAGCGCGTCCTGGCGGGGGTCTGCTCCTCAATCAGTCGGCAAACCTTGCGAAAAGATCGGTCAGGGCTCGCGCGTCCAGGATCTCACCGCTGCTACGGAAAATCTCGATCTCGATTTCGCCCGAGTTCGAGCCACTCGATCTCCCAGCGCTCTCCGGGAACCGTCACTTCGATGGCGATCGCATCCTCGCGAAATCCGCTCCAGCCGATAGGCGATGCGCGCCGCGTCCAGACGCTTGAGTAATGCCGCGATGTCGCAAGCCGCCGGCAGCATCCCGCCGTCATTTGTCGAAGCGTCGGTCCGAGAGGAGCTTTCGGATCGTTTTGTAGCCAGGGACATTTCGCCTCGCTTTCCGATCGACTTCGCTCAGCCGCTGGTCTCGAATGTCCTCCCAGCTCGGAGAGCCCTCGGGCAAGGGTGCGTCCCGCACGCTCGCCTTCTTGCGCCTGAGGATCTCAGCGACCGTGGGATCAGTTTTGCTCCTTCGCGCCACAGCCGCCAGGATACCGCAAACCGCCCCGCGCCGGCCTCAATCCAGCAGCTGCAGGTTGTGGATCAGGCTGGAGGTGTCCCAGCGGCGGCCGCCGGCCTTGATCACCTCGTGGTAGTACTGGTCGATCAGGGCCGTGATCGGTAACAGGGCGCCGTTGCGGTTGCCCTCCTCGAGGCAGATCTTGAGGTCCTTGCGCATCCATTCGACCGGGAAGCCGAAGTCGAACTTGCCCTGGACCATGGTCTTGGCGCGGTTGTCCATCTGCCAGGACTGGGCCGCACCCTTGGAGATCACCGCGATCACCGTCTCCATGTCGAGGCCGGCGCGCATGCCGAAGTTCATGGCCTCGGAGAGCCCCTGGACCAGGCCGGCGATGCAGATCTGGTTGACCATCTTGGTCAGCTGGCCGGCACCCGCCGGGCCCATCAGCGTGACCGCCTTGCCGTAGCAGTCCATCACCGGCCTGGCGCGCTCGAAGGCCGCCGGCTCGCCGCCGCACATCACGGTCAGCGCGCCATTCTCGGCGCCCGCCTGGCCGCCCGAGACCGGCGCGTCGACGAACTGTTTTGCCTGACTCTTGGCCGCCGCGTCGAGCTCGCGCGCGATGTCGGCCGAGGCGGTGGTGTGGTCGACCAGGACGCAGCCCCGGCCGAGGCCCGCGAGCGCGCCGTCGTCGCCATAGGCGACGCTGCGGATGTCGTCGTCGTTGCCGACGCACATGAAGACGAACTCGGCGCCCGCCGCCGCCGCACGCGGGGTCGGCGGCGTGGCCGCCGCCATGCTGCTTCGCCCACTGCTCGGCCTTGGCCGCCGTCCGGTTGTAGACCGTGACCTCGTGGCCCTTGGCCTGCAGATGGCCGGCCATCGGATAGCCCATGATGCCGAGCCCGATGAAGGCGCATTTCGCCATGTCGCTCCTCCCGCCGCGTTGACCGGCGGCAACCTAGTCGGAATCGGCACAGGCGACAAGGCTGGCCCCGGCCGCCGCGCGCCGCCGCCGGTCAGACGCGCGGCGACGATGGCCATCTGCGAGCGAACGCGAACGCCGGACATGAGCGCCTTGCTCCGGCGACATGCCATCTGCATTCGGTTTGGAGCTGTCGGGGCCGACGACTTTGCGCTCCGCCAAGCTGGCTGTCAGTCGTCGAATTCGTCGTCTCGAAGTCTCCTTGTCGCGGCACCCTCGACGTCGTAAGCGACCAGCCGGACCTGAACATCGGCTGGAAGCACCGCATAAGCCTCTGCAATCAGCTGGTCGAACGCGACCCAGGGTTTTCCTAAGGCGACTTCGGCCAACGCCGCGACGATGCGAGCGCAATCGTAGTCCTGCTCCCGAGTCGCCCCTCTCATCCGCATAGCGTTCTGCTCTCCAGAGGATGCCCCGCGGTGGCATCATCGCAGGCGACGGTTCCGCACAGGCAAACGTGCGCTCGCGGGTCAAGTTCCACCTGGACGCCGGTGGCCGCTGACATGGGGTCCTTGTCGGTCTCGCAGGCGGCCGCCAGACGCAAGCCGGTTGCGTCTCGGGCGGTTCATCGGCACGATCAACCCGCCGGGGCGTGTCGACCTCGGAAATCCCGACTGCGGGGAAAGGATTCAAAGGCATGGTGAGGATCAGGAGGAGCCGGCGCGGGACGGTGGCCGCGCTGGCGCTGGTGGCCGTGGCGGCGGGCGGGTTGGCCCCGGTCGCCCGGGCGGCAGATGCGCCGATGGCCTCGGTTCATGAGGGACCAGCGGTCAAGGTCGGCAACGGCACCGCCCGGGTCGTCGTCGCGGCCACCGCCAAGGGCGTGCCTGCCTCGGTCAGCGTGGTGCTGACCGCCGGCGCCCTGGAAGGACTGCCGGCGCCGAGCAAGGAGCATCCGGAGTGGGAATTCGTCCTGCCGATGCCCGCGACCGGGCCGCGCACCGGCTACGATCATGTCGCGCTGGACTGGAATCCTGCCGGTCATCCGCCGGAGGGGATCTATACCGTGCCCCATTTCGATTTCCACTTCTACGCGGTCAGCCGTGCCGAGCAGGAAGGCGTCTCGTTCTCGGGGACCGCAGGCGCCGAGGCGGCCAAGGTGGCGGACAGCGCGCTGCTTCCGAAGGGCTACGTCGTTCCTCCCGATACGGCGGTGGCGAAGATGGGGGTGCACGGCGTCGATCCGGCCTCGCCGGAATTCCATGGCAAGCCCTTCACGCGCACCTTCATCTACGGCTACTACAAGGGGCGCCTGACCTTCGTCGAGCCGATGGTCACGCTGGCGTACCTGCTCTCCAAGCCCGACGTCACGGCCGCGGTGAAGGTACCGTCGGCGTACAGCTACCCGGGCTTTTACCCGACCAAATACCGGGTCGGCTACGATCCCAGGCGCAAGCTCTACTTCCTGTCGCTCATCGGCTTGCACGAATGGGCCCCCGGCGGCGAGAAGACCGCCAAGGCCCAATAAACGGTCGAACTTCGGGCGACGAACGTTCAGGTCGCCCGGAACAACACGTCGACGACATCGATCCCGACGAAGAATCCGTGAACGACGGTGAATGTGCCGCATCATCATCGCCGCGAGACGGATTGTTCTCGGCTCGATCATCGCGTCGATTCGGCTGGACCCGGTTCGGCCGCTGCACGACGCCGGCACATCCCGCTGCTGCTGGAAGGCGCCATGGGCGATGAGGTCCAATTCGATCGCCTGACCAGCGGCTCAGGCATCGCGGCGGGCTGACACCCGATTGACGAGTGAGCGCGGTCAGCGCCGGAGCAGCGAGCCGAGCAGGCCGCGCACGATCTGGCGGCCGATCTGGCTGCCGATGCTGCGCACCAGGCTCCTGGTCATCGCCTCGATCACGGTCTGGCGGCCGCGGCCGCCGCCGCGGCGGGTCGACCGGACGGCGCCCTCGGCGTTCCCCGCCGACCGGCGCGGCGGTGCCGCTGCCCGCGCGGCGTCCTGCGCGGCCTTGCCCTTCAGGATCTCGTAGGCCGACTCGCGATCGACCGGCTGCTCGTAGCGGCCGGCCAGCGGGCTCTGGTCGATCACCAGCCGGCGCTCCGCCGGCGTCGCCGGCCCGATCCGGGAGGCGGGCGGCCGGATCAGGATGCGCTCGACCATGCCCGGCACGCCCTTGGCCTGCAGCGTCGAGACCAGCGCCTCGCCGACCGCGAGCTCGGTGATCGCCGTCTCGACGTTCAGGGCAGGATTGGCGCGGAAGGTCTCGGCCGCGGCGCGGACCGCCTTCTGATCGCGCGGGGTGAAGGCGCGCAGCGCATGCTGGATGCGGTTGCCGAGCTGGCCCAGGACGTCGTCCGGGATGTCGAGCGGGCTCTGGGACACGAAGTAGACGCCAACGCCTTTGGAGCGGATCAGCCGGACCACCTGCTCGACCTTGTCGAGCAGCGCCTTGGGCGCGTCCTCGAACAACAGATGCGCCTCGTCGAAGAAGAACACGAGCTTGGGCTTGGGCAGATCGCCGGCCTCGGGCAGGGTCTCGAACAGCTCCGACAGCAGCCAGAGCAGGAAGGTCGCGTAGAGCTTGGGCGCCTGCGTGAGTTGGTCGGCGGCGAGCAGGTTGACGATGCCCTGGCCCGCAAGGTCGATCCGCATCAGCTCCCGGACGTCGAGCGCCGGCTCGCCGAAGAAATGCTCGCCGCCCTGCTGCTCGAGGGTCAAGAGGCGGCGCTGGATCGCGCCGACCGAGGCGGTGCCGACCCGGCCATACTCGAGCGACAGCTCCTGGGCGCGCTCGCCGACGAAGTGCATCAGCGCCCGCAGGTCCTTGAGATCGAGCAACAGCAGGCCCTGGTCGTCGGCGGCCCGGAACGCCACCTGCAGGACGCCTTCCTGGGTCTCGTTGAGACCGAGCAGCCGGGCGAGCAGCTGCGGCCCCATCTCCGAGATCGTGGTCCGGATCGGATGGCCCTGCTCACCGAACAGATCCCAGAACACGGTCGGGCAGGCCCGCGGCGCGTAGTCGGCGACGCCGACCGCCTGGGCGCGCTCGCGGAGCTTCGAGCCGATCGCCGCCGGCTGGCTGATGCCGGACAGGTCACCCTTGACGTCGGCCATGAACACCGGCACGCCGGCGGCCGAGAAGCCTTCGGCCAGGATCTGCAGCGAGACCGTCTTGCCGGTGCCGGTGGCGCCGGTGATCAGGCCATGGCGGTTGGCAAAACCGAGCGCCAGCCATTGGGCGGTTGGCCCTTTGCCGACCAAAATGGCGTCCTGCGGCTCCATCGCCGGTACCCTCCCATTATTATGATTTTGGCAGTCTCGGTTGTTTTGCCCGGTTTTTCTCGCGCGGTCGAGCTTGCGGTCGGCGACCGACTGACCCATTTTCGATCGAATGGGCGATTGGGCGGCCCGCCGTCTCGACCGCTCGCCGCTGGGGCGCTCGCGCGGCCCGCCCGGCCTGGTTCCGGGCCGGGCCAGCTCACCGGACCGGGTCCAGCCCAAGCCAAACGGATCCCGCCATGAAATTCTTCGTCGATACCGCCGACGTTGCCGAGATCGCCGAGCTGGCGGCCACCGGCCTGCTCGACGGCGTGACCACCAATCCGTCGCTGATCGCCAAGTCGGGGCGCAACTTCTTCGAGGTGATCAAGGAGATCTGCGCGCTGGTCGACGGCCCGGTCAGCGCCGAGGTCGCCGCGACCGCCTATGAGCGCATGCTCGCCGAGGGCCGAAGGCTCGCCGAGCTGGCGCCGAACGTCTGCGTCAAGCTGCCGCTCACCTGGGACGGTCTCAAGGCCTGCCGCACGCTCTCGAACGACGGCATCCAGATCAACGTCACCTTGTGCTTTACGCCGGCCCAGGCCCTGCTCGCCGCCAAGGCAGGTGCGACCTTCATCTCGCCGTTCGTCGGCCGGCTCGACGACATCGGCCACGACGGCATGGCATTGATCGGCGACATCGTCGAGATCTACCGCAACTACCGCGACCGCTACTCGACCGAGGTCCTGGTCGCCTCGGTGCGTCATCCGGGCCACGTGATCGAGGCCGCGCGCCTCGGCGCCGACGTCGCGACCCTGCCGCCCAAGGTCCTGTATCAGCTGATCCAGCACCCGCTGACCGACAAAGGCCTCGCCGCCTTCCTCAAGGATTGGGAGGCGACCGGCCAGAAGATCGTCGACTGAGGCGCGCTCGCGCCGCGTCACCTTTCGGCGAGCGCCCGTGCGGCCCTCGCGGCGGGGGCCGAAAACCGCTATATTGGTGCAGGGGCCCGGTCCGGCCCTGGTGGTGGCGGTGAGCGGCAGGGAGACCAGCGATGCGCGGCGCGCTCTGGGCGGCGATCGGCCTGATCGGGCTGGCGAGCGGGACGGCGGCGGCGGAGGTGGCCGGACCCGCGTCAGAGACGCCGCTCGACCGGATGATCGAGCAGTTCAACGCTGGCGCGCCCGAGCACGATGGCGTGCAGATCGACGGCTGGGTCGAGCAGGGACCGGATGGCCTAGCGGTCGTGGTCGCGATCGCCCCCCGGGGCGGGGTCAAGCTGGTCGCCGATCCCGGCATCACGGTGACCCCGACCCAGCGCCCGGGCATCGCATGGCGCGGTCCCCTGCCCCAGCGCAAGGTCGACCCCGGGGTCGACTATTTGACGCCGCCGGCCACGGTCCGACTGCCCTTTACCGCGAGCGACGACCGGCCGGTCGAGGTCCGGGTCGAGTACGCCTATTGCGTGGTCGATTTCCAGTGCTTCCTCGGCGAGGAGACGCTGTCGGTCGCCACCCGCGCGCCGTGACCGCCCGCGACCGGGGCCCTCAGCTCGAGCTCGGCCGGAGGTCGAGCCGCTTTGCGGCCACGATGGCGCCGTCGGCCTGGCGCTGCACCAGGATCGCGACCGCGTCGCGCTGCTCGGCCGCGAGTTGCCCGAGCGGCAGCGGCAGCGTCGTGGCGCGCCCGTCCCAGGTCCCGAGATTGACGATCCTGCGCACGACGTTCTGATAGCGGATGGTGCGGCCGCGGTTCTCGCCCCGCCCGATCGTCACGTCGTGGACCCGGTCGAACGCCATCAGCCAGAGCTTGCAGGGCCCCAGGGCGCTGGCCTCGAGCTCGAGCCGGCCATCCTTGATCGCGATCGCCGGACCAGGCTCCGGATGGCTGCGCAGCAGCTCGATCGCGTCGAGCACGCGCCCGCGCTGCGAGCCGACCGCGTCGATCCGCCCGCCGATCACCATCTGCGGCGTGTAGAGGCCGCTGAGGCCGAGGCTGCGAGCGTACGTCTCCTGACGTCGGGTGCTCGCCTTAAAGCCGAAGCTGTCCGGCCAGCCGAGCCGGTCCCAGTAGGTGACGTGGAACGACAGCGGGAGGATGTCCTCCTGCTGGGCCAGCTCGCCGAGCACGGCATCCGCCGGCGGGCAGGAGCTGCAGCCCTGCGAGGTGAACAGCTCGACCACCACGGGCCCCGCCCCGGCGGCGATCGACGGCGCCGGGCAAAAAGACGCCGCGGCATAGAGCAGCACCGCGGCGACGAGTGGAGTAACGGGATCTTTCATCGGTTTACCTAGGTCGGCTGCGAGGTGAGACCAACTCCATGACAGAGATTTAACCCAACGACAATCGCAGCTGGCAAATAACATCCGATCACGCGATGTTGAACGGGCGCCAGATCAACCGAGCGTGCCGACATTGTGAATGACGGCGACGCCGATGCGGCGGATCAGGGTGTAGAGCTTGGCGATCGGCTCGAAGATCTGGGCGTGCTCCTGGCCGTAGGACTGGCTCTCGGCACTCTGGTAGGTCGCGGGCTCGCCGAAGTCGTCGTCGAAGCCGGTCGGATCGACGATCGGAAAGATCTCGGCGAGCTTGGCAACCGCGGCCTCGACGTCGAGCTGGATCAGGCGGGCGATCAGGCTCTCGCGGGTGAGCTCGTGGCGGCCGCTGAACTCGGGGACGCGGATCGCCAGCAGATAGAGCCGCTGGATCAGGACGATCCGGAGCGCGTGCAAGAGGTGCATGACGTCGCGCGAGGTCGCGTCGACCGCGATCGGCTGGGCGCCGGCGCGGCGCGTGCGGCGGCGATGCTCGCGCAGCGCGCCCGCGAGGTCCATGTAGTCGCGGGTGAAGACCCGCCAGATCCGGGTCAGGCGCTCGTGCACCGCCGCCCGCTCCATGACCGCCGCCAGCGCCTGCAGCTCCTCGGCCCGCGCGCCCTCGCCCTGCTGGGCCGCGAGCAGCAGCCAGAGCCCGGGGTCGAACAGGTCGATATAGGCCTTGAGCACGGTCAGATCGCTGTATTTGAAGGCGTGCTCGACCATGGTCATCAGGCGCCGGAAGCGGGGCGAGTCCTGGTAGAGCCGCTGGAAGCGCTCGGGGTCCTTGGTCACCGCCTGGCCGACCCCGCCGATGCTGTTGGCGAGATAGCCGAGCTGCTGGAGGATGGCGTTGTGCGGGATGGCGCGCAGCTGGGATGGATGCTCGAGGTTGATCTGTCCCGACCAGCTGTCGTGCTGCCGCTGGACCGGCCGCGAGCCCGAGCGATGCAGCATATGGGCACCGAAGGCGCCGAGCAGGGCGCCGTAGCAGGGGTCGTCCATGATCTGGTGGTTGAAGCGCTGGGCGACGGTGAAGAATTCGTGGACGTAGTCGGTCTCGCTGTAGAATGGGTCGTCGATCTCGGCCGGCGGTGGCGTCAGCGCGTGCTCGAGGATCCGGGTGAGGGTCGTGAAGGCGGCGCCGGGCGTACTGAAATAGACGTAGCCGTCGCCGCCCTGGAAGCTCACCTCCTCCTTGCAGGCGATCCCGAGGCGCGCGAACGCCGCGCGCACCGCGGGCGTGTCGACGTAGTTGAGGCGATCGGCAAAGCTCTCGGGATGGCCGCCGCGGCCGATCAATTCGCCGTGAGTGTCGAAGATCACGAGCTCGATGTCGGCGAGGCCCTGGCGCGCCAGCTCGCGCCCGATCGCGAGCCGCAGACGCTCGATCGCATAGCCGGCGGCGATCTGGCCGAGCGAGCGGCCGGCATCCGAGAACCCGGTCTGGACGCACAGCCGGCCCTGACTCTGGACATAGGCGCGAAAGCTCGCCACCCCGAGCGCCTCGGCGATCGCCCGGCTGCCCTGCTCGAGCGCGGTCTGGGTCTCGAACAGCGGCGAGATCTCGACCTTGTCCTCGACCCCGAACAGCTTGGCGAAATAGAGCGCGGTCAAAAGGGTGAAGCCGGTCTCGCACTCGGCGATCAAAAAGCGGATCGGCTGGGTGGCATCGACGTATTTGAGCAGCTGGGCGATGATCATGAAGGTCCGCTTGGCGGTCGCCTTCTCGAGCAGCAGCGAGCCGAAGTTGATGCGCGCCGGCACGACCTGGTCGATCAGCGCGCTGATCGCGTTCAGATAGCTCAGGCGATGGCTCGGATCGTCCGGGCTGTGATCCATGCCGATGGTCTTGCGGATCGCGTTGTGCATCTGCCGGGAATTGAGCCGGGTGTGGGTGTGCGCGAGCCCGAGGCCGTGGGTGCGGATCTCGGCGCGCAGGATGCACAGGCCCCGCCGGAGCGCCGGGTCCTCGGCCAGCCGCAGCGCGCGCTCGATCAGATCGAGCAGCTGGCCGGCGTCGACCAGACGCGCGTCGCGGCCGGCGTGCATCGCGCGGGCGGCGCGCGCCAGCTGGCTCCGCCAGGCCGCCGAGCCCGTCGCCGGGTCGGCGAAGATCGCCATCTCGTCCTCGGCCTGCTTGATCGCGAGCGCGAGGCGCGCCTCCAGCAGCTCGAGCAGGTCGCCGACGCCGGCGCCCTTCGTCACCCCGGCGCGCAGCGCCCGGCTCGCCTGCCGGTAGCGCTCGAGCTGCAGAACCTGGACCCTGAGGCGCTTGGCGAAGGTCACCGTCCAGGGAATGTCGGAGCGGCCGTCGAGGTCGTAGCCGACCCAGCTGGCGAAGGTCACGAGGCGCGGGCTGAGCTCGGTCCAGCGCTCGGGATAGAGCGCCTCGGCGACCTCGAACACCAGGTCGTAGACCTGAGCCAGCGCGCCGTGCAGGTTGACCAGCGCGTCGAGCGACTGGCGATGCTCCTCCTCGAGGTCGAGGGGCCGGTCGGGCCGGTGCTCGCGCGCGCCGACCGCCGCGAGCAGCACCTGGCGCTCGGGTGACGCGCGGTCCGCGTCGAGCGCCAGCTCGGTCAGCAGCAGCCGCAGCTCGCGGGCGAGCGCGAAGGTCGGATGGGCGGTGATCACGATCCCGAAGCGCTCGCTCTCGACCCGGGCGCGGAAGGTCTCGAACGGCACCGGCTGCTCGCTGCCCGGCGCGCGGGCGAGGCTCTCGAGCAGGCGCCGGAGGGTCGCCCGATTGGCGGCCTCGTCGCTCACGCCGAGATAGCGTCCGAGCCGTTCGGCGCGGCGGATGAAGGATTCGGTGGTCAGGCGCTGGACCAGCTGCTCGATCGCGGCCAGCGACAGCTCGCCGGCATCGAGGCGGCGGCCGAGGTCGAGCGCCAAAAGCTGGATCGGGTTGCCGAACGGGTTGAGCTCGCTCTCGGCGCGGCGCATGGCGATCTGCGTCCGCAGCTCGGCGAGCAACGCGCCCGGGTCGAGGTCCTCGGTCGCCTCGAAACAGCTGAGGCCGGCGGGCAGCAGCGCCAGCGCTTCGCCGCCGTCGGCCCGCTCGCGCGCGCCGTCCGACTCCCCGTCGCCCGGCTCCGGATCGATCTGCGGTAAGGCTTCGAGCTCGCTCGCCATCGCGCTGTCCCGGCTGCACGACCCCGAGGTTAGGCCAATGCCGGCCGCGCTTGAAGCGATTTTTTGCGTTGCAGCAAAACCCCCTCCTTCACCGGCCGGCGGCAGCGTCGGGGTGCGGTGACGCGAACATGGACGCGGCTGCATTCCTGAGTGCGGCGCCGAGCTTCGGACGGCCAGCGGCCGCGGCCATGGTGGCGCCGACCGGCGTCGGATCGCTTTAAGGTCGGCGCTGGAGCTTGTGTGAAGCGGTTCACAATCGCGAGGTCCCCGAGTGCGCATCATGGGGCTCGCTATGGCCCCGGCGCCCTCTTCCCGGCGGCGCCCTCAGAGGAGCGACCCATGGACGACGCAGATCTCGCGGCGCTTTGCACCCCCATCGCCGGTTCGACGGCAGCGTGCGCTGGCAGCTCACCGCTCGGGGGATCTCGATCGATGGGGCGGAACCGCTCGGCACGCGCGGCCAGCCCCAGACGGTGCGCCGCGTGCGCGACGAGTTCGGCCCGTCGATCGAGCGCTGGTCGGCGGAGTTCGGGGTGCCCGCCGAGCTGATCATCGCCACCATCTGCACCGAGAGCAGCGGCAAGCCGGCCGACGAGCGCCAGGAGCCGGGCTTCGTCGACTACGAGACGACGCCGGGCCGGGTGTCGATCGGCCTGATGCAGACCCTGATCAGCACCGCCCGGGAGACCCTCAGGATGCCGGAGATCGATGCTGCCTGGCTGCTGCAGGGAGACAACTCGATCCGCGCCGGCACGGCCTACATCGCCCGCCAGAAGTCGGCGACCGGTTTCGACCCGCCGGTGGTCGCCTGCGCCTACAACGCCGGCAGCGTGATCGAGAATGCGAGCCCCACCAACCGCTGGCGCATGAAGCAGTTCCCGATCGGTACCGACGCCCACGCCAACCGGTTCGTCGAGTGGTTCAACGACTGCTTTCGGATGTACGCGGCCGACGCCGGCGCGCCGGCGCAGAGCTTCTTCGCGCTGCTGCACGCGGACGGCGCACGCGTCGTGGCGTGAGCGCAGGCCGCGCCTGGCCGCGATGTCGAATGGCGCGCCGCCGGTCGAATCGCGCTAAGCTCTCCCCGGTTGCAACCCATGGGAGGGTGGGCGATGGCTCTCTATCCGGACCTTGGCGGCAAGGTCGCGCTGGTGACCGGGGGCGGCCGCGGGATCGGCAAGGCGATCGCGCTGGTGCTCGGCGAGGCCGGCGCGGACGTCGCCGTCAACTACCGCGCCCGGGCCGACGCCGCGGCGGCCACGGCGGACGAGATCCGGCGGCTCGGCCGGCGGGCGGCGGTGATCCAGGCCGACGTGTCGGTCGCCGCCGAGGTCAGATCGCTCATCGGCAATGTGGAGGAAGACCTCGGGCCGGTCGACATCCTCATCAACAACGCCGGCATCTCCGAGCCCTGCACGATCGAGGAGCTGACCGAGGAGCTGTTCGAGCGCACGCTGACCGTGAACCTGAAGTCGGCGTTCCTCTGTACCCAGGCGGTCTTGCCCGGGATGCGGGCGCGCGGCTTCGGCCGGATCGTCAACATCTCGTCGGGGGCGGCGCGCGGGGCGGGTGCGGTCGGCGTCCACTACAACGCGTCGAAGGCCGGCATGGAGGGGCTGACCCGGGGCTATGCGGCGCGGGTGGTCAAGGACGGGGTCACGGTCAACGCGGTGGCACCCTCGCTGATCGCGACCGAGATGATCAAGCCGCACCGGCTCGACAACCTGCCCAAGATCCCGCTCGGCCGCCTCGGCACGGTCGAGGAGATCGCGAGCATCGTGCTGATGGTGGTCGGCAATCCCTACATGACCGGCCAGACGATCGCCGCCAACGGCGGCATGCATTTCAACTGAGTGCGTGGAAAGTCAGAAGAGCGCCGCCAGCGCGATGATGCGGCCGATCGGTCCTCAGCAATTCCTCAGCGATTTTCCGCTGTCAGCGCTTGCATCAACGCCCTCAGAGGGGCGCCCGATCTGCCGACTGCGCGCGCGGCGTACGTCGCTGGAGCCGACGTTGCCGCTTCAGCCAGAACGGTCTGGCTTTCCGAAAAAGCTCCAAAGTGGCGATCGTGAGCCTGACGATCAGCAGGAGGCACTCTGGGACGAACAACGCTGAATTCTGCAGGCGTGGTGGACGAGCTAGGCTGCCACGTCGGTCAAAGCGTAGAGGTCGTCAATCGAGAGGCGGAGCGGCGGGTCGTCAAGCTCGAACGTGCCCGCGCCGACGAAACGCTCGTGCCAGAGCTCGCCGGCGCGGCTGTGGACCAGCACGACCCGCTCTTTCTGGGACAGCACGAGATAGTGCCGGAGGCTCGGAATCTTGCGGTAGGCGAACCACTTGCGCCCGCCATCGTCGTATTCGCTCGAAGGCGACATGACCTCGATGATGATCGTCGGTTCGGCGACCACAGGCGTCGAAAGATCGATCGGCGCGCAACTGACGACGGCGTCGGGGATGGCGGAGATCTCGTCGGTCAGGATCTGAACCCCTTCCATGAAGACGTGACAGTGGGTGCCAACGAGCGCTTGATCGAGCGAGCGGAAGACGTTCGCCTTGATGATCGTATGCGTCTTCGAGGCTGGCGCCATCAGGTACGGCGCACCCTCGAAAAACTCCCAACGCTCGGGTTGGCGCGCGTGCCAGGGCTCGAACTCGGCGACGGTGCGCGGCCAGTTCTCGCGCGGCACAGCTTTGGCCATCAACGCCTCCGAGCGAAGGTTCAGCAGCATCCTAGCCGATAGAACGCTGCCCGCCCAGCCGCGGCGCGGGTGGTCAAGGACGGGGTCACGGTCAACGCGGTCGCGCCGTCGCTGATCGCGACCGAGATGATCAAGCCGCACCGGCTCGACAACCTGCCCAAGATCCCGCTCGGCCGGCTTGGCACGGTCGAGGAGATCGCGAGCATCGTGCTGATGGTGGTCGGCAACCCCTACATGACCGGCCAGACGGTCGCCGCCAACGGCGGCATGCATTTCAACTGAGCGGCCGGGCGCGGGCTAGAGCTCGAACGCGGGCCGTCGGAGCGACCCGGTGGCGAGCAGGAGCAGGGCATAGCTCGCGGTCGCGGCGCCCAGCCGGCCGACCGGCCCCCACCCCGCCTGCTCGACGGCGTAGAGCACGAGCCCGGCGCCGACACCGCAGGCTGCGGCGGTCAGCGGTATCCGCAGTCGCAGGGGCTCGGGGGTCGCCCTGACCAACACGCGGGCCGCCCATGCCAGCACGAGCAGCTCGGCGGCGATCAGCGCGCCCGCGGCGCCGGCCCCCGCATAGCGCGGGATCAGAAGGAAATAGGCGACCATGGCGACCCCGAGCCCGAGCAGATAGCCGGGCAGCAGTCGGTGCTGGATCTGCAGCGCGGTCGCCGCCTCGCGGAGCAACATGACCACGGAATGCAGCACGAGCACGATCGTCAGGAGGTGCAGAATGATCGCGGCGTCGGCGAAGGCCGCCCCGGCCAGCAGCTCGATGACCCCCGCAGCGACCGCGTTCAGCCCGACCGCGACCCCGACGATGAGGATGCAGAGCACGCCCAGGCCGTCGCCGACGAGCCCGGCGAATTGCGAGAGATCGCTTCTCGCCGTCCGCGCCAGCAGGGGAGCGAACAGACCGACGAAGAGGACGGGAATGCCCAACGCGCTGTCGAAGATCTTGATCGGCACGCCGTACAGGCCAACGGCTTGGGGGCCCTGCAGCAGCGCCAGGAGCACGCTGTCGGCGTGGAAGTAAAGGATGGCGATAGTGTTCGACGCCGCCACCGGCAGGCAGAAGCGCGCGAGCTGGTGCCATTGAGCGAGCTCGAACCTCAGACGGAACGGCACCAGCCGGCGGGCGAACAGGATCGCCAGTCCGAGCGTGAACCCATAGCTGAGGCCGAGCGCCAGCACGAACCACGCGGCTTCCGCCCCGAGCCTCGCGAAGAGCAGGATCAGGGCGAGCAGCAGCAGCCCGCCGCTGACCTCGGCGAAGACGACGCCCTGCTGCCGGAGCTGTTGCTGGAACAGCCCGAACAGCAGGAGGTGGACCGAATAGGCGACGAAGCCGAGCGCACCCCCCAGAATGCCGAGGCGCATGGCGTCGTCGAACGCGAGCAGTTGCGACAGCGGCAGAGCGATCAGCATCGCGCTCGCCGCGACCACCAGCCTGAGGCTGAGCGCGTTGCCGATGATCCGCGCCTGATCCGCGCCGGGGCGGGAGATCTCGCGCACGAAGATGCTGCCGAGCCCGAGATCGGCCAGGATCACGACGAGCCCCAGATAAGCGACCGCGGCGCGATAGTAACCGAAGCCGGTGGGACCGAGTTCTCGGGTCAGAATTCCGGTCGTGACCAATGCCAGGCTCAACATGACCGCACGCCCGGCGAGCAGCAGAACGAACCGCGAGCCGAGGGTCGCTACGAAACTCATGCGCGCCGTCACGTCACGCGGGCGGTCAAGGCGGTGTTACCGCGATCGAGGGCGCTCCGGCGCTGACCGTTCCGCCGGCCCGAGATCGACGAGGTGCACGACCGTGGTTCATCGGTAACATCGCCCTCGGAGCATCAATAGCAGATTCGGTGGTTCCGTCCGACCCGGGATACAACCTGCTGCCCCGCGCAGACGACTGTGGCCACGGCGCAACATCGACGGGGCATTTTGTTGCCCGATTGCCAAAGCCGCCCGATTCCCGGCAAATTCACATTCGATTCGAATTTTCCCGATCTTGACGGAGGTCATCCGAGTGCAATAATCTAGGTTTACTGGCGCCCGATTGAAGGTGTTGAGCTGCGAGGAAGCACGACTGAGCTGCGCCGTCGACCGTTCGGTGACTCTTTCTCGCGGTACCAGTTCGGGAGAGACCGTGAATGGCTTGGGTGAGTATCGGCTTGCCGGTCTACAACGGTGAAAACTTCCTTGAAGACGCGATCCGTTCCGTCCTCGCTCAGACATGTGACGACCTTGAGCTGGTGATCTCGGACAACGCGTCGACCGACCGGACCGCCGAGATCTGCGCGGACTACGCGGCCAGCGATCCAAGAGTGCGGTATCTCCGTAACGCGCGCAATCTCGGCGCGGTGCCCAATTTCAACCGGGTCCTGGATCAGAGTAGCGGCATCTATTTCAAGTGGATGGCCCACGACGACCGCATCCTGCCCCGCTATGTCGAAGAGACCGTGGCGGCACTGGACGCAAATCCGGATGCGGTGCTCTGCAACACCGTCGTCGACTATATCGATGCAAGAGGCGAGCATCTTGGCTACTATCGTTCCGTGCTCGAGCACGCCGGCGGTAACGAGCCGGCCGAACGGTTCGCCGCCATCGTTCTGCGTTCTCATCCCTGCGTCGATGTTTTCGGCATGACGAGGCGGGGCGGTCATACCCCATGGCCCGGACTGCGAAGGCCTTCAGTGGCACCGACAAAGCTTTGCTCGCTCGAGATGGCGCTGCGAGGAGCGGCTGCTGCAGCTGGAGGAGCCGCTCGTGCAGATGCGCGAGCATCCTGGCCGCTACGCCCGCCGGGCCAAAACCGCGCCGATGAAGCTCGCCTGGCACGATAGCAGCCGGTTCGGCCAGCGCGACCTGCCCGTGCGGACGCTGTTCCAGGAATATCGACGGATGGTCGCGACCGCGCCGTTGAGCGAGGCCGACCGCCGGGCTTGCCGGCGGGTTCTGAGGTGGTTCTGGTTCCGCAACTGGAGCGCGGGCCGGCTCGCCACCGATCTCCTGTCGATCCCGTTTCCGCGCGCGGTCAGCATCGCCTGGTGGATCAAGTTCCGGCTGTTCGGCGCCCCCGGCAACTTCGTTCGCTAGCTGCCGTCGCCGGCCCGGCTCCGGAACGGGCGCCCAGGCCGGATCAGGACGGCGCATCGGCGGTTCGCTGGGCGTGGTGAAGGGCGGTATCGTAGACATCACGCACGAGATCGACAAAGTCGGCCCACTTGAGGTGCGCTTGGGCGTAGGCACGACCGTTGGTCGCCAGGCCCAGGGCCAGATCCTGCTCGTTGAGCAGCCTCAGGATACCGGCGGCGAAGCCGTCCGAGGTCGATGGCACCAGCAGGGCCAGCCGATCGTCCAGGATGACGCGGTGGGCCGGGACGTCGTTGGCCACCAGCGGCTTGCCGGCGGCCAGGGCATTGAAGAGCTTGAGCGGCGCGTTGCTCACGTCACCCCGGCAGGACAGCAGCACCGTGGCCAGCCCGGTGAACGCGTCGAGCTTCTGGCGCGCGACCCGTGGCAGCAGGCAGACGCGCCCGCTCGAGGCCGCCTCCCCGAGGCACGCCCGCGCCCGCAACTGCTCGGCGTCGTTGACGAACCCGACGAAGATGAAGACGGCCTGCGGATCGGCGGCCAGCACCTTGGCAACCGCCCCCAGCATGAGCTCGGTCGCCTGATAGGGGGCGAACGTGCCCGCGTACAGGATGACCCGGGCATCGTCCGGGATCGCCAGCTGCCGGCGGAGGTCGCTGACCTCGTCCGGCTCGAAGCTCGGCAGCGAGGCGGGAAAGCGCCATTCGCGCAACGGCACGTCGCGCGTGCGAGCGCGGACGGCGCTGCCGAGGCCAAGGCTGCAGACGATCATGCTGGAGCGCGCGAGCACCAAACCCTCGAGCCACCGCAGCGGCCCGGCCAACCGCGTGACCCGCCCGAGCTCGTCGGGGATCGAGGACGCCATGTCGTAGATCAGGGGCGGGACCCGCGAGCGAGCGCAGCCGGCGACGAAATACGCCGCCTCCTCGTAGGCATGCACCACGTCGTAGCGGCCGGTGCGGAGCAGGCGGCGCAGCTCGTAGAAAAACGGGATGTCGAGGACGATCTTGGCGGTCGAAAAGCCCACCGGCACGCTCGTAAAGCCGAAGGGATTGGCCGTGCGCCGGATCCGGACGCCATCGACGTCCTCACCGACCGGGTAGGTCAGGACCTCGACCTCGACCCCGAGCTCGATCAAGGCCCTGGCCAGGAACTCCGTGGCAATCGGCGTGCCGCGCTCACTGAAAAACGGTTGCGGCGCGGCGATCAGGACGCGCCGCGGCAGTCGCCGCTCCTGCGCCTCACATCGCTTCAGTGTCGGTTCGCCACTGCGGCACCAGCCCCTGCTCCGCTCTGCCACCTTGAAGAAGGTCGGGAAATGCCTTGCCCCCGCGGACCACGGACACCGCGTCCCTCATCGCCAGGCAGCCCTCGAGCGCACTGCCTGCGCTCCACCACCGCGGCGACGATCCACCGATCCTGGGATTCCTGGTGGGCCATCACCCGACCCTCGGGCCTCGATGCGCCGTTGCTGATCGACACATATTTCATCAACGTGCTCCCTATTCGTGGGGTTCCCCAAAAAAATTGTCGAATTGTTGCCAAATGAGCACAGATCGGCGGCGGTCGAGCTCGACTCGAGGCCGCAGCCGGGCGCGGGACGAACCTTAGGCCGCCTCGCGGTGCCAGCACGGAAGCCCGTCCGAGCTGCGGCGCGGCGCTCAGTGCTTGTGCAACGAGTTGGATTCCCGGTGCAGCAATTCGGCGACCGCGTGCTCAGCCGCCGCGGCCGGGTCCAGCTTCGAGGTGCTGCCGGCGTCGGCGCGGGCGAACTCCTCGAGCTCGGACGACAGCTCCTCCAGCTCCTTGCCGCCGGCCATCATGTTCAGCACCTCCTCGCGCGAGACCTCGGTCTTCTGGAAGGTGCCGTAGGTGCGGCCGCGGTTGAGGATCGTGAAGGCGTCGCCGACCGGATAGGCGTGGTGGACGTTGTGGGTGATGAAGATCACGCCGAGGCCGCGCGCCCGCGCCTGCGCCACATAGCGCAGCACGACCGAGGCCTGCTTGACCCCGAGCGCCGAGGTCGGCTCGTCCAGGATCAGCACGCGGGCGCCGAAATGGACCGCGCGCGCGATCGCGACGCACTGCCGTTCGCCGCCGGAGAGCGTGCCGACCGCCTGAGTCGGATCGCGCACGTCGATGCCGATCTTGGCCATCTCCGACTTGGCGACCCGGTTGGCCTCGCCGACGTCAAACCCGCCGAAGGCGCCCTTGCCCCGGCCGGGCTCGCGGCCCATGAAGAAATTGCGGGTGATGCTCATCAAGGGGATCATCGCCAGGTCCTGGTAGACCGTGGCGATGCCGCGATCGAGGGCGTCGCGCGGACTGTCCATCGCGACCGGCTCGCCGTCGATCAGGATCTGGCCCTCGGTCGGCTGATGGACGCCTGAGAGGGTCTTGATCAGGGTCGACTTGCCGGCGCCGTTGTCGCCGAGCAGGCACATCACCTCGCCCGCGTGCACCTTCATGGTCACGCCGCTGAGCGCGATCACCGAGCCGAAGCGCTTGACGATGTCGCGCAGCTCCACCAGCGGCGGGGCGTTGCCATTGGTCCGGTCTGCCATGGTTCGGTCTCCCCTCTGCGGGCGTTCGCTAACGGGCCTCGGTCACCTTGCGGCGGATGTAGTTGTTGAACAGCACCGCGATCAGCATCATCACGCCCAGGAACACCTTGAACCAGTCGGTGTTCACGCCGGTGTAGAAGATGCCCATCTGCACCGTCCCGAAGATCAGGGCGCCGAAGCTGGCGCCGATCGCCGAGCCGTAGCCGCCGGTGAGCAGACAGCCGCCGATCACCGAGGCGATGATCGCCTCGAACTCCTTGAGCAGGCCGCGGTTGGTGTCGGCCGAGCCGGCATCCAGGACCTGGACGCAGGCGAACAGGGTGGCGGCGCAGGCGGTGAACATGAACAGGCCGGTCTTGACCGCGGCGACCGGGACGCCGACGTTGCGCGCCGCGTTCGGATCGCCGCCGCAGGCGAAGATCCAGTTGCCGACCCGGGTGCGCAGCAGGATGTAGGTCGCGCCCGCGGTCAGCGCGAACCACCAGACGATCGACATCGGGATCCCCTGGATCGCGGGCGCGCCGTCGGCGCGGGTCCCGATCACGCCAATCTTGGCGAGCCAGACCATGACCGTGCCGCCGACCTCACCTGCGAACACCGGCGCCAGCCAGTCGTGCTCGGCCAGCGCCTTGAGGCCCGAGACCTGGGTCCGGCCGGTGATCCAGCGGGTGAAGCCGATGGTCAGGCCGCGCAGGATGAAGAGCCCGGCGAGGGTGACGATGAAGGACGGCAGGCCGCTCTTGATCACGATCAGGCCGTTGACATAGCCGATCGCGATCGCGATCGCGAACGCAAGCAGAATGCAGAGCCAGAGCGGCCAGCCCCATTGGGCGGCCGGAATCGCGATGATCACGCCGGCGGCGCCGATCATCGAACCGATCGAGAGGTCGAACTCGCCGCCGATCATCAGCATCGAGGCCGCGACCGCGATGATCCCGAGCTGGGCCGACACCTCGAGGAAATTGAGGATCCCCGGCGCCGAGAAGATGCCGCTGCCGCCGGCGACGACGGCAAAGAAGGCAAACACGAGAATGGTTCCGGCCACGGCCCCGAGCTCGGGCCGGGCCATCAACTTCCGCATGAGCGGCGTCTTGCTGACCCGCTCATCAATGGTTGCAGATCTGGTCGCAGCCATGGCAGGCCTCCCCCGATCGCCGCCCGTCGGTCGACGGGGGCCCGCCGCGGCGGGCCCCCGAGCGCGGGCTAGCGGATACCCTGCTTGCTCAGCTCGATCACCTGGGCGGCATTGTCCTTGGTGACGAAGCCCGGCCCGGTCATGACCGTGCCGGCCGGCATCGTGCCGTACAGCTTGTACAGTCTCAGGAACTGGATCGGCAGATAGCCTTGCAGGAACTGCTGCTGATCGATCGCGAACATCATCTTGCCGTCGGCGATCGCCTTGAGAACCGTGGGCGACAAATCGAAGGTGCCGAACTTCACCTTGTCCAGCATCTCGTTGTCCTCGAGCGCCGCGAGCGTCGGCTCGGCAGCCGCCGGGCCGAGGGCCAGCACGCCGTTGACGTCGGCGTTGGAGCTCATGGCGCCCTTGACGGCATTGCCGATCTCGGTCGGGTCCATGCTGACCGCGAGGACATCGACCTTGCCCTGGAGGCCGTCGGCGAAGCCCTTGCAGCGCAGGTCGAGGGCGACGTTGCCGACCTCCTGATTGACGCAGAGCGCGTTGGTGACGCCCGCCGCCTTCATCTTCTTGCCGGCGCCGAGGCCGGCCTCGTATTCGGTCTGGCCGACGTGGACCAGGACGCCCAGCGACTCGTAGACGTCGGAGCCGGAATTCATCGAGACCACCGGGATGCCAGAAGCGACCGCGTTCTTGATCGAATCGCCGAGCGCCTCGGCGTCGGGGATCGAGACCACCAGGCCATCTGGCTTCGAGGCGACCGCGGCGTCGATCAGCTGCGCCATCTGCGGCATGTTGTAGGTGTCGGGGGCGTTGTAGTCGGCAGTCACGCCGAGATCCTTGGCCGCCTGGTCGACCCCGTTCTTGACCACCGACCAGAACGGGTCGGAGGCCTGGCCATGGGTGACGACCACGAAGCGCATGTCCTGGGCGATCGCCGAGCTGGCGAAGCCGAGCGCAGCCGCAACGACGGCCGCGGTGGCGAGTTTGCTGGTCACGCCTGTACTCCCTGAGCTGGTTCTAGTTCTACGCTAAGGGGTACCGCCGGATCGCGCCCTTGCCAACTGTGAATCCACGGCATCGACGGGGCGCACTGCGCGAGCTTTGCGCTTGCAGCCGACGAAGCCCGTCTTCAGGATCCGGCTGCAAGCCTGCCCGAACTCGTCCTGCTACGCCCGGATCTGGCTTCGACCGGATGCTGCGTGGCGCGCCCGCAGCGGTCGCGGAGCGGGCTGCGGGCGCCCGTTCCGAGACCGGATGGCTGCTATTCCGCGAGCCGGGTCCGGATCTTGACCTCGCTGGTGAGCGTGCGGTGGACCGGGCATTTGTCGGCGATCTCGAGCAGGCGTTGGCGCTGGGCGTCGTCAAGCGCGCCAGGAAGCTCCAGCGTGCGCTCGATCTGATCGAGCATACCCTCCCTGGTTTCGCAGTCTGCGCAATCGTTGGCGTGGATCTTCTCGCGCTTCAGATGAACCACGACCCGCTCGAGCGGCAGGCCCTTGCGCTCGGCGTAGAGGCGAAGGGTCATCGAGGTGCAGGCGCCGAGTCCGGCGAGCAGGTAGTCGTAGGGGCTGGGGCCGACATCGAGACCGCCCGGCACGCTCGCCGGCTCGTCGGCCCGCAGTCGATGCCGGCCGACCCGGACGGTCTGGGTGAACCTGCCCTCGCCGGTTTCCGCGACCAGGACCTCGCCGGCGGCTGGCCCGGCCTCGAGCGCGGCCGCCGGCGCCGCCGGCAGATAACGGCTCGCCCAGGCGGCCAGGACGTCGGCGACGTAGATCGCATCCGCGCGCCGGCTCAGCAGGTGATCGGCATCGTCGAGCGAGACGAAGCTCTTGGGATGCCTGGCGGCGGTGAAGATGTGGCCGGCGTTCTCGATCCCGACGATCTGGTCGCGCGGCGCATGGAACAGGATCAGCGGCTTCCTGAGGCGGGCGACATGGTCGCCGAGCTTGTGCGCGGTGATGTCGTCCAGGAACTGCCGGCGGACCCGGAAGCTGCGCCCGCCGAGCCTGACCTCGGCCGCGCCGCTCGCCTCGATCTCGGCGCGGGCGGGGGCGAGCAGATGGGTGACGTGGGCGGGATCGAACGGGGCGCCGATGGTCGCGACCGCGACCGCCTCGGGCACGCGCTCCGCGGCCGCCAGCACGGCGGCCCCGCCGAGCGAGTGGCCGATCAGCATCTTGGGCGCCTGATGTGCCTCGCGCAGGTAATCGGCCGCCGCCGCCAAGTCATCGAGATTCGAGGAGAAATTCGTGTTGGCGAACTCGCCCTCACTGGACCCGAGGCCGGTGAAGTCGAAGCGGAGCACGGCGACGCCGTGGGCCGCCAAACCCTGGCTGATGCGCGCCGCCGCAACGCTGTCCTTGGAGCAGGTGAAGCAATGGGCGAACAGCGCGAACGCGACCGGCGCACCGTCCGGCCAGTCGAGCCGGGCCGCCAGCTCCTCGCCCGCCGGATTGGCGAACGTGATCCTCTCGCTTCGAGCGGCCATGGCTGCTACCTCCATCGCTGACCCCGACCGGCATCTTGGCGCAAACCCGCCCGCCTGACAGCAGCTCATCGTCGCATGGCCCGCGCCCTCCGCCTCCGCCTGGCGCTGTTCTACGGCGCGAGCTTTGCCGCGATCGGCATCGCGCTCCCCTACTGGCCGGTCTGGCTGGCGGCGCAGGGCCTGACGCCGTCCGAGATCGGCCTCCTGCTGGCGGCCGGCTACTGGCCGCGGGTCGTGACCAGCATCGCGATCCCCCATGCCGCTGACCGCCTGGGTCGCCGCCGACCTCTGATGCTGCTGCTGGCCGCGGTCACTGTCATCGGGATGGCGCTGTTCGCCCTCGCGCATCACCTCTGGATCTTTCTGCTGCTCAGCCTGGTGACCGGCGCCAGCTGGGCCGCGATCCTGCCGTTGGGCGAGGCGCTGGCGCTGGAGGAGCTGAAGGCGCATGGCATCGGCTATGGGCCGGTCCGGCTCTGGGGCTCGATCACGTTCATCCTGGCCGCGGTCGGCGGCGGCTGGTGGATCGAGCGCAGCGGCGCCGGCGTCGTGCTCGGCCTGCTGCTGGTCCTGCTCGCGCTCAACCTTCTCGCCTGCCTGCAGGTGCCGGAAACCCGTGCGCCGGGGCGCCCGGCCGAACCGCCCCGGCTCGGCCGGCTGTTGCGCCTGCCGCAGTTCCTGCGCCTGGTATTCGCCGCCGGCCTGATCCAGGCCAGCCATGCGCTCTACTATGGCTTTGCCAGCCTGCACTGGCGCGCGGCCGGCCTCGGCGCGACCCTGATCGGCTGGCTCTGGGCCGAAGGCGTGATCGCCGAGATCCTGCTGTTCGCGCTGGCGAGCCGCGTGCTGCGTCGTCTGGACCCGATCCGGCTCCTGACGCTCGCCGGCGGCCTGACCGTGCTGCGCTGGTGCCTGACAGCCGCCGGCACCGACCTCGCGCTGCTGATCCCAGCCCAAGCGCTGCATGGCGCGAGCTTCGGCGCGGTGCACCTCGCCGTGATGCATCATCTGCAGGGCCGCGTGCCGGCCGAGCTGCTGGCGAGCGCCCAGGGCTTCTATGCCGCGATCGGCAGCGCGCTGCTGATGGGCCTGATCATCCCGCTCGCGGGCTGGCTCTATGCCACCTTCGGCGGCCACGCCTTCTTCGCGATGGCAGCACTCGCGCTCGTCGGCACCGGCCTTGCCGCTATGCTCGGCGCGCGGCAGCGATGAGCGATCGGCAATCGGCGTTCGTCGATCAGTGTGGAAGGATTCGCAGCGCGCGCTGGCGCCGCCAGCCGAATTGCACGATGTGAAAGTGCTTGTCGAACGCGAACGCGCGACGGATGTCCAGGCGCTCGATCATGGCAAAGCTCGTGCAATCGACGATGCTGAAATCCTGATCGGGCCATTCCCGCGCGATTTCGCGACCCCGTTGAAAATCCTCTTGGCCGACACCCATGATGGCGATGATCCCGCGGCCGACGCCGTCCCAGAACGCCATCGCTGCCGCCCGCCCGAGCCGGGACCGTAGCAGACACCAAGTCTCGACGATGACGTGATCGCTGGTCTTGAGGTCGTCATGTCCGACCGTCGCCGCGAACGCGGCAAGCGCCTCGCTGTGGTGCCTGTCGGCGAGATTGGCCAGCGCATAGAACGCGCTGGTGTCGACGAAGACGTCACTCACGGAAGGCTTCGTCCAGGGCCTCGTCGTGCCGTTCGGAGATGTCATCCGGCTCAGCACTGCCAAGGCCAACGATCGCCATGATCGCATCCTTGCTGTAGTCTGGCTTTGGAGTCCGGCCAAGGAGCTCGCGTTCAACCATGCGACGCAGCAAGGCGGTCATGCTGATCCCCTCGCGCTCGGCGGCCCGCCGGAGCGCGCGATGCTGCGCCTCGCTGAAGTAGACTTGCGTACGAACCATGGCGTGATGTTAGTTTGATGTCATGATAATGTCAACTCACGACGGAGGCAGGCATGGTCGGGGCCGGCCATCGGTTTGAGCGCGACGGCTATCTGGTCCTGCCCGGGTTCGTGTCGAACGCCGAATGCGCGGCGCTGCGCGCGCGGACGGCCGAGTTGGTCGAGGCGTTCGAGCCCGGCGAGGTGGCCTCGATCTTCTCGACCACGGGGCAGGACCACGCCCAGGACCGCTATTTTCTCGAGTCCGGCGATCAGGTCCGCTTCTTCTTCGAGGCCGAGGCGTTCGACCAGGGCGGCCGGCTCCGGCAGAGCAAGGAGCGCTCGATCAACAAGGTCGGCCATGCGCTCCACGACCTCGATCCGGTCTTCGAGCGGTTCTCGCGCCGACCGGCGCTCGCCGGGCTGGTCCGCGACCCTCGGCATGGCCGAGCCGCTGCTGCTCCAGTCGATGTACATCTTCAAGCAGCCCCGGATCGGCGGCGAGGTGATCTGCCACCAGGACGCGGCTTTTCTGCATACCGAGCCGCTCAGCGTCATCGGGCTCTGGTTCGCGCTCGAGGACGCGACGCTCGAGAACGGCTGCCTGCATGCCGCACCGGGCGGCCACAAGGGGCCGCTGCGCAGCCGTTTCCTGCCGCCATGGCCTGCGGACCGAGACCATCACCCTCGACCCGACGCCCCTGCCGAGCGCGGGTCTGGTGCCGCTCGAGGTGGAGGAGGGCACGCTCGTCGTCCTGCATGGGCTCCTGCCGCACTGGAGCGCGCCCAACCGCTCGGCCAGGTCGCGCCATGCCTACACCCTGCACGTGATCGACGGCCGGGCGCGCTACAGCGCGGACAACTGGCTGCAGCGCGCCTCAGCGATGCCGCTCCGCGGCTTCTGAATGGCCCTGCCGATTGAGCGATAATGGCCCTTTCGTTAGGGCCAGTCGGCTCTAGCCTCTCTGCCGGACACCAAGTGGAGAAACCCGGCATGGCGGAGCGTTTCCAGCCGACCTCAAAAACCCGCGTCAAGCGCCTGCCGAAGCGGGGACATTACGATCGGCCGACCGTGCACGCGGTGCTCGATGCCGGCGTGATCTGCCACGTCGGCTATGCGATCGACGGCCAGCCCTACGTCACCCCGACCTCGTACTGGCGCCACGGCGATCGCCTGTACTGGCACGGCTCGTCGGCGAGCCGCATGCTCCGCCACCTGAAGCAGGGCGTGCCGGCCTGCGTCACCGTCACCCACGTCGACGGCTTCGTCCTCGCCCGCTCGGGCTTCCACCACTCGATCAACTACCGCTCGGTGATGGCGTTCGGGGTCGCGCAGCTGGTGCCGGATGCGGCCAAGCTCGAGGTGCTCGAGGAGTTCGTCGAGCGCCTGTTCCCCGGCCGCTGGCCGGAGCTGCGGCCGCCGACCCGGCAGGAGCTCAAAGCAACCACGGTGCTCTGGATGGACCTGGACGAGGTCTCGGCCAAGATCCGGACCGGACCGCCGGTCGACGACGAGGAGGACTACGGATTGCCGGTCTGGGCGGGGGTGCTGCCGCTGGGCGCCACGGCCGGCCCGCCCGAGCCCGACCCCCGCCTCGCCCCGGGAATCACCGTGCCCGGGTATCTCGACCATCTGCGCACGCTGTTGCGCGCTCCGGATCCGAGCGCCTGAGGGTCACCGCGTCCAGGGACGATCGCCGCGCACGTCGTGCACGCTCAAGGTCCGGATGCCGGCGCCATCCAGCCAGAGTGCCAGGCCGCCGGCGGCGCGCAGCGCCTCGGGCCCGATCAGCCGCGCGCCGTGCGGGCAGCGCTCCAGGCGCGGGTAGCTCAGCACCAGATCGGCGCGGGCGCAGTCCGTTTCCAACGCCTCCGGTCGCCGGGCGAGCGCCACCTTGCGGCCGTGGCGGGTGAGCAGGCAGCCTTCGGGATCGCACCTCAGGCCGTCCCGCCCGCCGGCACCGGGTCCTGGCCAGGGCGCGGCCTTCGCCTGGCCCGCGGTGCGCAGCCAGCCATCGGTGATCCAGCGGTCCCGTTGCCAGGGCGACAGCGCCAGGCGGCCGCTGTCGAGCCGGACGCCGACGATCTGGCCGCGGGCGTCGATCAGCAGGTCCGGCGGCCGAGAGGCCAGGATCAGCAGCGCGCCCGCCGCCACGCCGAGGATGCCGAGCCGGCGCCAGGGGCCGCGCCACAGGCACAGCCAGAGGCCGCCCAGGAGCGTCACGGTCAGGGCCGCGACCGACGGCTTGGCGACCAGCACCGCCGCCCCCGGCCAGCCGGCGATGGTCGCGGCGACCGTCAGCATCAGCTCGATCCCCCGGCCCATCAGGGCAAAGCAGGGACCGCTCAGGCCAAGCGGCAGGAGCAGCAGCCCGAGCAGGCCGAGCGGCATGATCCAGAACGCGGTCAGCGGCACCGCGATCAGGTTGGCGAGGATGCCGTAGGTCGGCAGCCGGCCGAAGTGGTAGATCGCGAGCGGCGCGGTCGCGAGGCTCGCGACCAGCGTCGTCAGCGCCACCCCGCCGACGTAGAGGCCAAGGCGCGCATCGAGCCCGCTGGCGCGGTCCGGATGCCGGCCGAGCCCGGTCTCGTAGACCGCGATCAGCGCGACCACCGCGGCAAACGACATCTGGAAGGAGGCGCCGGGCAGGCTCTCGGGCTGGAACAGGAGCACCACCAGGGCGGCCCAGGCGACCAGGCGCATCGAGAACGGGTTGCGATCGACCATGACCGCCAGCAGCATCAGCGCGGTCATGATGAAGGCGCGCTGGGTCGGCACCGTGGCGCCGCTGAGCAGCAGATAGCCGAAGGCGCCGAGCAGGGCGAGCGCGGCCGCAACCTTCTTGGTCGGCAGGCGGAGGGCCACCGGCGGCGCCAGCGCGAGGCCGATGCGCACGCCGAAGAACAGCGTGCCGGCGACCAGCCCGAGGTGCAGCCCCGAGATCGCGAGCAGATGCGCGATCCCGGCGACCTGCATGTCCCGCCAGATCTGCTCGGTGATGCCGCCGCGCAGACCGGTCATCAGGGCGACCGCGACCGCGCCTGCCGATCCCGGGATCGCGGCCTGGACCGCGCGCGCGACCTCCTGGCGAACCCGGGCGAGCCCGAGGCGCCAGGTCGAGGTCTCGGCCGCGGCGACCCGCTCGAGCGGGCCCAGGCCATAGCCGACCCCGCCGAGCTGGAGAAAGTAGGCCTGGCGGGCAAAGTCGTAGCCGAAGGGCTCGCCCGGCGGCGACGGCGGCATCAGGAAGGCCCGCAGGCGCACGCGGTCGCCTGGCCGGACCGCCGGCAGCGCGCTGCGCAGGCTGACCCTGAGCTCGGCCGGGGTGGCGCCCGGATCGAGCCCCTCGATGCTGAGCCTGCCGAGCGTCAGGCGCGCGCCCCGCACCCGCTCCTCGACCAGCAGCACCTGGCCCTCGAGGACATGAGCGCCCCGGCGCTCCAGGACCGGTGCCGCGACCCTATGGGTCCGGATCGAGGCCGCCGTCAGCCCCACGACGATCGCCGCCAGGCCGAGCAGGGCCGGCAGCCGGAGTTCCTGGTGATCGGCGGCAGCCGGCGGGCGCGGGCGCGCCCAGACCAGCGCGATCGGCAGCAGCAACGCCGGTCCCAGCCAGACCGGCGGCTCGACCGGCAGGGCGAAGTAGAGGCCGATGCCGAGACCGAGCGCGACCGGCAGCCAGAGCAGCCAGCGCTCGCGCTCCGCCAGCAGCCGGCCGACCAGCCAGGGCCAGGCCCCGGCGCCAAGCCCGCGCGCCCAGGCGAGCGTCAACCGGACGCCGGGTGCCGTGGGCGGCAGGCCGAGGGAGCGGTGCGCCATGGCGGGCTTTGTGCTAGACGACGGGGCGACGTCGGTTCGGCATGGGAGCCAGTTTATCAATCATGAGTGTAGTTACAAGGTTCGCTCCGTCGCCTACAGGTTTCCTGCACATCGGCGGGGCGCGGACCGCGTTGTTCAACTGGCTGTTCGCCCGCCACCACGGCGGCCGCTACCTCTTGCGGATCGAGGACACCGACCGTGCGCGCTCGACCGAGGTCGCGATCCAGGCGATCCTGGACGGCCTCGGCTGGCTCGGCCTGACCGGCGACGAGCTGCCGGTGTTCCAGTCGGCGCGGCGGGACCGGCACGCCGAGGTCGCCCGCGAGCTGCGCGCGCGCGGCGCCGCCTACCACTGCTACTGCACACCCGAGGAGCTGCAGGCGATGCGCGACAAGGCGCGCGCCGAGGGTCGCTCGACCACCTACGACGGCCGCTGGCGCGATCGCGACCCGGCCGAGGCGCCGCCGGGCGTCCTGCCGGTGATCCGCCTCAAGGCGCCCCGCACCGGCGAGACCATCATCGCCGACCGGGTTCAGGGCGAGGTCCGGTTCGACAACGCCCAGCTCGACGACATGGTGCTGCTGCGCTCGGACGGCACGCCCACCTACATGCTCTCGGTGGTGGTCGACGACCACGACATGGGCGTCACCCACATCATCCGCGGCGACGACCATCTGGTGAACGCCGCCCGTCAGACCCAGCTCTATCGGGCGCTGGGCTGGCCGGTGCCGGTGTTCGCCCACATTCCCCTGATCCACGGCCCCGACGGCGCCAAGCTCTCCAAGCGCCACGGCGCGCTCGGGGTCGACGCCTATCGGGAGCTGGGCTTCCTGCCCGAGGCGCTGCGCAACTATCTGCTCCGCCTCGGCTGGAGCCATGGCGACGATGAGATCATCTCCACCGAGCAGGCGATCGCGTGGTTCGATCTCGATGCGGTCGGCAGGGGTGCCGCCCGCTTCGACGTGGCGCGCCTGACCAACCTCAACGCCCACTATCTGCGCGCGAGCGACGATCGGACCCTGGCGCGTCTGATCGCGCCCCGGCTCGAAGCGCAGGGGCATCGGGTCGACGCCCCGGCGCTGGCCCGGCTCGAGGCGGGCATGGCCGGGCTCAAACCGCGCGCGACCACCCTGGTCGAGCTCGCCGCGAGCGCCACATTCTATGTTGCGGCGCGGCCGCTGGCGCTGAGCGGGAAGGCGGCGCAGTTGCTCGATGGTCCCGGACGCGCGCGGTTGGCGGCCTTGATTCCGGCGTTGCGCGCGGCGCTGGCCTGGGAGCAGGCGATGCTCGAGCAGCTGGTCCGCGACCGCGCCGAGGCCGAGAGGGTCAAGCTCGGTCAAGTCGCGCAGCCGTTGCGCGCGGCGCTCACCGGCGCGACCACCTCGCCCGGAATCTTCGAGGTGATGGCGGTCCTGGGCCGTGACGAGGCGCTGGCGCGGATTGAGGACGCCGTCGAGGACCGCCATGCCGCAGTGCAACATAGCGATTGATCACCTGCCGGCCGACAATTAGAGTCGCCGCAGAGGATTCCTTAACCTCGTTCGATCACCACGGGTCAGCCGGGCGGTCGGGAAACACGAATGAGAGGGTGGCCATGACCGAATCGACGATGCACACGGTCACGCTGTCGGATCACAGCGCGCCGACGGCCGAGCTGCCTCTGCTCACCGGCAGCCTGGGACCGGCGGTGATCGACATCCGCAAGCTCTATGCCGACACCGGGCGCTTCACCTACGACCCGGGCTACACCTCGACGGCGAGCTGCTCGTCGAAGATCACCTACATCGACGGCGAGGAAGGGGTTCTCCTGCATCGCGGCTACCGGATCGAGGACCTGGCGACCCGGAGCGACTTCCTGGAGGTCGCCTATCTGATCATGTTCGGTGAGCTGCCGACCGCGGCGCAGAAGGAAAAGTTCGTCCGTGGCGTGACCTATCACACCATGGTGCACGAGCAGATCATGTATCTGTTCCGGGGCTTCCGCCGCGACGCCCATCCGATGGCGGTGCTGATCGCGGTGGTCGGCGCGTTGTCCGCGTTCTACCACGAGGACCTCGACATCGACGATCCCCACAACCGGATGATCGCGAGCTACCGGTTGGTCGCCAAGGTGCCGACGATCGCCGCGATGGCGTACAAATATGCCGCCGGCCAGCCGTTCATGTACCCGCGCAACGATCTGACCTACGCCGAGAACTTCCTCTACATGATGTTCGGGGTGCCGTGCGAGCCGTACCAGGTCAATCCGGTGCTGGCCAAGGCGCTCGATCGCATCTTCATCCTGCACGCCGATCACGAGCAGAACGCCTCGACCTCGACCGTCCGCCTGGTCGGGTCGACCGGCGCCAGCCCCTATGCCGCGATCGCCGCCGGGATTGCCTCGCTCTGGGGACCGGCGCACGGCGGCGCCAACGAGGCGGTGGTCAACATGCTGGGGGAGATCGGCTCGGTCGAGCGGATTCCGGAGTTCCTCGCGCGCGCCAAAGACCGCAACGACGCCTTCCGGCTGATGGGCTTCGGCCACCGGGTGTACAAGCACTACGACCCGCGCGCCGCGGTCCTGCGCGAGAGCGCGCACGAGGTCCTCTCGGAGCTCGGCAAGGCCGACGATCCCCTGCTCCCGATCGCGATGGAGCTCGAGAAGATCGCGCTCGAGGACGACTACTTCGTCGAGCGCAAGCTGTTCCCGAACGTCGACTTCTACTCGGGGATCATCCTGCAGGCGATGGGCATCCCGACCTCGATGTTCACCGCGATCTTCGCGCTCGCGCGCACGGTCGGCTGGGCGGCGCAGTGGAACGAGATGGTCGAGGACCCGGAGCAGAAGATCGGCCGCCCGCGCCAGCTCTACACCGGCCCGGTCCAGCGCCCCTACGTGCCGATCGAGCAGCGCGGCTGAGGCCGCCCGCGCTGTCGCCAGCCAGCGGCGGCTGAGCTCAGCCGCCGCTGACCTTGAGGACGTGGACCGCCTGGTTGGTATCCCAGACCAGCCACAGAATACCCGCGATCAATGGTACGAGCACGCCCAGCACGGCGGTATTGGCTGCGACAAGGATCTCGATGCGGGCAAGGCGGCGTTCGAAAGCTGCGACCTCCTCGCTAGCCTCGCGCGCCCTATCTTCACTGGCGCCGGCTTCGCGCAGCGCATCGTAGAGTTTGCCGAGCATCAGTGCCATGGCAGGATTCCATGCGATCGCCAGGCGCCCAGTCTATCACGCCCGCTCGACCAGCTCGATCTTGTAGCCGTCCGGGTCCTCGATGAAGGCGATCGGGCGGCCGCCGTGCTTCATCGGGCCCGCGGGCCTTGGGATCTTGACGCCCTGGGCGGCGAGTTCGTCGCAGGTCTTGTAGATGTCGGGCACCGCGATCGCGATGTGGCCGTAGGCGGTCCCGATCTCGTAGTCGTGATCGCCCCAGTTGTGGGTCAGCTCGATCACCGCGTCGGTCTCCTCGTCGGCATAGCCGACGAAGGCGAGCGTGAACTCGCCGCTCGGGAAATCGGTCTTGCGCAGCAGCTTCATGCCGAGCTTGTTGGTGTAGAAATCGAGCGCCGCATCCAGGTCCTTGACCCGGAGCATGGTGTGCAGCAGGCGAAATTTGTTGGTGTCGCTGGTCATGCGGTCCTCCTCAGTTGCGCGTCGGCCATGATTTCCAGAACCCGGGCCGCGGCCCGCTGGCTCGGCGGCCGGTCATCGGCGGCGCCGAGCCTCGCGACCGCTTCGGCGAGCGCCGCGCGCTGGCTCGCGCGCAGCTCCTCGTCCTCGAGCAGGTGCTGGGCCGCGGCCGCAATCCGCTCGGGGTGGCAATCCTCCTGCAGCAGCTCCGGCACCGCCGGCCGGCCGAGGATCAGATTGACCAGATTGACGTGCGGCACCTTGATCAGGCGCCGGGCCAGCCAGGCGGTCACCGGGCCCGTGCGGTAGATGGTGATCATCGGCAGGCCGGCCAAGGCCGCCTCCAGCGAAACCGTGCCCGAGGCGGCGATCGCCAGCCAGCTGGCGGCATAGGCGTCGAAGCGCTCGGCCCGATCCTCGAGCACGATCACCGGCAGCCGCCACCTGGCGACCAGCTGCTTGACCAGGGGCACCAGATCGCCCAGCGTCGGCAACACCAGCCGGATGCGCGGGAACCGCTGCCAGAGCATGTCCACGGCTTGGCCGAGCAACGGCAGATGCTGGCTGACCTCGCCGCGCCGGCTGCCGGGCAGGATGCAGATCAGGGGCGCATCGAGGGGAACCTCGTAGCGCCGGCGGAAACGCTTGCCGTCGCCGCGCCGGCCCGCTTCCTCGGTGATCGGATGGCCGACGAAGCTGCAGGCCAGGCCGTAGCGCTCGAAGAACGGCGGCTCGAACGGCAGAAGTGCCAGCAGATGGTCGACGTCGCCGGCCAGCCGGGCGGCGCGCTCCTGGCGCCAGGCCCAGACCTGGGGGGCCACGTAGTGCAGCCGCAGCAGGGGCAGGCCGGCCAGCCGGCGCTGGAGACGGAGCGCGAAGCCCGGCGAGTTGATGGTCAGCGCGAGCGCCGGCCGGCGCCGCCGGATCTCGCGCGCGGTCGCGCCCAGCCGGTGGGCCAGGCCCGGCAGGTGCGGCAGAATCTCGGTGAAGCCGATCAGCGACAGCTCTTCCATCGGGAACAGGCTGACCAGGCCGCGCTCGGCCATGCGCGGGCCGCCGACGCCGAAGAACTCGAGGCGGTCGCCCGCCTGATCCTTGAGCGCCCGGATCAGCCGTCCGCCCAACATGTCGCCGGACGGCTCACCGGCGAGCATGAAGACCTGTGCCCGCTGCATCCCACGCCCCGCCCGCTCAGCCGCGGCCGCCGACGCCGATCACGAACAGGCCCACGCGATCGGCGGCCTCGACCACGCACGCCCGCTCGATGATCAGGCAGTTGCCGGCGTGCACGGCGATGCCGGCGAGCCCCGCGGCGGCGGCCGCGCGCACCGTGCCCGGCCCGATCGTCGGCAGATCGGCGCGCCGCTCCTGCTTCGGCTTCTTGAGCTTGACCAGCACGCCGCCCGGGCCGTCCCGGCGCAGGCTCGCGCAACGTGCGAGCAACTGATCGGTGCCCTCGACCGCCTCGACGCCGAGCACGAGACCCTGCTGCACGACCACCGCCTGACCGACGTCGAGCTCGCCCAGCCGCATGGCGACCTCGATGCCGTGCGCGATGTCGCGGGCAGCGGCCGGGTCCGGCGCCGCCTGGGTCAGCAGGGCCTCGGGCGCCAGCAGCTGGTCGACCACCTCGTCGGCGCCGATCACGCGAAAACCCTCGCCCTCGAGCTCGCCGACGATCGCCTTGAACAGGCGGTCGTCGCCGAAGCCGGCGCCGAGCCCGAGCCCAAGACCGAGCCTGGTCAGGACCTGGAGGCCGCGCCAGTCGAGCTTCATGGTGGCGAGCGAGGGCCGGCGCACCGGCCCGATCATCACCACGTCCTCGGCCTCGGCGGCGTGCAGGGCCCGCAGCGCCCCGCCGACCGCGCCGAGCGCGACCCACTGGTGCGGCACGTCCTCGACCACCGTCGGGTCGGTCTCGCCCTCGAACGCCAGCACGAAGACCTCGCGCCCGGCGGCGCGCGCCGCTCCGACCACCTCGGCCGGCAACGGCCCGCCGCCGGCCAGGACCGCGAGCTTGCCCGCCATGGTCAGCCGATCCGGTTCTGGCGCGGCATGCAGATCGCCCGATTGTCGGCGCTGCGGATGAAGTCGATGATCTCCATCACCCGCCCGTGGTCCGCGAACTGGCCGGCGACCTCGGCCAGGCGCTCGGCGAACGCGCCCTCCGGGGCGAACAGCAGCCGGTAGGCGGTGCGCAGGTCCTGGATCTCCTCGCGCGACACCCCGCGCCGCTTCATGCCGACGATGTTGAGGCCGTTCAGATAGGCCCGGTTGCCGAGCACCATGCCGTAGGGGATGACGTCCTGCTCGACGCCCGCAAGGCCCCCGATCATGGCCTGCCGACCGACACGCACGAACTGATGGACGGCGCACAGGCCGCCCAGATAGGCATGGTCCTGGACCTCGACGTGACCGCCGAGGGTGGCGTTGTTGGCCATGATCACGCCGTCGCCGACCTGGCAGTCGTGGGCGACGTGGATGCCCGCCATGTACAAGCCGTCATCCCCGACCCGGGTGATGCCACCGCCGCCGGCCGTGCCCGGGTGCATGGTGACGTGCTCGCGGATCTGGTTGTTGCCGCCGATCCTCAGCTCGGTGTCCTCGCCCCGGTACTTCAGGTCCTGCGGCCGGTGGCCGAGACAGGCGAAGGGGAACACCCGGCAGCCCTCGCCGAGCGTGGTCCGGCCGGTCACCACGACATGGGACTCCAATCGGACCCGCGCCCCCAGACAGGCGCCGGCGCCGACCACGCAATAGGGCCCGATGAAGACCCCCTCGGACAGCTCGGCGCGCGGATCGACGATCGCCGTAGGATGGGTCTCGACCATCAAAGGTCCATGATCTTGGCGCTGATGATCGCCTCGGCCGCCAGCTGGTCCCCGACCGTGGCCTGGCCGGCGAACTTCCACACGCTGAGCTTCTTCTGCTGCTTGACGACCCTGACGCGCAGCTGATCGCCGGGCAGCACGGGACGCCGGAAGCGGGCCTGGTCGACGGTCATGAAATACACGGGCTTACCCTCCGCGGCCGGCCCGATGCTGGCCACGACCAGCGCCGCCGCCGTCTGCGCCATAGCTTCGATGATCAACACCCCCGGCATGATCGGATGACCTGGAAAGTGGCCCGCGAAATACGGCTCGTTGACCGTGACGTTCTTGATCCCGACCGCGCTGGTG
>CAVSRN010000040.1:0-32024 GCA_963730195.1 uncultured Alphaproteobacteria bacterium
CTACGGCGCGATCGGTCGAGCGATCGGCGCCTATTTCGACAAGGTCAACGACGAGGGCGGCATCAATGGCCGCCAGATCGAGTTCATCACCCTCGACGACGGCTACAGCCCGCCGCGCACGGTCGAGCAGGTCCGGAAGCTGGTCGAGCAGGAGCAGGTGCTGCTGGTGTTCCAGTCCCTCGGCACGCCGACCAACACCGCGATCCAGCAGTACCTGAACGCGAAGGAGGTGCCGCAGCTGTTCGTCGCCACCGGCGCCACCAAATGGGGCCAGCCCGATAAGTTCCCATGGACCATGGGCTGGCAGCCGAACTACCAGAGCGAGGCCAAGGTCTACGCCCGCTACATCCTCGACAACCAGCCGGATGCCAAGATCGGCGTGCTCTATCAGAACGACGACTACGGCAAGGACTACCTCGAGGGCTTCAAGGCCGGGCTCGGCGACCAGGCCGACACGATGATCGTCGAGGAGCTGTCCTACGAGGTCACCGACCCGACGGTCGATTCGCAGATCATCTCGCTCAAGAACAGCGGCGCCGACGTGTTCTTCAACGTCACCACGCCCAAGTTCGCCGCCCAGGCGATCCGCAAGGCCGGCGACATCGGCTGGCAGCCCCTGCACCTGCTCAACAACGTGTCGAACTCGGTGGGCTCCGTGCTGGCGCCCGCCGGCCTCGACAAGTCGAAAGGCTTGATCACCTCGCTCTACGAGAAGGACCCGACCGATCCGCAGTGGCAGGGCACGCCGGAATATGACGCCTGGTCGGCGTGGATGGACAAGTACAACCCGGACGCGGACAAAACTGATCAGTTCAACGTCTACGCGTACAACGTCGCCATGACCTTCATGCAGGTGCTGAAGCAATGCGGCGACAATCTCTCCCGCGCCAACGTCATGCACGAGGCGGCCAACCTCAAGGACCTCGAGCTGCCGATGCTGCTGCCAGGCATCCTGATCAACACCAGCCCGACCGACTTCTACCCGATCGAGAGCATGCAGCTGGCCAAGTTCGACGGCTCCAAGTGGGTCCTGTTCGGCGACGTGATCGACGCCAGCAAGGGGCGCTGATCGTGCCTACGGCAACCTTCGTATCTCGGGTCGCCGATTGCCCAGCTCAGATGGGGACGGAGCTCAAAGGCAGGAAGAGACGCATCGGCTGCTCGGGCAGAGGGAGGAAGCCGTTGGCTTCGTAGAACTGACGGGCGGCCTCATTCTTGGCATCGACCACCACGGCATGGATTGCGATCTGTTCGCTGGCGCCGAGCGTCCTTTGGATCGCATCTGCCAGGAGAAGTCGGCCCAGGCCCTGACCCTGAGCGGATCGATCGACCGCGAGACGACCGATGAGCGCTGCCGGGACCGGATGGCGGGGAAGCTTGCGTGCCTGCCGTTCCGGCAGTGCGCTCACGTCCACGGCCAGCGCGCTCAGCGTATAGAAGCCGAGCACCAGGTTCGAGCCGTCCTGCATGCCGACGAACATGCGGGCGATGCGCCGCCGGACGTCCTGGCCGGCCCGGTGCTTCAGGTAGTCGTCGAGTTCGGCAATGCCGCAGGAGAACGCCGTCCGGTCATGCTGTCGGCCGAGCGGCTCGATGACGAGGCGCATCGGCCTCGGTCACCGTGACACGACCCGTCGGCGATGCTCCTCGAGCGCTTGACCCAGCTTGGCGCTCGGCCGCGGCGGATTGAGGATCGCGTCTACGAAGACCTCGGCATCGCGCCGGCTGAGCACCATGGTCTCATGCTCGCGGATCGTCCGTTCGGCGGTCGCCAGCGCACTGGACAGGATGAAGCCGCTGACGGTCGTTCCTGCGAAGGCAGCTGCCTGCTCGATCCGCCGCTTGGCGGCGGGGTTCAGTCTCAGATTGAGGCGCTCGCTGCTGGTCACTGCGGTCCGGGGCATTGTCGTCACCAAGTCATCGCGGGCAAGAGTATGTACATACTTTCGGTGCCTCATTCAAGGGGTGGCAACGGGACGACGGCCCGGACGGAGCTGCTGAGTGCGGGACCGGTCCGATCAGCAGCGCCAGCGGAGCCCCGCTGTGTGCACCGGGCGCGTCCCAGAGCCGGATCAGCTCGTCGTCGAGGCGGGTCAGCGTCAGCGAGCCGCCCGCCATCTCGAGCGAGGTCGTGTAGTTGCCGACCAGCGAGCGCGCGACCTCGAGGCCGCGTGCGGCGCACTGCTGCCGGGCCGCGTGGTACATGAGGTAGAGCTCCATCAGCGGCGTGCCGCCGAAGCCGTTGACCAGCAGCAGGACCGGCTGGCCGCGCTTGGGCTCGAGCGCCTGGCAGATCGCGCCGATCATCTCCTCGGCGATGGCGTCGGCCGTAGCGAGCTTGACGCGCTTGCGGCCCGGGCTCGCCGTGGATGCCGACCCCCATCTCCATCTCGTCCTCGCCGAGCTCGAAGGTGGGCTTGCCGGCCGCCGGCACCGTGCAGCTGGTCAGCGCCACGCCCATCGAGCCGGTGGCGGCGTTGACCCGGTCGCCCAGCGCCTTGCAGGCGGCGAGCTCGGCGCCGGCCTCGGCGGCGGCGCCGACGATCTTCTCGACGATCACCGTGCCGGCGACCCCGCGCCGGCCGGTCGTGTAGGTCGAGCCCTCGACCGCGACGTCGTCGTTGGTGAGCACGGTCGCCGGCGCGCCCGGCAGCATCTCGGCCGCCATCTCGAAGTTCATGACGTCGCCCGAATAGTTCTTGACGATGAACAAGAGGCCGGCGCCGCCGTCGACCGCCTCCGCCGCCGCGACCATCTGGTCCGGCGTCGGCGAGGTGAAGACCTCGCCCGGGCAGGCGGCATCCAGCATGCCGCGGCCGACGAAGCCCGCGTGCAGCGGCTCGTGCCCGGAACCGCCGCCCGAGATCAGGGCGACCTTGCCCGCGACCGGGGCATCGGCGCGCACGACGTAGGTCGGCGCGTGCGCGACCTTGACGAGACCCGCGTGGGCGGCGGCGAACCCGTCCAGGCTCTCGCGCAGCACGGCGTCGACCGCGTTGATCAGCTTTTTCATGACAAGCCTCCCTGCTGGCTCGTGGTTCAGCGCCTGGTGAGCAGCGCGATGATGCGGCTCGCGGTGTGCCGGATGGTCTCCTCGAGCTCGCGCTGGAGCCGCGGATCGCCGAGGTTCGGGACCCGGATCTGGATCACGTGGTCGCCCTCCGGCGGCGGCTCGAGCGCCATGGTCTGGCTGCGGATCGGGTGCGCGGCCCGGTAGGCGGCGAGAAAGGCCGAGCACTCCTCGGGTGCCAGATGGCAGATCTCGAGGATCGTGCCGACGTGGCGCGCGGGCACCGGCGCCGAATAGGCCGGGTTGGTGATCTGGGTGACGAAGCTCTTGTTCTTGCCCAGCGCCAGCGCGATCTTCTGGCGGGTGCCCGAGGGCCGGCGGTCGAGGTAGGTCTGCAGCAGCCGCTTGTAGGCGCGCACCGCCGCCTCTCGCGATGCCACCGGCGGCGGCGGTTCATCCATCCCGGCCGCTTCCGGAGACCGGGCGCCAAGCGGCGATCGCCGCCTTGACCGGGCCGATCGCCGCGGGTGCCACCGACAGGCAGCGCAGGCCGGCGTCCAGGAGAATCGGCACGAGTGCGGCCTCGGAGGCCATCTCGCCGCACAGGCTGACCTCCTTGCCCTGGCCGCGCCCGACGTCCACGACCCGCCGGATCAGCTCGAGCACGGCCGGATCGCGCGGGCGGTAGAGGCCGCTCACCGCCGGCTCGTCGCGGCTCGCCGCCATCACGTACTGGATCAGGTCGTTGCTGCCGATCGAGACGAACTCGGCGCCGAAGGCGGCGATGTTCAAAGCCGCGGCCGGCACCTCGACCATCATGCCGAGCGCCGGCCGGGCGGCAGCGACGCCTTCGGCCGCGAGCTCCGCCAGCACGTCTTCGAACAGCCGCCGGAACGCCTCGAACTCGTCGGGGGCGCTGACCATCGGCGCCATGACCTTGAGCGGCCCGAGCGCTGCGGCGCGCGCGAGCGCCCGCAGCTGGACCCGGAATATCTCGGGCCGGGCGAGCGACAGCCGGAGCCCGCGCAGGCCGAGAAAGGGGTTGCGCTCGCCGTCGGGCGTCAGACCCGGGATCGGCTTGTCGCCGCCGGCATCGAGCGTGCGGATGACCACCGGGCGGCCGCCCGCCCAGTGCAACACCGCCGCATAGGCGGCAAGCTGCCGGTCCTCGTCGGGCAGCTCGGGGCCCTGGAACAGGAACTCGGTCCGGGTCAGGCCGATGCCGTCGCAATGGCGGGGATCGAGCGTCGCCAGGAGCGTCGGATCGTCCACGTTGACGAGCAGGGCAACGCGCTCGCCGTTCGCGGTGGTCGCCGGGCGGTCGAGCAGCTCCGCCTGGGCCGCGCTGCGGGCGGCGCGCACGCGTAGGCGCGTCTCGACCACGGCGAGGATCGCGGCATTCGGGTGCACGATCAACTGCCCGGCATCGGCGTCCAGCACCGCCAGCGCGCCGTCGTGGAGGCGTTCGCAGGCGGCGCCGAGACCGACCACCAGCGGCGTGCCGCGGGCGCGGGCGAGCAGCGCGACATGCCCGGCGACGCTGCCGCGTTGCAGGGCGGCGCCCCGGTAGCGGGTCCAGTCGGTCTCGAGAAAGCGCGAGGGGGTCAGATCCTCGGCGACCAGGATCGCGCGCCCGGCGCCGTTGCCGGCCGGTCCGGGCGCGCTCGGGACGAGCGCCGCCAGCACCCGGTCGCGCAGATCGGCGAGATCGCCGGCACGCGCGCTGAAGGTCTCGTCCTCGCCCGCCGCATAATCCGCGACCTCGCGTTCGAGCGCCGTGCTCCAGGCGTGATCCGCGGGCTCGCCGGCGGCGATCCGGGCCAGGATCGGCCGGATCAGGTCGTCGTCCTCGAGGAGGGCGGTCTGGAACTCGAGGATCTCGGCGGCCATCCGATCGGCGCTCGCGGCCAGCGCCTCGAGCTCGGCCGCCGCCCTGGCGATCGCCGCCTGCAGCGCGGCGCCCTCTTCGGCCGCTGTCCCCGGGATCCGGCGCAACCGATCGTGGCCACGGCGCACCGCGATCCGGCCGATCGCCAGCCCGCGCGCGGCTGAAACGCCCTCGAGGACGATCGGCTCCGCCTCACTCATCGAAATTGCGCTCGACCAACGCCACCAGGGCGCCGATGGCCTCGGCGGCATCGGCGCCTTCGGCCTCGAACGAGACGGTCTCGCCGTGACGCGCCTTGAGCTTCATGACCCGGTTCGGCGACTTGGCGTTGACCCACTCGCCGCCATTGCCGGCGCGCACCCGGACCGTCGCCTCGAACTGCTTGGCGAGCTTGGTGAGCTTGACCGCCGGGCGCGCGTGCAGGCCGGTCGGGTCGCGCACCACCGCCCCGCCGCTCGCGCGCTCCAGCCCCGAGCCGGTCGGGCTAGCGATGTCCATGTCCGCTCCTCACGGGGCGAGCTCCTCGGCCGTCGCCCGCACCTCGGCGAGCGGGCTGCCGCCGGCGGCCTCGGTCGCGGCCATCACCGCCCCCTCGACGATCGGCGCGTTGCAGATCACGATCCGTTGCTGCCAGTCCGCGGGCAACAGCTCGATCGCCATCTCGCTGTTGGTCTCGGCGCCGCCGAGATCGACCAGCATGGCGACGCCCGCGGGCCCGTAGACCTGCTCGATCGCGGCCTTGATCTGGGCGACGTCGGTGCCGAGGCCGCCCTCGGGGTTGCCGCCGCAATGGGCGACCTCGACCTCGAGTCCGACCATCTCGCGCACCATGTCGGCCGCCCCCTCGGCGACCTTGGGCGAATGCGAGACGATCACGATCGCGACCCGCTCGGCCATGGCTCAGAGCCCGCCCGCGAGCACGTCGCAGGCTGCCCCGATCAGCAGCGCGCTCGACGCGGCGCCGGGGTCGAGGTGACCGATCGAGCGCGCGCCGAGATAGGACGCGCGGCCGGCGGTTGCCTGCATCGGTCCGGTCGCGGCGAGGGCCGCTTCGGCCGCCGCCCGCACCTGCTCGAGCAGCGCTGCCGGCGCCAGCCCGTCGGCGGTGCCCCGCTCGAGCGCCCGCTGCGCCGGCACCAGGACATCGAGCATGGTCTTCTGGCCAATGTCCGAACGGCCCCGCTTCTTGACCGCGGCGATGCCCAGGGCGAGCATGCCAGCGGCGTCCGGCGCCTCGGTCGCGGCCTTACCCATGGCCATCAGCAGGCTGCCGTAGAGCGGGCCGGAGGCGCCACCGACCTTCATGACCAGCGCCATGCCCGCCTTCTGCAGCGCCTGATCGAGCGGCAACACGGCCAGCTCCGCGCGCGCCGCCGCGATCGCATCGAAACCGCGGCGCATATTGACGCCGTGATCGCCGTCGCCGATCGCCTGATCGAGCGCGGTCAGCCGCTCGGCGTTCGCCCGAATCGCCGCGACCGCGGCGTCGATCATCCGGCCGACGAGGTCAGCCGCCATGGACCCTCTCCCTCACCGCCGGTGCCGGCGCCGCGGCCGGTGCCACGATCGGCCCGAAGGCGTCGACCGGCAACAGGTTGATCGGCGGCGAGCCGAGCCAGTCGACGTCACCGGAGCGCCGCCCGCCGCCCGCGACATCGCGCTGGTCTTCCAGCAGTACTCGCTCTGTCTGCACTACAGCGTCTACGATAACCTCGCGTTTCCTCTGCGCACCCCCGCCCGGCGCTGGCCGGAGGACCGCCGTGCCGGATGGCGCACGAGTTTAGTGAACTATTGAACTAAACTAAACCCGTGTCAAGCGGGTTCAGGACCGCCTCAGCCGGTCATCCGCGGACGCAGGCGCAGGATGTGCGGCTCGATCTCGTCGAGCAGCGTGGCGAGGTCGCTCGCGGCCAAAAGGTCGCGCAGGCGCGCGTGCTGCTCGACCAGCTGTGGCCCGGCGCGCTCGCTCCGCACCTCGCGCCCGAACACGATCAGCACGTGGCGGGCGAGCGCCTCCCACAGCTTGGCGACGACGTCGTTGCCGGAGGCCTCGACCAGGGTCCGATGAAAGGCGAGATCGGCCTTGCTGACCTCCAGCCACGCCTGGCGCCGGGCGGCCGGCAGCATGGCGTCGATCAGCCGATCCAGGGTCTGGAGCCGGGTCGGATCGAGCGCGAACGCCGGCACCGCCGTGCGCAGCGCCAGGCGCTCGAGCGCCACCCGCGCCTCGCAGACGCGGTCGACCCGGAGGTCGTCGAACGGCACCACCCGGGCGCCGCGATGGGGCAGGACCTCGACGATGCCCTGCGCCTCGAGCAGCTTGAGCGCCTCGCGGAGCGGCACCCGGCTGACCCCCATGCGCGCCGCGATCTCGGTCTCGACCAGGCGCTCGCCGGCCTCGATCGCGCCGCCGGCGATCGCATCGGTCAGGGCATCGGCGATCCGGACGGCGAGGCTCTGCGGGCGCGACGGCGGCGCCAGCGACGGCTCGGGCACGGCGGCGAGGTTGGTCATCGGAATCCTCGGCTAGTTGGCTAATATGTAGACAGTTTCCTTGCCGCGTCCAACGCTCGTCCCTATCATTGCCCGATCGCGCTTCCAGGGAGGACCGTCATGCTTCACCTGACCCGTCGGGCCGCCGGGCTGCTCGTTGCAGCGCTCGCGACCCTGCTCCTGACGCCCCAGGGCCACGCCGCCTCGACCGACGTGCCGGCACCCGGCCAGAGCCCCAAGATCGATGCCATCAAGGCGCGCGGCAGCCTGCGGGTGGCCGCGATCGGCGAGTTCCCGTGGCTGCCCGAGAACACCACCGGCAGCGGCGAGCAGTTCTCGGGCCCGGCCTGGGTGCTGGCCAAGGAATACGCCAAGCGCCTGGGCGTGCCCCTCGAGGTCGTGCCGGTCAGCCACGAGACCAAGGTGCCGATCCTGGCGACCGGCGATGCCGACATCTCGATCGCCCCGCTCGCGGTCACGCCCCAGCGCCTGGAGGTGGTCAACTTCGTGGTCTACTCGCGCTCCTCGCTCTGCTTCTTCGGCCTCGCGAGCAATCCCAAGCTCCAGGAGGCCAAGAGCGTCGACGATCTGAACCGCGACGACCTGACCATGGCCTATTTCACCGGCACGCCGCCCGAGGCCTGGGCGCCGACCCGCTTTCCCAACGTCAAGTTCCGCGCCGTGTCCGGCTCGGGCGCCAACGCCCCGGTCGAGGAGGTCATGTCCAAGCGCGCCGACCTCGCGCCGATCGACAACGTCGCCTGGCCGCAGCTCGAAAAGCAGGTCCCGGGCCTGATCGTGTTTCCCCCGGGCGACGACTGCCTGCAGAGCAACGAGATGGCGACCGGCGTCGGCCTCGCCGTGGACAAGCAGGACACCGTGTTCCGCGACTGGCTGCAGGCGGTCTACGAGGACGTCAAGGACCAGGTCACCGCCGCCGAGCTGGAGCTGCTCAAGGGCAGCTGAGCGCGCGCCGCCGACCGCAGGGCATGAACGAGGGCGCGGCCCCCATGGCCGCGCCCGCTCTTCGAGCGCCCCTTCGGTCCGAAGATGACCATCGACCTCACGCCGATCGTCGCTGCCTGGCCGTTCCTTCTGAAGGCGCTCGGCACCACGGTGCTGGTCAGCCTCGCCTCGATGCTGACCGGCCTGGTGCTCGGCCTCCTGGTCGGCGCCGGCCGGGTCTATGGCGGCCGGGCGCTCGACCTGATCCTCGGCTTCTACGTCGACACCATGCGCTCGGTGCCGGTGCTGGTGGTCCTGGTCTGGACCTATTTCTCGTTTCCGCTGCTGATCGGTCATTCGCTGAACGCCGTCACCGCGGGGATCGTGGCCCTCGGCCTGCACCTTGCGGCCTACGTCGCCGAAGTCATCCGCGCCGGCCTGACCTCGGTCCGGCCCGGCCAGATGCGGGCGGCCCTCGCGCTTGGCATGAGCCGGGCGCAGGCGGTGCGCTCGATCATCCTGCCGCAGGCCCTGATCCGGATGCTGCCAGCGCTCGGCTCGCTCTTGGTGATCGCGATCAAGGACAGTGCCATCGCCTCGGTCGTGGCCGTGCCCGAGCTGATGCGCCAGTCGCAGATCCTGGCCGGCAAGACCTTCCGGCCATTCGAGATCTACAGCTGCGCCATGCTGGTCTACTTCGCGCTCTGCTATCCGATCGCGCGCGGGGTCGACCGCCTGTACCGGCGGGTCGCCCATCTGGGCTCGTCATGACCTTCGAGTGGTCGGTCGTCTGGACCAACCTGCCGCTGCTGCTGCAAGGCGCGCTGGTCACGATCATGCTGACCGTGATCACGATGGCGCTCGCGATCCCGGGCGGCCTGCTGCTGGCTGCGCTGCGCATGGCGCCCGTAGCACCAGTCCGGTTCATCGCGACCGCCTTCGTCGAGTTCTTCCGGGCGACGCCCCTGATCCTCCAGCTCTACTGGGCCTTCTACGTGCTGCCGGCGTTCTTCGACATCCGGTTCTCCGAGTGGACGACCGCGCTGGTCGGCCTGGTCTGCAACGTCTCCTCGTTCAACTCCGAGACTTTTCGCGCCGGCATCACCTCGATCCGCCAGGGCCAGTGGAACGCCGGCCTCGCGCTCGGCATGAGCACGCCCCAGGTGTTCTTCCGGATCGTCCTGCCCCAGGCGGTGATGCGCGTCCTGCCGGCGCTCGCCTCGACCTGGGTCTCCTGTTCAAGGACACCTCGCTGGTCTCGGTGATCGCGGTCGCCGATCTCTCCTACGTGGCACTCAGGCTCAGGGCCGAGACCTACCGCATCCTCGAGATCCTGACCGCGATGGCGGTGCTCTACTGGCTGATGGGCTATCCGCAGGCGAAGCTGGTCGACTGGGTCCACCGCCGCTTCCGGGTGGTCGAATGAGCCGGCCCGGGCCGATCCTGGTGGCCGAGGCCGTGGTCAAGCGGTTCGGCGGCCAGCTCGCCGTCGACGGCATCTCGCTCAGCGTCGCGCGCGGCGAGGTGGTCTGCCTGATCGGCCCCTCGGGCTCCGGCAAATCGACCTTCCTGCGCTGCCTCAACGCGCTCGAGCAGCCCGATGGCGGCCGCATCCGGTTCGATGGCGAAGAGGTCCGGCCCACCCAGCGCGACGTCCGCCAGGTCCGCCGGCGCATGGGCATGGTGTTTCAGAATTTCGAGCTCTTTCCCCACCTGACCGCACTCCGGAACGTCGCGATCGGACCGCGCATGGTGCTGCGCCTGAAGCCCGCCGAGGCCGACGCGCGGGCGAGCGCACTGCTCGCCAAGGTCGGCCTTGCCGACCACGCGCAGAAGCACCCGGCGCAGCTCTCGGGCGGCCAGCAGCAGCGGGTCGCGATCGCCCGCGCGCTCGCCATGCAGCCCGACCTGATGCTGTTCGACGAGCCGACCTCGGCGCTCGACCCGGAGACCGTGGGCGAGGTGCTGGCGGTCATGAAGGCGCTGGCCGACGAGGGCATGACCATGGTCGTGGTCACCCACGAGATGGATTTTGCCCGAAGGGTCGGCGACCGGGTCGTGGTGTTCGACCGCGGCCGGGTCATCGAGGAAGGCACGCCCGCGGTCATCTTCGAGGCGCCGCGCGTCGCCCGCACCCGCGAGTTCCTGAGCCATCTCGGCTGGCACGGCGAGAGCGCCGTGGCCGCCCCCGAACGGAGGACTGAGCCATGAGCGATCTCGCGATCGACCGCGCCGAGGTCTGGGTCGTCGGGCCCGAGACCGAGCGTTACGCCTGGGCGCTCGAGATGCCCGACCAGTACATGGCCAACACGATCCTGAAACTGACCACCAAGGGCGGCCTCGCGGGGGTTGCGGGGGCGGTGATGTGCAGCTCGCACGCCTTCGACCGCTCGGTCGCCGAGACCCTTCGCTACCTGTTGCCCGAGGTCATCGGCCGGAGCCCGCTCGAGCGCGAGGCGCTCTGGTTCCGGCTGCGCTCGCTCAACACGCCGCTGGTGCCGCAGGCGGCCTCGCTGATCGACATCGCGCTCTGGGACCTGGCCGGCAAGCTCGCGGAGCTGCCGCTCTACCAGCTGCTCGGCGGCGCCCGCGACCGCGTCCCGGCCTACGCCAGCACGCCCCTGCTGACCGATGCCAAGGCCTACGTCGACTACTGCGCCGCCCGCCGGGCGGAGGGCTTCACGGCGGTCAAGTTCCATTGCTGGTGCGAGCCGTCGCGCGATCTGCCGATGGTCGAGACGGTCCATCGGGCCCTGGCGGGAGACGGCCTCGCCCTGATGCTCGACGTCGAGCAGCGCTACACGCGTGATCAGGCGCTGAGCGCCGCGAGACGGCTCGAGCCCCTGGGGCTCACCTGGTTCGAGGCGCCGCTGATCGACACCGACCTCGAAGGCTATGCCGAACTCCGCCGCCAGTCCGCGGTCCCGATCATCCCGGGCGGCAACACCGTCCTCGACCTCGCCGCCGTCGAGCGCGGCCTCGTCGCGGGCGCCTGGAGTGCCGCCCGGGTCGACGTCACGATCGCCGGCGGGATCACGCCGGCGCGCAAGATCATGGCGCTCGCCGAGGCTCACAACACCACCTGCGAGCTGCAATGCTGGGGCTACACCCTGACCCAGGCGGCCAACCTGCACGTCATGCTCGCGCACACCAACTGCCGCTACTTCGAGCAGCCGGCACCCTATCCGGCGTTCGAGTACGGCGCGCTCGACGTGATCCGTCCCGATGCCGAGGGCAACGTCCGGGTGCCCGACGCGCCCGGCCTCGGCATCGGCATCGACTGGCCGGCGGTCGAGGCCGCGACCATCCACCGGCTCGCGATCGGGGGCTGAGCGATCGACCTCTCCGAGCCCGGTGCCGCGGCGAGGCCCACGGCGGCGGCGGAGGCCGACCCGACCGCAGGCGGGGCGGCATGCCGTCCGACGACGATTTAAAGTCTGAACCTTCTGACCAGCTTCCGGAGATCCTCGGCGTCACCTACCTCTACATCGCCCACGACATGGGTCCGGTCCGCTTCGTTGGGGGCCGGCGGCGAACCCACGGCGCCCCAGAGGAGGAACCAGATGAAGGTCGCGGTGATCGGAGCGGGTGTGGTCGGCGCCGCGGTCGCCTGGCGCCTCGCCGAGGCCGGCGCCTCGGTCGTCATCCTGGAGGCCCAGCGGGTCGGGGGCGGCACCTCCGGGGTCAGCTTTGCCTGGACCAACGCCAACTGCAAGCCGCCGAAATCCTATCACGATCTCAACTGCGCCGGCATGGCGGCGCACAAGGCGGTCCACGAAGCCTTCGGTTCGCCCGGCTGGTGGCACGCCGGCGGCATGATCGAGTGGGGCGACCGGGCCGGGCGCCCGACGCTGCTCGACAAGATCAGGAGGCTCGAGGCCTGGGGCTATCCGGTCGAGCTGATCGGCAAGGCCAGGCTCAAGGTGCTCGAGCCCGACATCGACCTCGATCTGATCGACGACCACGAGCCGATCGCCTTCTTCCCGGAGGACGGCTGGCTCGATCCGGTGCTCTACGCCAACGACATGGTGAAGGCGGCGATCGCGCACGGCGCCGAGCTGCGCTGCGGGGCCAGGGTCACCGCGATCGCGACCCGCGGCAGCCGGGTCAAAGCGGTCCGGACCGCCGATGGCGGCAGCGTCGAAGCGGACGTGGTCGTGAACTGCGCCGGCCGCTGGGCCGACAGCATTCCGGAGGGGGCCGGCGCCAAGCTGCCGCTCGCGCCGACCGTCGGCTTCCTGGTGTTTACGCCGCCGGTCGCGACCAGCGCCCGGCACGTGGTGCTCTCGCCGCACGTCCACTACCGGCCGGACGGCGCCGGCCGCCTGATGATGCGGACCAACGAGGCGGACCAGCTGGTCTCGATCGAGATGACGCCGACGCCGTCGATGCCGGCGGCGATCGGGGTCATGGCGGGCGCCAGGCGCCTGCTCCCCTGCCTGCAGGGGGTCACCCCGGAGGCGGCGAGGATCACGATCCGGCCGATACCGAAGGACGGGCTCGCCGCTGTCGGCCCGATGCCGCGGCTCGAGGGCTACTACCTCGCCGTGACCCACAGCGGCGTCACCCTCTCGCCGTTCCTGGCGCAGGCGATCGCGGACGAAGTGGTGCGCGCGCGCCCGCGCCCCGAGCTGGCGGACTTCAGGCCGAGCCGGTTCTTCAACTGATCGAAGCGCCCGGCGACCCGGCACTCGAGCGCGGCAGAGATGGCTTGCTTCCTGCGGGGTGCCTGCTATAGGGCCTTGAGCCGCAAGCGGAGATGCCAGAGCGATGTGTGGGATTGCCGGCGTGGTCGGCCGAGGCAGCGACCGCCGCGAGGCGATCGGCCGCGCCCTGGATGCGATCCGCCATCGCGGCCCCGACGATCAAGGCATCTATGTCGGCGCGGGCGCGGTCCTCGGCCAGCGTCGCCTGTCGATCATCGATCTCGACGGCGGCCATCAGCCGATCGCCAACGAGGACCGCAGCAAGTGGATCGTCTGCAACGGCGAGATCTACAACTATCGGGAGCTGCGCGCCGAGCTGCTGCGCCAAGGCCATCGCTTCGCGACCGGGTCCGACACCGAGGTCATCCTGCACCTGTACGAGGAGCACGGCGAGCGCTGCCTGGACAAGCTGCGCGGCATGTTCGCCTTCGCGATCTGGGACGAGACCCGGCGCAGCCTGTTCGTCGCGCGCGACCATCTGGGGCAGAAGCCGCTGTTCTACGCCGAGCGTGGCGGCGAGCTGGCGTTCGCGTCCGAGATCAAGGGCCTGCTGGCGCTCGACCCTGCGCTTGGCGAGGCCGACCTCGCAGCTCTGCACCAGTACCTCGCGCTTCGGGTGATCGCGCCGCCGCTCAGCATGTTCCGCGGCATTCGCAAGCTGCCGCCGGCGCATTTCCTGACCTTCAGCGCGGATCGCGGGCTCCGGATCAGCCGCTATTGGGACCTCGATTACGAGCCCAAGCATCCGGGCTCCGAGGCCGAGCTGATCGAGCAGCTCGAGGCGGTCCTGATCGAGAGCGTGCGGCTGCACATGGTGAGCGATGTCCCGGTCGGCGCCTTTTTGAGCGGCGGCCTCGATTCGACCCTGGTCGTCGCCCTGCTCATGAAGCACGCGACGACCGAGGCGATCCCGACCTTCACCATCGGCCTGCCGCTCGGCGCGTACGACGAGGCGCCGGGCGCCCGGGCGGTGGCGGAGCGGTACGGCACGCGCCACCACGAGAAGGTCATGGTGCCGTCGCTGGTCGCCAATCTGCCCCAGCTGATCCACCACCTCGACGAACCCTCCGACCCCCTGTCGGTGTGCGTCTATCTGCTGGCGCAGATGGCCAGCGAGCACGTCAAGGTGGTGGTCGGCGGCGACGGCGGCGACGAGCTGTTCGGTGGCTACGACCGCTACTACGGCAATCTCTATGCCGGCTACTACGCGCTGCTGCCGCCGGCGGTCCGCCGCAACGTCGTGAGCCCGCTGCTGCAGACCCTGCCCGACGGCAACTGGTACAAGAGCAACGCCCATCAGCTGAAATGGCTGCACCAGGCCTCGTTCCTGAGCGGCGGCGAGCGCTACGCCCAGAGCCTCGGCTACTTCTATGTCCGCCCCGACCTGCGGGCGGCGCTGTACGGGCCCGAGCTGGCGTCGGTGGCGGCGGCGTTCGATCCCTATGCGGCGATCCGCGACGCCTACGAACGGGCGCCGGCCGAGCACCCGATCGACAAGATGCTGTACGCCGACAATCAGATCCGGCTGCCCGATCACTCGGTCATGATCCTCGACCGGACCGCGATGGCCCACGGCCTCGAGGCGCGCAGCCCGTTCATGGACCACAAGGTGGCCGAGTTCGCCGCGCGCCTGCCGACCCGGCTCAAGGTCCGCTGGCGCACCCTGCGCTACATCCAGCAGCGGCTGTGCGAGCGCTACCTGCCGAGCGAGGTCCTGACCCGCAAGAAGCAGGGCTTCTCGTCGCCGCTACCCTATCTGCTGGGCGACGAATACCGCCGGCTGTTCCGGTGCTTTCTCGAGGATTCCTGCCTCGCCCGCGATGGCATCCTGAACCAGTCCGGGATCAATCGGCTGCTGGCCCAGCATCAAAGCGGCAAGGCCGACCACGGCAACCGCCTGTGGCTGCTGGTCAACAGCGAGGCCTGGTATCGGATGCGGATTCTCGGGCAGTCGCAAGCGGCAATGGCCGAGCGGATCGCCGACAGCGAAGTCGCGGCACCCCCGGCCCGCAAGAGCGCGTAGCGCCCGGGCGCGGGCGGCAGCGGCCGGCTTCGCCTAGATCATGCCGCGCGCGCGATACCACTCGGCGGTGCGCCGCAGGCCTTCGGCCATCCCCACCTTGGGCTCGAACCCCAGGACCCGACGCGCCTTGCCGATGTCGTACGCCCGATCGCTGGTGAAAAACTCGATCCGGCGCCGGTAGATCGGCGGCGCGATGCCGAATGGTCGGCAGATGTCCTCGCAGCCGGCCGCGAGCAGCTGAATCGGCCTGATCGGCAGGCGGACGATCTTCTGGTCCTTCTGGTCGAGGATCTGTCCCAATGTGCGCACGATATCGTTGATCGTCGGGCGCTCCGGTCCGCCGATGATAAAAGCCTCGGCGGTGGCATGCTCCGAGCGCGCCGCCACCACAAAGGCGTCGACCAGGTCGTCGATGAACAGCAGGTGATAGCCGGCGGTGCCGGGACCGACCATGACGACGCGCTTCTTGTTGGCCAGCTTGAACAGCTTCAGGAGCCGCGTGTCGCCCGGCCCGTAGACCTGCGTCGGGCGCACGATCGCGACCGGCGGGCCGCCGTTGCGGGCGTGCTCGAGGGCTACGGCTTCGCCCGCGGCTTTGGTCTCCTCGTAGATGCCGACCGGGACGATCGGCAAATCCTCGCTCAGCGGCGCGCCTTTGACCGGCCCGTGAATGCCGACCGTGCTGCAATGCACGACCCGGCGCACGCCGTGTCGTTTGGCCGCCTCCATGACGTGAGCGACGGCCTGAACATTGACCTCGCGATGGCGCTCGTCCGAGAGATTCGGCTCCCGAAAGGCACCCGCGATGGCGAACACGGTCTCGACCCCCGCGATCGCCCGATCGACCACCGCGGCGTCCGTGATGTCGCCGGTGACCACGTCGTCCACCTCCGGCAAGGCGGACAATTTCCCCTTGCTGCGCACCAGGACCCGAACATCGTCGCCGTTTTCGACCAGTTTCTTGGTAAGCGCTTGGCCGATGAAACCCGTTGCCCCGGTCACGAGGACCTTCATCCATTTCTCCCTTGCGGCGCTCAGCCGTTGACACACACACACACCCAGGGCTCCGGGGCGTCGCCCGCAATCTCCCTTGCCACCGCCCGTGTCCGGCTACGGATGCTGCGTAGCCCCGTAGAGGCCTAACCCTCGACGGCGCTGGATATTCCAGAGCGCGCCCCGCCCGATCGGGGGCGGCTCCCACGAGCCGCGCTCTCACGCATACGTAGTACGCGACCCGGGACTCCTGCAACCACTGAGTGGGCCGGCACGCTTTTGGTCATGACCGTGCCGGCGCCGATCACCGACCCCTCGCCGATCTCGACGCCGTCGAGAATAATCGTTCCCATGCCGATCAAGCACTTGTCGCCGATGCGGATGGGGCCCGACGTCCAGCGCGTCTGCTCGCGCGCGAGCATCCCCACGCGGGCGGCGTCGGTGCTCGCGTGGTCCGTCGCGGCCGCGCTGCGATCCGTCTGGAAGGCGCCACCGCTGATCTTGGTGCCGCCGCCGATCACAACCGCCCCCCCGATGGCGATGCCGCCCTGTGAATGCACGGTCGAGCCGGCGCCGATGTCGCAGTCGTCGCCGATCTCGATGGGGCCGATCTTGGCCTGGATCGTGGTCCCGCGGTTCACGATCACGCGGTCGCCGATGACGACGCCTTCGGAGCCGGCGCCCCGCCCGTCGAGCACGCAGCCGTCATCGATGATGACCCCGTCGCCGAGGCTGATGTTCTGCGCGTTGCGAATCACGACATGGCGGCCGAACACGACCCCCTTGCCGATGCGCTTGAACAGCCGCGGATAGGCCAACTGGCGCAACCCGAGGCCCAAAGCCCCCGGCAGCCCGCTGAACACGCCGGTGATCAGCTCGTACTTGAGCAGCTGACCGTAGGACGCGCCCTCGCCGACCACCAGATCGGCATAGCGCCGGACGCGCGACTTGTCGCCCGCCATCAGCTTGTCGCGGATGAACTGCTCCTCCCGGAGCAGCTCTTTGGATGTCGGCTCGGTCGGGGGCTGGGCGTCGTGGCTGGGCGTCGTGGCTGAGCTCCGTCGGGCGAGGTCACGCCCGCGACTGTTGCGGTGCGGCACGGTCACGGCTACTAGACCATGATGACCGATTCGCCCCTACCAAGGAAGGCCCAAATCGCGGCGACGGTGGCCGTGGCCGCCGGGTCGCGGCGCGTCGGCCTTGGCAATCGACACCAGGTCGGCTAGACCGGCCCCGATCTGCCCGTGGTCCCCTCAGAGTCTGTGAATGTATTGGTGGTTTGAGGGGGATTCCCAGAGGGGATCTGGATGTAGTAGGTTGGGCATGGTGGTCACCGAGATATGGTGGTGGACATGTCCGAGCGAGCGAACGCGGGGCTGTTCGGCGAGCTTGCGGAGCAGGCGTCGCCGGAGGGTGTCGGGGCCGCGGCGCCGCGGTTGCGCCAGCCGGAGCGCCGGCAGGTGGCGTTGCGGGCGGTGAGCCTGGACGAGCTGGTGGCCGAGGATCACCGCGTGCGTCAGGTCTGGTCGTTCGCCGAGCGGCTCGACCTGGCGGCCTGGTATCGGGCGATCAAGGCGGTCGAGGGCCAGCCCGGCCACCCGCCGGCCGACCCGCGCCTGCTCCTGGCGCTGTGGCTCTATGCCACGGTCGAGGGGGTGGGCAGCGCCCGGGCGTTGGCGCGGCTGTGCGGCGGAGCATCACGCCTATCGCTGGCTGTGCGGCGGGGTCAGCGTGAACCACAAGACGCTGGCCGACTTCCGGGTGGCGCATGGCGACCGGCTCGACGGCCTGCTGGCCGACAGCTTCGCCGCCATGATCGAGGCCGGGATGGCATCGCTCGAGCGGGTGGCGCAGGACGGGGTGCGGGTGCGCGCCGCGGCCGGGGCGGCGTCGTTCCGGCGCCAGGCGCGGCTCCTGGAGCTGCGGCGCGCGGCGGCCGAGCGCGTGGCCGAGCTGCGCGCCGAGCTCGAGACCGACCCGGCGGCGGCGAGCCGGCGTCAGGCGGTGGCGCGCGAGCGGGCGGCGCGTGAGCGCGGCGAGCGGATCGCGGCGGCGTTGGCGGCGGTCGACAGGCTCAAGACCAGGGCCGATGCGCGCGCCTCGACCACCGATGCCGACGCCCGGGTGATGAAGATGGCCGACGGTGGCTTCCGGCCGGCCTACAACCTGCAGCTCGCCAGCGACACCAAGAGCGGCATGATCGCCGCCGTCAGCCTCGACAACGGCGGCAGCGACATGGGCAAGATGGCGCCGATGGCGGACCGGCTGGCGGCCGCGTACGGCAGCCGACCGGGCGAGCACCTGGCCGACGGCGGCGATGCCAGCCTGGCCGACATCGCGGCCTTGGACGCTGGCGGCACGACCGCCTACGTGCCGGTGCCGAAGCCCAAGGACACGAGCCGCGACCGTCATCAGCCGCGCGCTGACGACAGCCCGGCGATTGCCGCCTGGCGCCAGCGCATGGCCGGCGCGCCAGCGCGCGAGATCTACAAGGAGCGGGCGGCGACGGCGGAGTGCGCCAACGCCCAGGCCCGCAACCGCGGCCTGCGCCAGTTCCCGGTCCGGGGCTTGGCCAAGGTCACGGCGATTGCCCTGTGGTTTGCGCTGGCGCACAACATGATGCGCATCCTGGCGCTCACGGGCGCCGCCGATATCGTGCTCTGACGCCATCGCGCTCAACCAAAAGCAGCCTCCAAAGCGAGCGAACAAAACCAAAGAAAGCGGAGCGGCCGGCCCGGGACCACCGCGTCGCATCGCGACCGTCCCTCGTCGGCAGCCACACCCCTCCCCCGCACCACCGCCTCCCCCATCGCTTCGCTCCCCTCCACCCACCGCTCAATACTTTCACAGCCTCTCAGTTGACGACTTTCAGCATGCCGCCGTCGACGTAGTAGGTGGCGCCGACGCTATAGCTCGCCCGCTCGGAGCAGAGGAACACGAAGAAGCTGGCGACCTCCTCGGGGGTCGCGAAGCGCTTGATCGGCGCGTGCTCGTGGGCGACGCCCTCGATGTAGCTCTGCCAGGGCTTGCCGGTGCCCGCGGTGAGCTCGGTCGCGGTCTTGATCCAGTCGGGGGTCAGGACCAGGCCCAGGTTGAGCGCGTTGACCCGGATGCCGAAGGGGATCAGCTCGTTGGCGAGGTTCTTGGACAGCATCACCAGTGCCGCCTTGGTCACGTTGTAGATCGGCTCGTACCAGAGCGGCTGGGCGGCGCAGATCGAGGCGTTGTTGAGGATCACGCCGCCGCCGCGCGCGCGCATCATCGGCGCCAGACCGCGCGCCAGGCGGACCGCCGCCATCACGTGCAGGTCCCAGTAGCGCTGCCACTTGTCGTCGGGCGCGTCCATGATGGTCTCGTTGGAGCCGGTGCCGGCATTGTTGATCAGGAGGTCGCAGCCGCCGTATTCGCGCAGAACCTCGGCGATCACGCTGGCACAACCCTCGGCCGTGGCGACGTCGGCGGCGATGCCGAGTGCCTGCACCCCGAACTCTTCCCGGATCTCCCGCACCCGCTCCGCGAGGCGTCCCTGATCACGTGCGATCAGCGCCAGATGGACGCCTTCGCGCGCCAGCTCGCGTGCGACCGCGAGGCCGATCCCGACGCTGCCGCCGGTGATGGTCGCGACTTTGTCCGCGAGGCCCAGATCCATCGCCGTCTCCCTTGCTCATTTGACGATCGGGATCTTGCTGCGATCGATGGTCACCGCCACCGCCAGGATCAGCACGATCCCGAACACGATCTGCTGGGCGAAGATGTCGACGCCGACGAAGGTCATGCCAATGCGCACGACCGAGATGATCAGCGCGCCGATCAGCGTGCGCGCGACGCTGCCGACGCCGCCGGTGATCGCGGTGCCGCCGACGATGACCGCGGCGATCGCCGGCAGGAGCAATTCGTTCGCGAGCGTCGGCGACCCGCTGGCGAGGCGCCCGGCCAGGATCACGCCGGCAAAGCCGGCGCAGCTGCCGGACAGCATGCAGGCGATGATCTTCTGGCGGTCGACCCGCACGCCCGAGGCGAAGGTCGCGGGCTCGCCGGCGCCGATCGCCTGGCTGTAGCGGCCAAAGGCGGTGTAGCGCTGGACGAACAGGCCGCCGGCCAGCACCAGCGCACCGATGATCACCTCGTTGGGCAGGCCGAGACTGGCCCCGGTGATCCAGCCGATGTAGGCGCGCTCGGACGCGCCCATGGTGATCGCGCGGGCATCGGAGATGATCAGCGCCGTGCCGGCCGCGATGCCGCCGACCGCGAGCGTCGCGATGAAGGACGGGATCTTGAGCTTGACGTGGGCAAGGCCGCCGAGCGCGCCGGCGAGCGTGCCGGTGAGCGTCGCCAGCACGAACCCGACGTAACCGAAGCGCGGCAGGGCGAGCGCCACGACCACGCTCGCGAGCGAAGCGACCGACTGGATCGAGAGGTCGATCCCGCCCAGCATGATGACGAAAGTGACGCCGACCGCCATCACGAACAGGGTGGCAGTGTCCGAGGCCAGGACCAAGAGCGTCTGAACGGTCAGGAACTCGGGCGTGACCAGGCCGATCAGGATCATCAGCGCGAGCAGCGTCAAGAGCGGCATCGCCTGCCGCAGATGCGCGCCCCCCGCTCCGATCGCGCCCGCTCTCATCAGGGCTACACCATGTGCTCGATCAGCTCGACCTGCTCGGGCTTGCTGCCGGCGGCGGCATCGAAACGCCTCGTGATCACGCCATCGCGCATGACCAGGATGGTGTGGCTGAGGCCGATCGTCTCCTCGAGCGTATCGGCGGTCAGGATGATCCCGATGCCGTCGTCGGAGAGCGCCCGGATCAGCTCGTAGACCTCCTCCTTGGCGCCGACGTCGAGGCCCCGGGTCGGGTGGTCGAGGATCAGGGTCCGGGCGCGCGCGTTCAGCCACTTGGCGAGCACGACCTTCTGCTGGTTGCCGCCCGAGAGGTTGAGGCAGAGCGCGCCGATGCCGGGGGTGCGGATGTGGAGCTGCTCGACCCAGCCGGAGGCGACCCGCTTCTCCTGGCCGTGGTCGATCAGGCCCGCGCGCGTGACGCGCTCGAGGCTGGCAAGGGTCAGGTTGGCGGCGACCGGCAGGAACAGCACCAGCCCCTCGGTCCGCCGCTCGCGCGGGATGTAGCCGATGCCGCGCGCGACGGCATCGGACGGCGAGGCGAGCCGGACCGCCTCGCCGTCGATCAGGAGGCGCCCCTCACTTGGCTGGGCAAAGCCGAACAGGGTCCGGCAGAGCGCCTCGCGGCCGGAGCCGAGGACGCCCGCGATGCCCAGGATCTCGCCCGCGTGGAGCTCGAAGTCGATGCCCCGGTACGCCCCGGCGAGCGTCAGGTTCTCGGCCGCGAGCAGGACCTGGTCGCGGTACGGCCGCTGCTTGCTCTCGCGATAGTACTGAGCCTCCCGGCCGCGCCCGACCATCAGCTGATGCAGCCGGTGGACGTCGGCCTCGGCGGCCATGAGGTCGGCCACCACCCGGCCATCCTTCATGACGTAGATGCGATCGCTGAGCGCCAGGACCTCGTCGAGACGATGCGAGACGAAGATGAACGAGGCGCGTGCCTTGAGCGCCCGCACGCGCGCGAACAGGATGTCGATGTCGGCCTGCTCGAGCACCGAAGTCGGCTCGTCGAGCAGGATGATCAGATGGCCCTCGGCCTGCTCCTCGAGCGTCAGCGCCTTGGCGAGCTCGACCATCTGGCGGGCGGCGAAATCGAGCTCGGCGGTCGGCGTCGAGGGCTCGACCCTGAGCTCGACCTTGGCGAGCTGGCGCGCGGCCGCGGCATGGAGCTCGGACCAGCGGATCAGGCCGGCGCGGGTGAACGGCCCCTCGGCCCCGAGGTAGAGGTTCTCGGCGACCGACAGGTTGGGCAGCAGCGACTGCTCCTGGAAGACCATGCCGATGCCGTGCCGGGCGGCCTCGTTCGGCGTCCTGAGCACGACCGGCCGCCCGTGCAGCTCGATCGTGCCGGCATCCGGCTGGTAGACGCCGGCGAGGATCCGCATCAGGGTCGACTTGCCGGCGCCGTTCTCGCCGACCAGGCCCACCACCTCGTGCGGCCGGACCTCGATCGCGACGTCGTCGAGCGCCTGGACGCCCGGGAACGACTTGGCGACCCCACGCAGCGCCAGGACCGGGGCGGGGCCTTCGGCGGCGGCCGGCGCGCTCACTTGTTGATGCCGAGCCGGGCGCGATCGACCGAGAGCGCCACCGCGATGATGATCAGCACGCCCTGCACCACCTGCTGGACGTAGGGCGAGATGCCCATCAGCACCATGCCGTTGCTGAGCACCATGACGATCAGCACGCCGACCAGGGTCTGGAGCACGCCGCCGGAGCCGCCCATCAGCGCGGTGCCGCCGACCACCACGGCGGTGATCGTGGTGAACAGCCGGCCCTGGCCGATCAGCGCAAAGCCCGCGCCCTGCTGGGCAGCGGCGATGATCCCGCCCAGGCCATAGAAGGTGCCGGCGATCGTGAAGACCGCGATCCGGCAGCGCCGGACGTCGATGCCCGAGAGCGCCGCCAGGTCCTCGCCGCCGCCGATCGCATACATGTGGCGGCCGAGGCGGGTGTGGTTCTGGATCACGTAGGCGATGCCGAGCGCCACCAGGGCGACCCAGACGGCAATCGGCATGCCGAGCAGGCGCTCGAGCGCCAGCGCCCGGATGGTCTGGTCGTTGATCCGGACGGTGACGCCGCCCAGGATCGCGTTGGCGACGCCGACGCCCACGAACCACATCCCGAGCGTCGCCATGAAGGACGGAATTCTGAGGGCGACGTGAATGACCCCGTTGATCAGGCCGAGCAGGGCGCCGAGCAGGATCACCAGCAGGGCGCCGAGCAGGCCGAAGTCGTTGGCATTGGCGCCGTTCAGCACCACCAGGCTCAGGATCACCGCGCTGAAGGCGACCACGCCCTCGATCGACAGATCGATCGAGCCCATGATGATCACGAAGGTGACGCCGAGGCCGAGGATCAGCGGGATCGCGCCGGTATTGGCGATCCGCGCGAGGTTGCGCACCGACAGAAAACTGGGGTTGATCAGGCCGATCAGGGCGCAGAGCGCCACCAGCACGAGGACCGGCGCGAACGGTCCGAGCCGGCGGAGCAGCCGGCGCCGGCGCGCCGCCGGCGCCTCCTGCCTGGCGGCAAGGGTGCCCGAGGCGGCCGCGGTCATCGCCGCTGGCGAGCCACCGCCGCCGATCTCCGGCCGACGCCTGCGGCCCAGCTGGCCACCTCGGGCAAGGCCGGGATCACTGGTACTGGATCTGACCTGAGGCGCGGCCCCAGAGGTCCTCGAAATCGAGCTTGGGCGTGCTCTTGATGTTGGTCTCGTAGAACTCTTTGGCGTTGTCTTTGGTGATCACGATGCCGGTGCCGTAGAACTCGCGGTGGTCGCGCGGCTCCTTGCTCGGATCGAACTTGCCGATCTTGGCGTGGTAGGGGATCGAGAGCCCCATGCTGCCCTGCCAGAACGGGTCCCAGGCGACCGTGCCGGCGAACTCGCCGGCCATCACCGCCTCGACCGCGAGCTGGATGCCGTCGATGCCGGTGACCGGCACCTTGCCGGCCAGCCCCTCGGCGCGCAGCACCTCGAGCGCCGAGACGCCCATGCCGTCGTTGGCCGCCCAGACGCCCTTGATCTGATCGCCGAAGCGGGTCACCCAGGCGTTGGTGATGTCATAGGCCTGGTTCGGATCCCAGTTGGCGACCTGGAAGTCCAGGAGCTCGACGTCGGGATGCTCCTTGAGCGCCTCGTCGAGCCCGGCCTTGCGCTCGATCGCCGGCACGTTGGAGAGGATGCCGCCGAGCGCCACGATGCCGCCCTTGCCGCCCATGGCGGCGAACAGCGCCTCGGCCATCGCCTTGCCGTTGGGCTTGCCGTCGAACGAGATGTGGGCGACGTAGTGCGGGTCGAAGTCCCAGGGGTGGAGGTCGGCGGGCTTGTTCCACTGGGTCACGACGTAGACGCCGGCCTTGGCGCAGGCCTCGACGATCGGCCGCGCGTCCGGGCTCTCGTTGGGATCGACGTTGAGCACCATGTTGCCGCCGGTCTTGGCGATGATCGCCTGGATGTCGGCGATGCCCTTCTCGCTGTTGCCCTCGGTGACCAGGGTGACGTAGTCGGCGCCGGCCCATTTGGCGAACGCCTCGCCGCCCTGGTTCCAGGTCGCGTGGTAGGGGTTGGAGAGCGAGCGGATCGAGTTGACGACGGTGATCTTGTCCTCGGCGAGCAGCCGGCCCGGCCGGCTGGCCGCCAGAGCGCCGGCGCCGAGCGCGCTGGCCTGCAGGAGTTGGCGGCGGGTCCACGGGCCGATCACGCCCGGGCGTCGTGAAGATGGCATCTCGTTAGCCCCCCTTACGGGTTATGGTTGTCGTGCGCGCCACCATATCAGCGGCCGGATTCGGCTGTAAAGTTAGCGGTCGAGTAGCTCGGCCATTCGGCTTCGCCCTCACAGATCCGGGCATGCGGCTTTCCCGCACCCGGCTCTTCCCGGAAGTCACCCGCATCGGGCCGCTCGTGCTGTCCAGGGGTGAGTGATTCGAGGTGCTGGCAAGGGCAAGCATGCCGTCAGAGCTTCGAACCAGTCCCAGCCCATGCGCCGGTTCTTCTGGCTCCGCCGCTTGAGGCAGTTGAACCAGATGCGCCGGACTTCCCGCCGGAACCCGTCGAGAGATCGCCAAGTGTGCGGCAGGCCGAAGTAGCCGTAATGGCCGCGCAGGATGCTGGCATACCAGCGATGCTGCTCGGCCAGCGGCGCATGCATCAGCCGCCGCGCTTGCTGGCGCAGCGCTGTCAGTCTGCGCGACAGACGCTGGCTCTGCGTCTTGTGCTTGACGATCAACCGGCCGTCCCGGGTCCACCCGCAATAGTGGGTGAACCCAAGATAGGCGAAGGTCTCCGGGCGCCGCTCGCCGCGCTGCTGCCGAGCCATGGCCGGTAGGCGGCCAAACTCGATCAGGCGCGTCTTATCCTCATGGAGCGTCAGGCCGAACTTGACCAGACGCTCCTTGAGATCCGCCAGCATCTGCCGGGCATCGGCCGCGCTCTCGAAGCCCATGACGAAGTCGTCCGCATAGCGCACGATCGAGACCCGACCGCGCGCGTGGCGACGCCGCCACTGGTGGACCCAGAGATCGAGGACGTAGTGCAGGAAGATGTTGGCCAACAGCGGGCTGATGCCCGCTCCTTGCGGCGTTCCCCGGTCCGTCTCGTGCCACTCATCGCTCTCGAGAATACCGGCCTCGAGCCACATCCGGACCAGCCGGAGGACGCGCGGGTCGGCGATCCTGTGCGCCAGCATCCGCAGCAACCACTCGTGGTCGACCGAGTCGAAGAAGCTGTGGATGTCGGCATCGAGCACCCAGTTCACGCGCTGGCTCATGATCGCCGTGTGCAGCGACGCGAGAGCCTGGTGCGGGTTCCGCCGCGGCCGGAAGCCGTAGGAGAACCCGAGGAAGTCGACTTCGTAGATGGCGCTCAGCGTCTCGGCGATCGCACCCTGGACGATCTTGTCCTCCAGGGTCGGCACGCCGAGCGGACGCCGCCCGCCATCGGCTTTCGGGATCTAGACACGCCGGACCGGCTGGGGCCGGTAGCGCCCAGTGTGGACCCGCGCGCAGAGATCTTGGAGGTTGCCCACCAGGTTCTGCTCGTAGTCCGCCACCGTCATCCCATCGACTCCCGCACTGGCCTGCCGCTTTTGACGTCGGAACGCTCGTTCGAGCGCCGCGACGTCGACGTGGTGCAGCAGGGCGGTGAACCGCATCCGGACGGCCGAGCGGGCCGCCGCGTTCACCCGTGCGAGGTTGGATGGCAGGGCAACCCGGCTCTGCGTCCGGACCCCGTCGCCCTCGCGTGGGCTCCTTCCGGGCTGGCCCCTTCCCTCGGCTCGTCTCGTTGCCTTCGACGGCGTCATCGGTACTACGAACCAGTCCGACTCCCGACCTCAGCTCGGATGGCGGCTCCGGCAACGCCTCGCCACCATCCCCCGCCGGAGACCAATCCGGCGGACCCGGTCGGGCCTCTCATGTTCCGACGAATGCTGTTCATGCGTGATCCGGCCTTCGACCCCGGCGGAGCGACGCCATCTCGCCTAGCGATGACGCTCGTGCTGCCTTCGAGACTGGCAACCCTCTCGGCCTCCGCGACCTTCCACCTTTCGAGGCTCAATCCCGCACCCCGCATGACCCCTGTCTACACTTCGGACCCCGCGTTGCCGCGACGCCCGCAAGACTCGGTCCCGGCCTGCCCGCTACGGCTTTGGCCGGATGAGAATTCTCACTCACAGGCACTCGTCAGCTTGGCATGACGTACTCCACGGAGGTGGTGGAAAATCGCTGAGGGAGGCGGCGCGCCGGGGCGACCTTCGACGAGTCAGGCGAGGGCGCGCCGCCGGGTTGCCGGCGAGGTGGTCATCGGATCATTCGGCTCGGATGGCGTTGGAACGCTTCACCCGAAGACCGATCGAGGCCCCGATGACCGAGGAGAGCATGGCATTGGTCGAGCTGCTGGAGAAGGTCGACGACGGCGACTTCCTGCGTGCGGTCGCCGAGGCGGTGTTGCAGCTGCTGATGGCGGCCGACGTCGAGGGCGTGATCGGCGCCGGCCGGCACGAGCGGTCGCCCGAGCGGCTCAACTACCGCAACGGCCATCGCGCCCGCACCCTCGACACCCGGCTCGGCCCGCTCCAGCTGCGCATCCCGAAGCTGCGCCAGGGCTGGTACGTCCCGCCCTTTCTCGAGCCCCGCAAGACCAGCGAGAAGGCGCTGGTGGCCGTCATCCAGGAGGCCTGGATCGGCGGCGTCTCGACCCGCCGCGTCGACGCGCGGCTGGCTCCCAGCATCGACCTCGGTGGTCGGTGCGGAGCGCCGCGCGTGCAGGCCATGGGCCTCACCGGCATCTCCAAGTCCCAGGTCTCCAAGCTGTGCAAGGACATCGACGAGCGGGTGATGGCGTTTCTGGAGCGGCCCCTGGAGGGCGAGTGGCCGTATCTCTGGCTCGATGCCACCTGTCTCCGGCAACGCGAGGGCGGCCGGATCGTGACCGTGGCGGTGATCATCGCCGTGGCGGTCAACCCCGACGGGCGGCGCGAGATCATCGGCCTGCACGTCGGGCCGTCGGAGGCCGAGACCTTCTGGTCGAGCTTGGTCAAGAAGCTGGTCAAGCGCGGGCTGAAGGGCGTCCGGCTGGTGATCTCGGACGCGCATGAAGGCCTGAAGCACGCCATCGGCCGGGTCCTCGGCAGCACCTGGCAACGCTGTCGGGTTCACTTCATGCGCACCGCGCTCGCCCACGTGCCGAAAGGCCAGCACACCGTGGTCGCCGCGGCCCGGCGCCAGGCGTTTTGGCAAGCCGATGCCGCGACCGCGCATCAGACCTGGCGCCAGGTCGCCGATCACCTCCGTGCTCGATGGCCCAAGCTCGCCCAGCTGATGGACGACAGCGAGCATGACGTGCTCGCCCACATGACCTTCCCGGCCCGGCACCGCACCAAGCTGCCCAGCACCAACCCCTTGGAGCGCCTCAACAAAGAGGTCAAACGCCGCGCCGACGTGGTCGGCATCTTCCCCCACGAGGCCTCGATCATCCGCCTCATCGGCGCCGTGCTCCTGGAGCAGAACGACGCGTGGCAGCCGATGCACCGCTACATGCAGGTCGAGGCCATGGCCGAGCTCCTCATGCCGGCCGCCGACGCCGACCAACCACAAATTCCACCCAAGGCCGCATGACCGATGGCCACCTCGAGACAGCCTCAAATTTCCACCATCTTGACGGACGTGACCAGGGCGAGCACTGACGGCCGCCCGCAGGCTGTCGGCATCCTCCAGGCCGTTCCAGACCCTGTTGACGAGCGTCGCGGGGGCTGGTCATGGGTTGGCATCTCCGGCCAATCCGAGATGAGGCGAAGAGCAGTGGAATCGGGTATGCTCCGCCGAGCCAAAGTTGGGAACAAGGTTATGACGACGCTCACCGCGTATATCGAGCTCGACGAGGACACAGGGTTGTACGTCGGCACCGTGCCCGGGATTCCGGGCGCGCGCACCCAGGCCGCGAGCCTCGACGAGCTGCGCGCCAATCTCCAGGAGGTCCTCGAGCTCTGTCTCGAGGAGCAGACGGATTTGCGTGAGCGCCTGCCGAAGTTCGTGGGCGTGCAGCAGATCGAGGTCGCGTGAGTGCCGCGTCTTGCGCCGATCGACGCCCGCGCTATGGAGCGTGTGCTGCTACGCCTCGGGTTCGCCCGGGTGCGCCAGAAGGGCAGCCACGTGTTCTACCGTCATGCCGATGGCCGCACGACCACGGTCCCGCATCACAAGGGCCGCGACCTCGCCGTGCCCCTGGTCCGCGCGATCCTGGCCGACATCCAACTTTCGCCGGCGGAGTTCCTTCGCGTCCTGCGCTCGTGAGCACCGGTCGCGCCGGCACACGACGCGCCAATTTGTTCGGATTTTGTGGCCGCGGTCACGAATTATCGGCAATTCTTCCGGCCGCGCTCCCGAATTTCCCGGGAAGACGGGGATGCGACACCATGCGTCACTTCTGTAGCCTCGTGCGACAGGGTGTGCGGTGTGCGTAAGCCTTTGCGGTGACACGTTTTTTGGCCACACCGGCGATTTGACCGCCGATTTCGGCCTCAAAACCGCCTGATTTCGGCCCCAAAACCGCGGATTTCGGATGCAAGAGAGGCGCATGGATGCGCCACATGTGACGCATCGGCGGGTTTCGCCAATTTCCGGAGGTTTCGAATTTGCCTGCGAATTTCCGGTGAGGCACGCGATGCCTTCACTTCTGTAGCATCATGCGACGGGGTGCGGTATGTGTAAGCCTTTGCGGTTACGTGGTTTTTCGTCACACTGGCGAATCAGGCCCCAGCTTACTTTGATCGCCAGCCCGCCAGGATCGCCGCGTAGCGCTCGAGCCTGACCCGCACGTCCCGCTTCGGCAGACGACACCGCGGATGCGCGACCTTTTGCTCGCCGATCTAGCGATTCGGGTTCAGCTGAGCCGAACGGGCCATGACAGGGCCGAGCAGCGCTATCAGACGCTCGGCGAGTGGCTCGACCGCGACGGCAGCCCACTTCAGGGCCAGGTCGAGCTCACCTATCCCCAAGGCTCCATGGCGATCGGTGCGACGATCGCCTCCCGGCTGACGACCGACGAATACGACCTGGACTTCATTGCCCAGCTAGGTCTGCCGCGTAGCATCGAACCCCAGATGGCAATGGACCTTCTCTTTTACAGCATCCGCGGCGAGCCTGGTTCTCGATACCACGACATGACCGAACGCCGGACCCGCTGTGTCACGGTCCACTACGTTGACAAGATGCACGCGGACATCACACCCATGGTCCGTCTGGTCGAGCGCCCGGAGCGCACGAGCCTGCTCTTTCACAGCCCCGACGGTCCAAGCGATCCCGACCGGACCTTCGTCGCCAACCCCTGGGGCTTCGCCGAATGGTTTAGGAAGACGACGCCGCTCGACTACGAATTCGCGCAACTGTTGGCAAAGCGGGCCGCCGGGCATGAACTCCGGGTCCTGGCAGAGAAGGCCGACAGCGAGGAACTGCCTGCGCTACTGCCGCCGCATCAGAAGTCGAAGGCGCTTATCGCTCTCCAGCTCATGAAGCGGTGGCGCAACGTCCGCTACGACGCGCGGCGCACGTGCCGCCCGCCCTCAATCATGATGGCGAAGCTCATCGCAGACGCGGCCAACAGCACCGATACCTGAGGAGCTGCTGCACCAGACCCGTTCGATGCTCGAGGTATTCCGTTGGTGGCAGAAAGCTGGACGCATGATCGAAATCGTCAATCCGACCTGCGAGGATGGCCCCGACAAGGACGCGCTTACCGACCGCTGGCCGGCGTCGCTACACGAACAGAATTTGTTCGTCCGCGACCTCGAGGACTTCGCCGCCTGAACGGCTTCCCCGCGCAATGATGAGCTATGGTCAATGTTGGGGGATGGGATCAGGCGGCGGCTTGATCCTCGGCGGGCGTGTCGGGTTCGCCGTCGCGGGAGCGAACACCCTCAATGATCTCGGCGAGGCGCTCGGAGCCGTTCAGCCGGCGCCAGTGACGTTCCGCCAGCTTCGTGAGCTTGAAGACGAAGGCGAGCGCGGTCGCCCGCGACAGGCAGCCCTTCGCTTTGTCGGTCCGAAGCCGCACGGTCGCGAACGTGCTCTCGATCGGGTTGCCGGTGCGGATGTGCTTCCAGTGCTCGGCAGGGAAGTCGTAGAAGGCCAGCAGGGCTTCACGATCCTTGACCAGGCAGTGCGCCGCCTTCTCATACTTCGCGTGGTATTTGGCGAGGAAGCGCTCGAACGCCGCCTCGGCGGCCGCCCGGCTGTCGGCCTCATAGATTGCATGAAGATCAGCCTTCGCCTTGCTCTGCACTGACTTCGGCAAGTAATTGAGGATATTGGCCGTCTTGTGGACCCAGCAACGCTGCGGCGTGACCTTGGGCCAGACCTTGCGCGCCGCCTTCCAGAAGCCGAGCGCGCCGTCGCCAGTCGCGAGCTCGGGGTCGATCTCGAGACCGTTGCCCTCGCGCAGACGGACGAGCAGCTCGTGCCAGCTCTGCTCGCTCTCCCGAAAGCCATCGTCGATCGCGAGCAACTCCTTCCTGCCGCTCGCGTCGGCGCCGATCAGGACCAGAACACACTGCCGGTCATGCTCGAGGCGCGGCGCGAAGTACACGCCATCCGCCCAGACGTAGACATAGCGCTTGGCCGACAGATCGCGCCCCTGCCAGCGCTCGTGCTCGTCCTGCCAGGCGGCCACCAGGCGGCGGATCGTGGTCGCCGACAGGCCAGGCGCCGTCCGGCCCCAGCAGCACGGCGAGCGTCTACCTCGAACTGGCCGGTCGAGATACCCTTGAGGTAGAGCCAGGGCAACAGCTCCTCGACGTTCTTCGTCCGCCGCAGATAGGCCGGCAGTACGGCCGAGGTGAAGCGGTCCCGGGCGTTCTGGTCGGCGCCGCGGTCGCGGACCCGAGGGCGCTGCACCGCGATCGGGCCGATGCCGGTCTGGATGGTCCGCTTCGGCCCGTGGCAGTTGCGCACCAGGCGCTGGCGCCCGACGTCGTCGCGACGGTCGGCGTGCGCGGCGAGGAACCCCGTGACCTCGGCTTCGATCGCCTGGGTCAGCATCCGCCTTGCGCCATCACGCAACACCGCCAGCAGCGGATCATCCTCGACCGCTCCTCCTGGCCGCGGCAGCCCAACGACGGTATCCTCCTCCATGGCGTATCCCTCCAACGGTGACTTCATCCATCACCGAGGATACGCCGCCTCCCGCCTCATCCCCCAAATTCGACCATAGCTCCGCAATGATCGGGAACCGTGGCCAGCCAGAGGCGGTCGGCACGAGCCGCCCGGAAGCATGACCGCTGCGCGCGCACGAGCCGATGGCCGAGCGGGTCCGCTGGTTGGCCGTGCTCGGGCTGCTCCAGGCCGAGGCCCGGTCACGCGGCCGGGTGGCTCCGGATCGACCGTCGCCATAAGCCGAACGAACCCGAGGAAGGATTACAATACAATGGCTTAGCCTGCAGCGAGGGCAGCAAGGTGGCTCGAAGTCTCGACCGGCACCGCCGGCTCCGGCCCGAGGTGCCTGGCGGTCGTCTAGATCGAGACCGCCCTGGCGTGCGCGATGCCAAAGACATCATGAGCGTGCCCGGGGTCGATGTCGCCGTGGTCGGCCGTAGCCTCGGCATCCCGCTGCAGCTCGAGCACCCGGGCTTCCGGGCGGCGGTCGCAAAGGGGCTCGCCGCCTGCCGCGAGCACGGCAAGGCCGCGGGCTGCCTGATCGGCGATGTCGAGACCGGGCACGCGTGGATCGCCCAGGGCTTCCCGACGATGCTCAATTCCGGCGACATCTGGCTGTTCGAAGGCGCCCTCCGTGCCGGCATCGAGCGCCCGCGCGCGTCACCCCGATAGGGCCCCGCCGACGGAGGTGGTTGATCAGA